>NZ_JBHVQT010000009.1:391473-444918 GCF_042886315.1 Streptomyces sp. NPDC058001
AGACGCCTGGCCGCCGCCGGGACCACACCGAAACCCGGGACGGCCTGGCACCGCCCGAAAGCGCCGTCCCGCGTCCCGCCGTCGGGGCGGAGAAAGGCCCGGCCGTCGTCGAGACTTACTGCGGTGCCCTCGCAGGGTGGTTGCGGGTTCCGGGGGCTACTTCGTTGCTGATTTCAGGGGGCGGGACGGGTCTGTCAGGAGGGGGATGCTCAGGGGGGTGGACGCGGTGATCAGTTTTCTGCCCTGGGCCAGGTCTCGGGGGCGGCCCACCGCCAGGATCGCGATCAGGCGGTCGTCGCGGAGCCAGCACACCGACCAGGCGGCCCCGCTGGGGCTCCCTCGCCACAGGGTCGTCTCGGCGCCCGCGTGATGTCCCGCGTACTGCACGAAACGGCCGAACTGCTCCGACCAGAAGTACGGCACCGGGTCGTACACGGCCGGGGTCTCGCCGATGATGTCGGCCGCGACGGTACGCGGACCCTGGAGGGCGTTGTCCCAGTGGTGGACGAGGAGCCGCGTACCGTAGCGCGCGGAGGGGAACGAGGCGCAGTCGCCGACCGCGTACACATCCGGCACCGACGTCCGCAGCCGGTTGTCGGCGACGACCTCCCGTTGCTCGCCGAGCGCGATCCCGGAACCGGCGAGCCACCCCGTCGCGGGCCGTGCCCCGATGCCCACGACGACGGCACCCGCCCGCAGCGCCGTACCGTCGTCCAGGACGACCGTCCCGGGCTCGACGCGCGCCACGCGCGCGTGGGTGCGCAATTCCGCCCCGGCATCCGCGTACCAGTCGATCATCGGCTCCGCGACCTCCGCCGGCAGCGCCCCGGCGAGCGGACGCCCCGCGGCCTCCACGACGGTCACCGCGCACCCCGCCTCGCGCGCGGCGGTCGCGAACTCGGCGCCGATCCAGCCCGCGCCGACGACCACGATGTCGTGCTTCGCGGCGAGCACGGGCCGCAGCCGCTCGGCGTCGTCCAGCGTGCGCAGCAGATGCACCCCGGGCACCCCCTCGGTCCCGGGCAGCCGCATCGGTTCGGCACCGGTCGCGACGACCAGCACGTCGTACGGGACCGCGCCGGACTCCGTGTCCAGCTCATGGTCCCCGGGGCGCACCCCGGTGACCTCCAGGCCGAGCCGCAGCTCCACGCCGAGCGCCTCGAAGTCGATGTCGAAGGCGGACCCCTCGGCCTTGCCGAGCAGGACCGCCTTGGACAGCGGCGGCCGGTCGTACGGCTGGTGCGGCTCCGCGCCGATCAGCGTGACGCTCCCGGTGAATCCCCGCTCGCGCAGCGCCACCGCCGTCTGCACCCCGGCCATGCCCGCGCCCGCGATGACGACCCGTCCACCCGCGCGCGGGCGCCCCGCCGTCCCGTCGCCCACCTGCGTCTGCTCGCTCACTCGATCACCATAGACAACTGACGTTCAGTCAGTCAGGTGATGGGGCCCGTGACCTGTTGCACACCACGGGTTAGGGTGGCCGAGTAGCACTCGCGGGAGCCCGGACGGACCGGGCTGAGAGGGAGGCTGGACGGCCTCCGACCGTACGAACCTGATCCGGGTCATGCCGGCGAAGGGAGGGGCTGGACACCCATGTCGCGTACCTCGGACCGTACGAAGCACGACAACACGCACCACAGTCACACCAACCACGATCATGCCTCGGACGTCCTTGTCGTCGGGGGCGGGGTCATCGGTCTCGTGAGCGCCTGGCGGGCCGCGCTGCGCGGGCTGCGTACGGCGGTCGTGGACCCCGATCCCGGCGGGGGCGCCGCACAGGTCGCGGCCGGGATGCTCGCCGCCGTCACCGAACTGCACTACGGCGAGGAGACCCTGCTCGGCCTCAACCTCGCCTCGGCACGCCGCTATCCGGACTTCGTCGCCGAACTCACCGAGGCCACCGGGCACGACCTCGGCCACCGCGCCTGCGGCACCCTCGCGGTCGCGCTGGACGCCGACGACCGCGCCCATCTGCGGGAGCTGCACGCCCTTCAGAGCCGCTGCGGCCTGGAGTCGGAGTGGCTGTCCGGGCGCGAGTGCCGCCGTCTGGAGCCGATGCTCGCGCCGGGCGTACGCGGCGGGCTGCGGGTCGACGGTGACCATCAGATCGACCCGAGACGCCTCGCCACGGCCCTTGTGACGGCCTGCGAGCGTGCCGGGGTGGTCTTCCACCGCCAGTGGGCCCAGCGGCTCACCGTGGTACGGGAGCGGGCCGCCGGAGTCGTCCTGGCCGACGGCACCCCGCTCACCGCGGATCAGGTGGTCCTCGCGGCGGGCAGCCTCAGCGGCCGGTTCGCGGGCGTGCCCGACGCCGTACTGCCGCCAGTACGCCCGGTCAAGGGCCAGGTGCTCCGGCTGACCGTGCCGGACCGGTACGCGCCGTTCCTGAACCGGACCGTACGGGCCGTGGTCCGGGGCAGCCATGTCTACCTCGTCCCGCGCGCGAACGGCGAACTGGTCGTCGGCGCCACCAGCGAGGAACTCGGCTGGGACACCACGGTCACCGCGGGCGGTGTGTACGAGCTGCTGCGCGACGCGCACGAACTGGTGCCCGGCATCACCGAACTGCCGCTGACGGAGACCCGCGCGGGCCTGCGCCCCGGCTCACCGGACAACGCGCCCCTGCTCGGCCCGACCGATCTGCCGGGCCTGCTCCTGGCCACCGGCCACTTCCGCAACGGTGTCCTGCTGACGCCCGTCACCGGCGACATCATGGCCGAGGTCCTCGTCACCGGTGAACTGCCGGACGAGGCACGGCCCTTCGCACCCCAGCGCTTCGGCGCCACCGCGCCCGTCCCCGTGGAGCTGCCCGTATGACCGCGTCGGTACCGCCTTTGGCCCCTGTTTCCGTCCGCGTCAACGGCGCGGCGCGGGACGTGCCGTCCGGCACCACCCTCGACGTCCTCGTCACGACGGTCACGGCGGCCCCCTCCGGTGTCGCCGCCGCCCTCAACGAAACCGTCGTCCCACGCGCGCGGTGGGCCGCCACCACGCTCGCCGACGGCGACCGCGTGGAAGTCCTCACCGCCGTCCAAGGAGGCTGACCGGCATGGCCGACGACCCGCTTGTCATCGGCGGTACGTCCTTCTCGTCCCGCCTGATCATGGGTACGGGCGGTGCGCCCAGCCTCGATGTCCTGGAGCGGTCCCTGATCGCGTCCGGTACGGAGCTGACGACGGTGGCCATGCGCCGGGTCGACCCGGGCACCCAGGGCTCGGTGCTCTCCGTACTCGAACGGCTCGGGATCCAGGTGCTGCCCAACACGGCGGGCTGTTTCACCGCAGGTGAGGCCGTGCTGACGGCACGCCTCGCGCGCGAGGCGCTCGGTACGGATCTGGTGAAGCTGGAGGTGATCGCCGACGAGTACACGCTGCTGCCCGATCCGGTGGAACTCCTCGACGCGGCCGAGACCCTGGTCGACGACGGGTTCACGGTGCTGCCGTACACCAATGACGATCCCGTGCTCGCGCGCAAGCTGGAGGACGTGGGGTGTGCGGCGGTGATGCCGCTCGGGTCGCCCATCGGGTCCGGGCTGGGGATCCGCAATCCGCACAACTTCCAGTTGATCGTGGAGCGGGCGGGGGTGCCGGTGATTCTGGACGCGGGGGCGGGGACGGCGTCCGACGCGGCGCTGGCCATGGAGTTGGGGTGCGCCGGGGTGATGCTCGCGTCCGCTGTTACGCGGGCTCAGGTACCGGTGCTCATGGCTGAGGCGATGCGGCGGGCTGTTGAGGCGGGGCGGCTTGCCTCCCGGGCGGGGCGGATTCCCCGGCGCCTGTACGGCACCGCCAGCTCTCCCGCCGAGGGCCTGGCCTCCCTGGACCCGGAGCGCCCCGCCTTTTAGGCGCGTCTTGGGTGGATGGGGCGGTGGGTGAGAACACCGGCGCCCGAGCCACTGTCGTCACAGGAGTGCTTCAGTCGTGGCCCTGTCTCGTACTGCCCGGTCAGGCCGCGCGCGGCGCCTCGTAGACTCGCGGGCGTGGACACGACCCTTCAGGACCCGCTCGTCGGGCAGGTGCTCGACGGCCGGTATCGCGTCGACGCACGCATCGCGGTCGGCGGGATGGCCACGGTCTACCGGGCCATGGACACCCGCCTCGACCGTGTGCTCGCGCTCAAGGTGATGCACCCCACGCTGGCCGCCGACGTCTCGTTCGTCGAGCGGTTCATCCGTGAGGCCAAGTCGGTGGCGCGGCTGTCGCACCCCAATGTGGTCGGCGTCTACGACCAGGGCGCGGACGGGGCGTACGTCTACCTGGCCATGGAGTACGTCGCCGGGTGCACCCTGCGGGACGTGCTGCGGGAGCGCGGGGCGCTGCGGCCGAGGGCCGCCCTGGACATCCTGGAACCGGTCCTGGCGGCGCTCGGTGCCGCGCACCGGGCGGGGTTCGTGCACCGGGACATGAAGCCGGAGAACGTCCTCATAGGGGACGACGGCCGGGTCAAGGTCGCGGACTTCGGCCTCGTACGGGCCGTGGACACCGTCACGAACACGACGGGCGCCGTCCTGGGCACCGTCTCCTATCTCGCCCCGGAGCAGATCGAGCACGGCACCGCGGACCCCCGTGTCGACGTGTACGCGTGCGGGGTGGTCCTCTACGAGATGCTGACCGGCGCCAAGCCACGCTCGGGCGACTCCCCCGCGCAGGTGCTCTACCAGCACCTCAACGAGGACGTACCGCCGCCGTCGGCCGCCGTGCCGGGGCTGCCCTACGAGCTGGACGACCTCGTCGCCGCGGCGACCGCCCGTACCCCCGAGGTCCGGCCGCACGACGCGGTGGCCCTGCTGGCACGGACCCGTCAGGCGCGGACCGGACTCACCGACGCGCAGCTGGACGCGGTGCCGCCCCGGGCGCGGGCCGAGGACCTGCGGGACACCTCCGACGACCGTACGAGCGTCATCCCGCGCGCGGTGGCCGTCCAGATGCCGTTGCCCGTGAACGAGGACGACGACTTCCACCGCACCAGCCGCTTCGAGGTCCCGCCGCCGTCCGGTCCCGCGCCCCGCTTCCCGCGCTCCCGGCGCGGCCCGCTCGCGGCCGTGGTCGCCGTGCTCCTGCTGCTCGGTCTGGGCGCCGGTGTCTGGTACATCAACTCGGGCCAGTTCACCAAGGTCCCGGCGCTGCTCACCCAGTCCGAGGCGGACGCCAGGAAGCGGCTCGCGGACGCCGGGCTCGACGTGGGCGAGGTCAAGCGCGCGTACAGCGACACCGATCCGCGGGGCACCGTGGTCGCCACCGACCCCGCCGCCGGGACCCGTATCCGCGACAACGGCAAGGTCGGCCTGACGATCTCGCTGGGCCCGGAGACGGTCAAGGTGCCCGATGTCGAGGGCCTGCCGCTGGCCGACGCGCGGACCCGGCTCAAGGACGCCGGTCTGGAACCGGGCATGGTCACCCAGGACTTCAGCGACGCGATCGCCAAGGGCGCCGTGATCAGTACGGACCCGGCGGCACGGGAGACCCGCCGTGCGGGCTCGGCCGTGGCGATCACCGTCAGCAAGGGCACTCCGGTCGACGTCCCCGATGTGACGGGCGAGTCCGTGGACGACGCGACCCAGGAACTGACGGACGCGGGCCTCAAGGTGGAGATCGCCACCGAGCAGGTCACGTCGGAGTTCGACGCGGGTGAGGTCGCCCGGCAGTCCCCCGGCGCCGACAGCCGGGCCGCCGAGGGCGACACCGTCACGCTCACGATCTCCAAGGGCCCCGAGATGGTGGAGGTCCCGGACGTCGTCGGACAGCAGGCGGACGACGCCAAACGGACGCTGGAGAGCGCGGGCTTCAAGGTCAACGAGGACCGCGGGCTGTTCGGACTCTTCGGCGGCGACACGGTGAAGAGCCAGTCCGTGAAGGGCGGCGACGAGGCGCCCAAGAACTCGACCGTCACGATCACGGTCCGCTGAGGCGCGTTCACGATTCGCTGAGGTACGTTCACGGTCCGCCGAGGGCACCTGCACCCGTGCCCATCCGCCGAAGGACCCGGCACGCGCGCGTGACACCCTGAAACGTGTGACCAGCACCCAGTTCCGTAACCCCGTCGGCGGCCATGTCCCCGTGGCGGGCGGCCTCGCGAAGGTCGGCCTCGGCTACGCGCGCGAGATGGGCGCCGAGACCGTCCAGGTCTTCGTCGCCAATCCGCGCGGTTGGGCGACCCCCGCGGGCAACCCCCGGCAGGACGAGGAGTTCCGTGCCGCCTGCGCCGCCGAGAGCATCCCCGCGTACGTCCACGCGCCGTATCTGATCAACTTCGGCTCGCACACCGAGGCGACCGTCGACCTGTCCGTGGAGTCGCTGCGGCACTCGCTGCGCCGGGGCCGCGCGATCGGCGCGCTGGGCGTCGTCGTGCACACGGGCTCCGCGACGGGCGGCCGGCCGCGCGCGGTGGCCCTGGCCCAGGTACGGGAACGGATGCTGCCGCTCCTCGACGAGCTGACGCATGACGACGACCCGTATCTGCTCCTGGAGTCGACGGCGGGCCAGGGCTCCTCGCTCTGCTCGCGCACCTGGGACTTCGGGCCGTACTTCGACGCGCTGGACGCCCATCCCAAGCTGGGCGTCTGCCTGGACACCTGTCACATCTTCGCCGCGGGGCACGACCTGACGGGCCCTGACGGTATGGCGCAGACGCTCGACCTGCTGGTGGACTCCGTCGGCGAGGGGCGGCTGCGGTTGATCCACGCCAATGACTCGCAGGACGTGGTGGGCGCCCACAAGGACCGGCACGCGAACATCGGGGCCGGGCGGATCGGTGAGGAACCGTTCCGGGCGCTGATGCGGCATCCGGCCACCGCGGGTGTACCGCTGATCATCGAGACGCCCGGGGGCAAGGAGGGGCACGCGGCTGATGTGGAGCGGCTGAAGAAGCTCCGGGATTGAGGAATACCCCCTAGGGGTATACGGTTTCTGTTGACGGCAGGAACCGTAGCCCGACCCTGGGGGTCACTCATGCAGCACGACGCGCACGCCCATCACGCGGACACGGCAGATCAGGCGGAGCACACCGGGCATGCCGAGCACGGCGGTCACGGAGGCCATGGCCGTCACGGCACCGGCAAGGCGAGTTGGTCCATGGCCGTCCAGGCGACCCTGCACTGCCTCACCGGATGTGCCATCGGCGAGATCCTGGGCATGGTGATCGGCACGGCGCTCGGCTGGGGCAATGTGCAGACGATGGCCCTGGCGATCGTCCTGGCCTTCGTGTTCGGCTACTCACTGACGCTGCGCAGCGTGCTCCGGGCCGGCGTCGACTTCAGGACCGCGTTCCGCGTCGCGCTGGCCGCCGACACCCTGTCCATCGCGGTGATGGAGCTGATCGACAACGGTGTGATCGCGCTGTGGCCGGGCGGCATGGACGCGCATCTCTCGGACCCGATGTTCTGGTGGATCCTCGCCATCGCGCTGGCGGCGGCCTTCGTGATCACGACACCGGTGAACAAGTGGCTGATCGGCCGCGGCAAGGGTCACGCGGTGATGCACCAGTACCACTGACGGGGACAGGACCCTGGGGGGTATAGCGGGTATGGGTGGTATGCGGGATCAGAACTCGGGGCCGTCCCCGGGCTCCTCCTGATAGGAGTACCGCTGCTCACGCCAGGGGTCACCGATGTTGTGGTAGCCCCGCTCCTCCCAGAAACCCCGGCGGTCGGCGGTCATGTACTCGACACCGCGGACCCACTTGGGGCCCTTCCAGGCGTACAGATGAGGCACGACGAGCCGCAGCGGGAAGCCGTGCTCGGCGGTGAGCAGTTCGCCGTCCTTGTGGGTGGCGAACATGGTCCGCTCGGACAGGAAGTCGTCGATACGCAGATTCGAACTGAAGCCGTACTCGGCCCAGACCATCACATGGGTGACGTTCGGCGCCGGGGGCGCGAGTTCCAGGACCATGCGGGCCCGGACACCGCCCCATTCGGCGCCGAGCATGCTGAATTTGGTGACGCAGTGCAGATCGGCCATCACCGTGGCGTACGGCAGGGCGGAGAACTCGTCGTGGTTCCAGCAGTGCTTGTCACCGTCGGCCGTCGCGCCGAAGACCCTGAACTCCCAGCGCTCGGGCCGGAACTTGGGCACCGGACCGTAGTGCGTCACGGGCCAGCCGCGCTGGAGCCGCTGTCCCGGTGGAAGCTCCGACGCCCCTGCCTGTCGAGATTCGTGCTCCACCGGATGACCCATGTATCCATCCTGACAGACCCGCGACAGTGGACGTGACCAGCCCGACCCGGGCAGGGTCCGTCCGACGTCGATTGGGGCAACTCCTACTAAGCATGTACTTACTGGACGGCCCCTGATGCCGGTGCGAGGATGCGCGCACCTGCCCCAGTCCCCCCGTCCGGAAGGAGCCTCTGCGATGCAGGGCGACCCCGAGGTCATCGAATTCCTCAACGAGCAGCTCACCGCCGAGCTGACGGCGATCAACCAGTACTTCTTGCACGCGAAGATGCAAGAGAACTTCGGCTGGACGAAGCTCGCCAAATACACCCGGGCCGAGTCGTTCGACGAGATGAAGCACGCGGAGGTCCTGACCGACCGGATCCTCTTCCTTGAGGGCCTGCCCAACTACCAGCGGCTCTTCCATGTGCGGATCGGCCAGACGGTCACCGAGATGTTCCAGGCCGACCGGCAGGTCGAGGTCGAGGCCATCGACCGGCTCAAGCGGGGGATCGAGGTGATGCGGGCGAAGGCGGACATCACATCGGCCAAGATCTTCGAGGACATCCTCAAGGACGAGGAGCACCACATCGACTATCTCGACACCCAGCTGGAGCTGGTCGAGAAGCTCGGAGAGGCGCTCTACATCGCCCAGGTCATCGAGCAGCCGGACAGCTGAGCGGACAGCTCGGCGGACTCCGGCGAAACGTTCAGGCCGCCTCGGACTCCGTGACGGAACGATCGGCGACGGAGAGATCCGCGGCGGAAAGACCGGCGGCGGAGACTTCGGCGAACGCCGGACGCCCCTGGTCGGCGGCCACCCGGCTGGGGCACGCGCCACGGCCGAGCAGCGCCTGGATGCGGCGTACGCACGAACCGCAGTCCGTGCCCGCCTTGCAGGCCGACGCTATCTGGCGGGGGGTGCAGGCACCGTCCTCCGCGTGCCGCTTCACCTGCGCCTCGGTGACACCGAAGCAGTTGCAGACGTACACGCGGTTCACCTCCCGGGCGGGATCGCTGATGAGGGGCCGCCCCGATGAGTCGGTGAGGCTAACCTAACCTTACCCATCGTCCGGGCCGGGCAAAAGCCCCTTCCCACAGGCGAGGCGCGGATCACATCGATCCGCGCCTCGTGTGCGTAGCCGCCGGTGTCACTGGTCCCGGTACATCTCCGCGACCAGGAAGGCCAGGTCCAGGGACTGGCTGCGGTTGAGCCGGGGGTCGCACGCCGTCTCGTAGCGCTGGTGCAGATCGTCGACGAAGATCTCGTCGCCGCCGCCCACGCACTCCGTGACGTCGTCGCCCGTCAGCTCGACGTGGATGCCGCCGGGGTGGGTGCCGAGGGCCTTGTGGACCTCGAAGAAGCCCTTGACCTCGTCCAGCACATCGTCGAAGCGGCGGGTCTTGTGACCGGACGCGGCCTCGAAGGTGTTGCCGTGCATCGGGTCGGTCACCCAGGCGACGGTCGCGCCGGACGCCGTGACCTTCTCGACCAGCTCGGGGAGCTTGTCGCGGACCTTGTCGGCGCCCATGCGGACGATGAAGGTCAGCCGGCCGGGCTCGCGGTCCGGGTCGAGACGGTCGATGTACGTGAGCGCCTCGTCCACCGTCGTCGACGGGCCGAGCTTGATGCCGATCGGGTTGCTGATCCGGGACGCGAACTCGATGTGCGCGCCGTCGAGCTGCCGGGTCCGCTCACCGATCCACACCATGTGTCCGGAGACGTCGTACAGCCGTCCCGTGCGGGAGTCGACGCGGGTCAGCGCGGACTCGTAGTCGAGGAGCAGCGCCTCGTGCGAGGCGAAGAACTCGACGGTCTTGAACTCCTCCGGGTCCGTGCCGCAGGCCCGCATGAAGTTGAGGGCGTTGTCGATCTCGCGGGCCAGCTGCTCGTACCGCTGGCCGGACGGGGACGACTTCACGAAGTCCTGGTTCCAGGCGTGCACCTGGCGCAGGTCCGCGTATCCGCCGGTGGTGAAGGCGCGGACCAGGTTGAGCGTGGACGCGGAGGCGTGGTACATCCGCTTCAGCCGGTCGGGGTCCGGGACGCGCTGCGCCTCGGTGAAGTCGAAGCCGTTGACGGAGTCGCCGCGATAGGTCGGCAGGGTGACGCCGTCGCGGGTCTCGGTCGGCTTGGACCGGGGCTTCGAGTACTGCCCGGCGATCCGGCCGACCTTCACGACGGGCACGGACGCGGCGTAGGTGAGGACGGCGCCCATCTGGAGCAGGGTCTTCAGCTTGGCGCGGATCTGGTCGGCGCCGACGGCGTCGAAGGACTCCGCGCAGTCCCCGCCCTGGAGCAGAAACGCCTCGCCCCTGGCAACGGCTCCCATCCGGGCACGCAGCTGGTCGCACTCCCCGGCGAAGACGAGCGGGGGATAGCTTTCGAGGTCGGCGATCACGTCGCGCAGAGCCTCGGCATCGGGGTACTCGGGCTGCTGCGCCGCGGGCAGGTTCCGCCAGGTGTTGCCAGCGCTCGCGCTGGGCTTAGCGTTCACGGTCACCTCGCCCACATTACGGGGTCGTGTCGGGCGTCCACCCCACCGCTCACGTTGTGAGACGAGTTGTCCGTGCGACGTGCCGGACTTCGGGTAGGGTGCCTGGCATGTTCGCGCACTCACTCCACAGCTCCGTTCAGAACTGGTGGTGGACCGCTCATCCGGCGGCCCACTGACTGCGCGTACCCGATCACGCGAAGGCCGCCCGAGGGGCGGCCTTCTTCCGTTTCCGGGGCCGTTCCTCCTCTCGACCCACCCGTGCGCAGCGCGCGTACGGACCCGACCGGAAGGAACGACCCATGGACCTGCGCCGACTGCTCGACGCCGAGTGCCCGCCGTTCGCACTGCTGCGCCGCCGTACGCCCGGCCATGACCACGACACCGTCGAGGTGCTGCTCGGGCCGGTGCGCTACATCGAACGGCTGGCGGACATCCCGGTGGGTGAGCGGCCTTCGCTGGCCCTGGTGCCGTTCCGGCAGATCCGGGAGCGCGGCTTCGACGTCCGCGACGACGGCACGCCGCTGACCGTCCTGACCGCCGACGAGACGTACGAGCTGCCGCTGGCGGACGCCCTGGAGCAGTTGCCGGCGCACGGGGTGCGGGTCGAGGGCGGCGGGTTCGACGTGGCCGACGACGCGTACGCCGAGATCGTCGGGCGGGTGCTGCGCGAGGAGATCGGGCGGGGCGAGGGCGCCAACTTCGTGATCCGGCGGACGTACACGGGCGAGATCCCCGGGTTCGGGCGGGCGGACGCGCTGGCGCTGTTCCGGCGGCTGCTCGTGGGTGAGCAGGGCGCGTACTGGACGTTCGTGGTGCACACCGGGGCGCGGACGCTGGTGGGCGCGAGTCCGGAGGCGCATGTGCGGATGAGCGGCGGCACCGTCGTGATGAACCCGATCAGCGGCACCTACCGCTACCCGGCGGGCGGCCCGACCGCCGAAGGGCTGCTCACCTTCCTCGCCGACGGCAAGGAGATCGAGGAGCTGTCGATGGTCGTGGACGAGGAGCTGAAGATGATGTGCACCGTCGGCGACATGGGCGGTGTCGTCGTCGGGCCCCGGCTCAAGGAGATGGCCCATCTCGCGCACACCGAGTACGAGTTGCGGGGCCGTTCCTCGCTGGATGTACGCGAGGTGCTGAAGGAGACGATGTTCGCGGCGACGGTGACGGGGTCGCCGGTGCAGAACGCGTGCCGGGTCATCGAGCGGTACGAGCCGCTCGGACCGGACGGTGTGGGGCGCGGGTACTACGCGGGCGCGCTGGCGCTGGTCGGACGGGACGCCGGGGGCGCCCAGACCCTGGACTCGCCGATCCTGATCCGGACCGCCGACATCGACGCGGCCGGGCGGCTGCGGGTGCCGGTCGGGGCGACGCTGGTACGCGGCTCGGACCCGCACGGCGAGGTCGCCGAGACCCACGCCAAGGCGGCGGGCGTCCTGACCGCGCTCGGGGTGCTGCCCGCCGGACCGGACACCGCGGACGTACGCCCCGTACTGGCCGACGATCCGCGGGTGCGGGCCGCGCTCGACGGGCGACGGGCGGGTCTCGCGCCGTTCTGGCTGCGGATGCAGAAGCGTGCGGACGGGCTCCGGGGGCACGCGCTGGTCGTGGACGGCGAGGACACCTTCACGGCGATGCTCGCGCATGTGCTGCGCTCGTCGGGGCTCGACGTGACCGTACGGCGGTACGACGAGGAGGGGCTGCGCGCGGCGGTCCTGCGGCACCCGGGTCCGGTGGTGATCGGACCGGGGCCCGGTGATCCGACCGACGCGGCCGACCCGAAGATGCGGTTCCTGCGGTCGCTGACGGCCGAGCTGATCAGGGAGCACCGGTACGGGGTCCTGGGTGTGTGTCTGGGACATGAGCTGATCGCGGCCGAGCTGGGGCTCGACCTGGTCCGCAAGGAGGTGCCGTACCAGGGCGCGCAGACGGAGATCGGGCTGTTCGGGCGGACGGAGACCGTCGGCTTCTACAACAGTTTCGTGGCGCGTTGCGACGACGACGCGGCCCAGGAGCTGGCCGCGCACGGCGTCGAGGTCAGCCGGGACGCGGAGACCGGCGAGGTGCACGCGCTGCGTGGGCCGGGGTTCACGGGCGTGCAGTTCCACCCCGAGTCGGTGCTGTCGCTGCGCGGAGCGGGGATCGTAGGGGAACTGCTCACTCAGCTGGTCGGCGCCGCGGGCACAAGGACGTTCTCGGAGCGGCGCCCCACGCGGTAGTCGAGGATGTTGCGCAGCGTCGTGTCGATGATCTGCTGGACGGCGTCGCGTGTGTAGTACGCCTGGTGCGAGGTGACGACGACGTTCGGGAAGGTGACGAGGCGGGCCAGGGTGTCGTCCTCGACGGCCTCAAGGGACTTGTCGAGGAAGAACAGCCCGGCCTCGGCCTCGTACACATCGAGTCCGACGCCGGTGAAGCGGCCCTCGCGCAGTTCGGCGACGAGGGCCCGGGTGTCGACGAGGCCGCCCCGGCTGGAGTTCACCAGGACGGCGTCGTCCTTCATCGCCTTGAGCGCCGCCGCGTCCACGAGGTGGTGGGTGTCCGGCAGCAGCGGGACGTGCAGGCTGATCAGGTCGGACTCGGCGAACAGTCGGTCCTTGTCGGTGTACTCCATGCCGAGCGCGGTGCAGGCCGGGTTCTCGGCGATGTCCCAGCCGAGCAGCCGCATCCCGAAGCCGTGGGCGATCCGGGTGAACGCCTCGCCGATCTTGCCGGTGCCGACGACGCCGACGGTGCGGCCGTGCCAATCGCGGCCCATCAGTCCGTCGAGGCGGAAGTCGAAGTCACGGGTGCGGTTCGAGGCGCGGACGATACGGCGGTTGACGGCCATACCGAGGGTCCAGGCGAACTCGGCGACCGAGTAGGGCGAGTAGAAGGAGACCCGGGCGACGGTCATGCCGAGGCGTTCGGCGACGGGGAGGTCGATGTTGTTGAAGCCCGTGGAGCGCTGGGCGATCATCTGGGTGCCGCCGGCCGCGAGGGTCTGGAGGACCCGGTGCCCGAGGTCCGCGTTGACGCTGGTGGAGATGGCCTCGTAGCCGGCCGCGATCGGGGCGGTGTCCTCGTTGAGGAAGACGTCCAGACAGCGCACCTCGTGGTGACCGGCGAACGCCTGCTCGATGAGGGGCCGCTCGTCGGACTGCACACCGAAGGCGAGGATTTCCATGCGCGCTCCCGTCACTCCCGCGAGGGGTGGTCACCGCCGAATATAGGACGGTGACCACCCGGGCGCTCGGTACCCGGTCGACGGCCGATGGGTCGGCCGGACCGATGGGTCAGCCGGACCGATGGGTCAGCCGGAACCAGTGGGTCAGCCGGAACCAGTGGGTCAGCCGAAGAAGACGCCGACCTCCTTGTACAGCTCGGGGTCGACCGTCTTCAGCTTGGCCGTGGCCTCCGCGATCGGGACGCGGACGATGTCCGTGCCGCGCAGGGCGACCATCTTGCCGAAGTCACGGTCCCGCACGGCGTCGATCGCGTGCAGTCCGAAGCGGGTGGCGAGCCAGCGGTCGAAGGCGCTCGGCGTCCCGCCCCGCTGGACGTGCCCAAGAACCGTGGTCCTGGCCTCCTTGCCGGTGCGGGACTCGATCTCCTTGGACAGCCACTCGCCGACACCCGACAGCCGCACATGCCCGAACGAGTCGAGGGTGCCGTCCTTGAGCACCGCGTCGCCGTCCTTGGGCATCGCACCCTCGGCGACGACGACGATCGGGGCGTACGACGCCTTGAACCGGGACGTCACCCAGGCGCAGACCTGGTCGACGTCGAAGCGCTGTTCGGGGATCAGGATGACGTTGGCTCCGCCGGCGAGGCCCGAGTGCAGGGCGATCCAGCCCGCGTGCCGGCCCATCACCTCCACGACGAGGACCCGCATATGGGACTCGGCGGTGGTGTGCAGCCGGTCGATCGCCTCGGTGGCGATGCCGACGGCGGTGTCGAAGCCGAAGGTGTAGTCGGTGGCCGACAGGTCGTTGTCGATGGTCTTGGGCACGCCGACACACGGAATCCCGTACTCGTCGGACAGGCGTGCGGCGACGCCGAGAGTGTCCTCGCCGCCGATCGCGATGAGGGCTTCCACCTCCTGCTTGGCGAGGTTCTCCTTGATCCGGCGGATACCGTTCTCCACCTTGAGGGGATTGGTGCGCGAGGAGCCGAGGATGGTGCCGCCGCGGGGCAGGATGCCGCGCACCGAGGGGATGGCGAGCGGGATGCTGTCCCCCTCCACGGGACCCCGCCAGCCGTCCCGGAAACCGACGAAGTCATAGCCGTACTCCTGCACGCCCTTGCGGACGATGCCCCGGATGACGGCGTTGAGCCCGGGGCAGTCGCCGCCTCCGGTCAGTACTCCGACGCGCATGGAAGTGTCCCTTCGCTCTGGGGTGAGCCGATGGGGGCCACGCTAGTAGTGATCCACGTCACTCCGGGATGGGTCGCATGGTCAATTCCGGGAAGATTGCGGGGAGTTGATCATTGGCCGTTCACCCGAAGGAGCGGTCGGCGTAGCAATGCTGACCGCCGACCGGGACGGACGGTCACGCGTCGTCCAGGCCGCGCTCTATCGCGTACCGCACCAACTCGACGCGGTTGTGCAACTGGAGTTTGCCCAGGGTGTTCTGCACATGGTTCTGCACGGTGCGGTGCGAGATGACGAGGCGTTCGGCGATCTGCTTGTAGCTCAGGCCCTTGGCGACCAGCCGCAGGACCTCCGTCTCACGGTCGGTGAGCTGGGGCGCCTTGGGCTCGTCGGGCGCGGACGGCGCGGGCTCGGAGGCGAGCCTGCGGAACTCCCCGAGGACGAGACCGGCGAGGCCCGGTGTGAACACCGCGTCGCCGACGGCGGTGCGGCGCACGGCGTCGATCAGCTCCTCGGTCGACGCCGACTTCAGCAGATAGCCGGTGGCGCCCGACTTCACCGCCTCCAGGACGTCCGCGTGCTCACCGCTCGCCGACAGGACCAGGACGCGCAGCGCCGGGTTGGCGCCGACGAGTTCCTTGCAGACCTGAACGCCCGGCTTGGCGGGCAGATTGAGGTCCAGGACGAGGACGTCGGGTCCGGCGGCCGGTGCGCGGCGCACCGCCTGCTCGCCGTCGCCCGCGGTGCCGACCACGTCGAACCCGGCCTCGGCAAGGTCACGCGCGACAGCGTCCCGCCACATCGGGTGGTCGTCCACCACCATGACCTTGATCGGCGCCGACCGCTCAGGTCCGGCCGACTCCTGGTGCCGCTCTCCGGCCCGCTCTCCCGCTGTCATGCCGCCGCCCCCTTCTCGTACCGGCCCGTCATCGGTCCGCCTTCCCCCGTGGAACTCTCAGTTCTACTTCCGTGCCCTGGCCCGGTACCGACACCAGCTCGGCGGTGCCCCCGATGTCCCGCAGCCGGCCCCGGATCGACAGGGCCACACCGAGGCGCCCTTCGCCCTCGGCCTGCGCGAGCCTGCCAGCGGGGATGCCAGGACCGTCGTCCCGCACGGTCACGATCACCTCGTCCGGCTCGTCCTCGACCAGGATCCACGCCCTGGCCCCGGCACCCGCGTGCCGGTGGACATTGTCCAGGGCGGCACTGACAGCGTCCGCCAACTCCCGTGCCGCGACCGGTCCGAGCAGCACCGGGGCGCCCGGCTCGGACAGGGTCACCCGGGATCCGGCGTGCCGGGCGAGCAGTGAGCGCAGATCGCGCGGCCCGTCGCCCGGCTCGTCGTCGGGTTCCTCGACGGCCCGTACCAGCGCGCCCTGCGAGGCGTCCTCCGACGCGCGCGACGCGGGCACCATGCCGCCGGCGACGAGGGTGCGCAGCGCGACCTCCTGCTCGCCCGCCATCCGGCCCAGCTCGGCCGCCTCACCGCCGAGGGCGCTGCCGCGGCGCTGCACCATCGCGAGGACCTGGAGGACGCTGTCGTGGATGTCGCGCGCGAGGCGCTCGCGTTCCCGGGTCGCGGCCTCGATCTCCAGGGCGCGCGCGAGGGTGCGTTCGGAGGCGCGGGCGACCTCGACGACGTAGCCGATGGCGATGGCCGCGACCCAGACGAGGAGGACGTTGTGCAGGGTGTCGCGGGTGGGGGCGCCGCGCTGCACGATGTTGGCGACCCCGACGAGCGCCGACGCGACGGCCGCCCAGCGCCAGCCGCCCTTGAGCGCGTACGCGAGGACGGCTCCGGCGGTCCATATCGACGGGAGTGTGGGACCGCCGTCGAGGATGCGTTCGTGGGTCGCGGCGACCGGGGTGAGGAGGATGCCGGTCAGCGCGATGGTCAGGTCGGCGGCGAGGAACCGCTTGGTGCAGCGCGCGGCGTTCGCGACCTTGCCGAGCGTGGCCAGGGTCCATACGACGAGGACGGCGTAGAAGGCGATGGCGACCGAGGGGCGCTCGAAGGTGTCGTAGGTGTAGAGGAACAGGGCGATGGCGTACAGCATCGTCAGGACGCGGTACGCGGTGAGCGCGCGCCACAGCGGCTGCTCGACCGACATCTTCATGACGCGTTCACGCCTGGCCATGTTCCCCACCCCTGGGTCGCCCTCCCGGGCACCCGCTGCCTCGGCGGGCCCGCCGCCGCTCAGCGGCCGGGCCGCTCCTGCTCGTCGCCGTCCCCGGTCCCGTCGGCCGCCGCCTTGGCCGCGGCTGCCTTGTCCGCCGCCGCCTTGGCCGCCTTGTCGGCCTTCTCCTGCTTCGCGGCCTCCGCGAGCTGCCGCTTGGCCGCGGTCGCGTAGATGTCGACGTACTCCTGACCGGAGAGCTTCATGATTTCGTACATGACCTCGTCGGTCACGGCCCGCAGCACGAACCGGTCGTGTTCCATGCCCTGGTAGCGGTCGAAGTCGAGAGGCCGGCCGATCCGGATACCGGGGCGCATCAGCTTCGGCATCACCTTGCCCGGCGGCTGGATCTTCTCGGTGTCGATCATCGCGACCGGGATCACCGGCGCCCCCGAGGCGAGCGCCACGCGCGCGAGGCCACCCGGTTTGCCGCGGTACAGACGGCCGTCGGGTGAGCGGGTGCCCTCCGGGTAGATGCCGAACAGCTCACCGCGCGCGAGGACGTCGATTCCGCTCTTGACGGCGGCCTCGCCCGCGCCGCGCGCGCCGGAGCGGTCGACGGGCAGTTGTCCGACGCCCTTGAAGAAGGCGGCCGTCATCCGGCCCTTGATACCGGGCGTGGTGAAGTACTCGGCCTTCGCGATGAACGTCACCTTACGGTCGAGCACCGCGGGCAGGAAGAAGGAGTCCGAGAACGACAGATGATTGCTCGCCAGGATGGCGGGACCTTCGGCGGGAATGTTCTCCAGGCCCTCCACCCAGGGCCTGAAGGCGAGCTTCAGCGGCCCTCCGATGGAAAACTTCATTGCCCCGTAGATCAACCGACTGCCTCCTGTGTCTGTCGGTCAGACCTTAACCCGCGGTGTGCCCGCTGGGCCCGACGACCCTGGTCGGTGTCAGTGCGGTCGCGTACGGTGAAGTACGCCGGCGAAGTCGCGGCACATCCCCAACGTTCCCTCGCGTGCCGTGCGACCACGTCAGCCGACCGCTTCACATCACTTCCCACCGCTTCACATCGCTTCACACCGCTTCACACCGCTTCACACGAACACGTCAGCCGATCCCTTCACACGAACAGGAGACCGAAGGTGCCGGTCCTCCCCGGAGCCGAGCCGTACCGCCACGAGGGCGGCGAGGTCGGTGTCCTCCTCTGTCACGGATTCACCGGTTCCCCGCAGTCGCTGCGCCCCTGGGCGGAGTATCTCGCCGAGCGTGGTCTGACCGTGTCGCTGCCGCTGCTGCCCGGACACGGCACGCGCTGGGAGGACATGCAGGTCACCGGCTGGCAGGACTGGTACGCGGAGGTGGACCGCGAGTTGTCCGCCCTGCGTGAGCGGTGTGCCGAGGTCTTCGTCTTCGGTCTCTCGATGGGCGGCGCCCTGACGCTGCGGCTCGCCGCGCGGCACGGTGACGCGATCCGGGGCATCGTCGTCGTCAACCCGGCGATCAAGGCGCACGGACTCGCGGCGCGCACGCTGCCGGTCGCCCGGTATCTGGTGCCCTCGACCAAGGGCCTGGTCAGCGATATCGCGAAGGAGGGCGCCGAGGAGGTCGGGTATCACCGGGTGCCGCTGCACGCCGCGTATTCGCTGTCCCGTTTCTTCGGTGTGGTCGACGCGGAGCTGCCGCAGGTGACCCAGCCGATGCTGCTGCTGCACAGCACGCGGGACCATGTGGTGCCGCCCGCCGACTCGGCCCGGATCCTGGGCCGCGTCTCGTCCACGGATGTCACCGAGATCCTGCTGGAACAGAGCTACCACGTCGCGACGTTGGACCACGACGCGGACCGGATCTTCACGGAGAGCCTCGCGTTCATCGGCCGGCTCGCTCCCAGTGTCGGCAAGGAAGGGACGGCCACCGGTGGCTGAGCACGACGCGGACCGCGACGAGAGCCGCGAGCCGGACAAGCGCCCCGTGCCCGGGGACCCGGAGCCGGACCCGGGCGAAGCGGTGCCCATCGACGAGACGGCGGCCTGGGAGGCGATCGTCGCGGGGTACGGCACGGAGCCCCCGGACCCGCCGGGCGCCAAGCCGTTCAAGTCGATCGAGGACCTGGCCCTGCTTGAGGCGGAGCCGAACGTGACAGGGGACGACAGACCGGCGAAGGGCGCGTCGGGCGACGCGGGCTCGGGTACGGATACGGACTCCGGCGCGGGTCCCGGTGCGGGTGCCGGTTCCGGTTCCGGGGACGGCGCTTCCGGGCCCGGCAAACCCCTCGGCAGCTCGGTCGCCTTCGCTCCGGGGGTCGGCGGGCCGCGTGACTACACGGCGCCGGAGCCCTCCGACGACGACTTCGACAGCGACGACGAAGGGCACTTCGTACCGCCCGAGCCGCCGCCGCTGCCCGCCGCCGACGTCACCGCCAAGTTCGCGTGGCTCGCGGTGCTCGGCGGGCCCCTCCTGCTGCTGCTCGCGGTGCTGTTCGGCTGGGAGATGACGTGGTGGCTGGCGACCGTCGGCATCGGCGGCTTCCTCGGCGGCTTCGGCACCCTGGTGATGCGGATGCGCCCCGACGACGATGACGACGACCCGGGGCGCGGCGCGGTGGTGTGACCCAACCGGCTCCCGGCGCGCTCTCCCAGGGGGTTACGACGCGGGGATTCTGAGGGCGGCCAGTACCGGCAGATGGTCGGTGGCCGCCCTCAGGTCTGCCCGGGTGACCCCCGGCTGCTCGGTCGGCACCCCGCAGCCGAGTACCTCCACGCCCGCCGTCGCGAAGATCGCGTCGATCCGCCGCCGGGGCTCCTCGGGGGTGAAGGTCTGCTCCCCGCCCCACGGTTTGACGGCCCAGCCGTCCTGGAGCGAGGCGGCGAGCCGACGGAACGTACGGCCGTCGGGGCGGTCGTTGAGGTCTCCGCCCGCGACGGCGTGCGCCACGCCAAGGCCCGCGAGCCGGTCCAGGAGCATGCCGCCCTGCTCGTACCGCTCGTCCTCACGCAAGGACAGATGGCAGCTCAGGACGCCCAGTCGGGCCCGGCCGAAGCGCACGACGGCGGTGGCGAAGCCGCGGCGGTGCTCGCCGGGGGTGAGCGGCAGCAGGACGTCCTCGGTGCGCTCGACCGTGGCGCGCAGGGAGCAGAGCAGGGCCGGGCCCGCAGCGGTGGCACCGCCGGAGAGGACGACCAGGTCGGTGGCGGCGGCCAGCCGGGCCAGCTTTTTCCGCCATCGGAAGAATCGAGGGGCCTCTTGCAGAAGGACCAGGTCGGGGGCGCAGGCGCGGATCACTCGGGTGAGGGCCGCGAAGTCGTCCCTCATGGAGCGGATGTTGTACGTCAGTACGCGGACGACGGCTGAACCGTCCGGTTCGGTCCGGGAGTTGGGGAGCATGCGCTCAACGTAGCGCCGCCCCGGCCCAAGTACCTTTCAAGGCACCCGGTACCGGGGCGATGTGCCCACAACGGTGAGGGGGTCTGTCAACCCTGGCGGGCCAGGTCCGCCGCTCCTACCAGGCCCGCCTTGTTGCCCAATTGGGCGGCGAGTACCTGGGCGTGGGGGCGCCACTGGCCGCCGATGAGCCAGCGGCGGAAGGACTTGCGGATCGGGTCGAGCACCAGCTCGCCCTCGTCCGACACTCCCCCGCCGACGATGAACGCCGACGGGTCGAACAGCGAGGCCAGATCGGCGAGTCCGGCCCCGGCCCAGCGGGCCAGTTCACGGAACGAGTCGATGGCGACGAGATCACCCTGACGGGCGGCCTGGCTGATGTGCTTGCCCTCGATGCCGCCGATCGTGCCGTCACCGAGACCGAGCAGCACCGCCGCGTTCTCGGGGGTCGCGTTGGCCCGCTGGCGTGCGTACCGCACGAGGGCGCGGCCCGACGCGTACTGCTCCCAGCAGCCCTGGCTGCCGCAGCCGCACAGGAGTCCGTCGGGTACGACGCGGATGTGGCCGAACTCGGCGGCCACGCCGAACCGGCCGCGGCGCAGCTTGTTGCCGATGATGATGCCGCCGCCCAGGCCGGTGCCGAGCGTGATGCAGATGACGTCCTCGTGGCCCTGGCCCGCGCCGAACTTGTACTCGCCCCACGCCGCCGCGTTGGCGTCGTTCTCCACGACGACCGGCATCCCGACCCGCTGCTCGACCTTGTCCTTCAGCGGTTCATGGCGCCAGTCGATGTTGGGCGCGAACAGCACCGTGGCGCGCTTGTCGTCCACGTAACCGGCGGCGCCGATGCCGACCGCCTCGATGTCGTGCCCCGAGCCGGCGCCGGCGACGGCAGCACAGATCGCGTCGACGATGCCCTCGGCGGTCGCCGGAGTGGGCACGGTGTGTGTCTCCAGGATCGTGCCCTCTTCGTCGACCACGCCGGCCGCGATCTTCGTGCCGCCGATGTCGACGCCGATGGTGAGTCCCATGTGTCCCTCAGTTTCGGTCGAGCCCCGCTACGGCCAACCGTACCCGAGGGGGCATCAGTCGAGGTCGATGTGTTCCCCAGGTCCGGGGCCCTCGTCGCGCGGATCACGGGGGTCGCGGGACTCCCGCGTATCGCTCGGGTCCCGGTCGGCGGGGCCGGCGGCGTCCGGTCCGCGGGTCCAGCGGCGCTCCTGCGCCTCAACCGCGGAGCGGTAGGCGGCGAGGAGTTCGGAGCCCGCGGCGGCGAGGTGGTCGAAGACATCGGGGTTGCGCTCGATGACCGGTTCGACGGCCGCCTTCGCCTGCTGCACCATTTGCTGGACGACCTGCTGCGCGGCGCCCTGGGCCATGCCGCCGAGCAGCGGCGACTGGAGTCCGGAGAGTTTCTCGGCGACGGTGTCGACCAGGCGGCGCAGTTCCTCGGCCGCCGAGCCGGGCGCCGAGCCGGGCCGGCTGCGGCGGCGGGCCTTCTCTGCGGCGAGATCCTCGGCACAGGCCGTGGACCAGGCGTCGGCGTCGAAGGACTCGGGGTGCTCGGGGTGCTCGGGGTGCGTCTCTCCGCCGGGTTCGGGAACGGGACGCTCGGTGGCATCGCTCATGGCGGTCAGACTCCTGCGGATGGCCAACGGTTCGTACCTTCGACGGTACCCGAACGCGGCCCCGTGTTTCACGCCCGCGGCCACAGCTCCGGATCCGGTACGAAACGGATCCGCAACGCGCCCTCGCGCAGCCCGGCACCGGCGACCGTGCAGCGGCGCAGCGCGGACGGCAGTTCGACGACCCGGCGGAACTGCCCGGCGGTGACGACGAGTTCGTCCCCGCGCCGTACCAGGTCGAGCGTGTCGCGTACGGCGCCGGGCAGCGGGATGTGCCAGACGAAGAGGCCGCCGGCCTCGTCGGAGCTGTGGTCGGTGAGCGGCCAGGTGACGCGGTGCGGCGAGGTGGACACCGTGGGTACGCCGAGTGCGGCGAGGTCGTCGGTGCCGCGCGGTTCACGCCCCAGATGCCGGATCTCGTGGACGGAGTGCGCCCCGCCGGCCACGTCGGCCTCGCCTGTCCCGTCCGTACCCTGCGTCCCGTCGCCGGCCGTCCAGTCCGTGAGCGTCTTGCGCTGCTGGGCGACGAGTCCGGCGAGCCAGGTGTCGGCGGTGTCCTCGGGCAGGACGCGGTTCGCGAGGAGCGCGTCGACCCGCAGACCGTGCAGGGCGAGTCCGGGCGCGGTGACACGGAGCAGGTCGCTCGCGGCGGGGCCCGGTTCGGCGACCAGCCGGACGGTGGTCGACGGGTCCTCGATCACGGCCTGGACGGCGGCCAGCGCGACATCCCAGCCCTCGGCGGTCTCGTACAGGCCCGCCGACGGCAGCGGGACTCCCGCGAGGCGGCCGAGCAGGGGCCGCAGCGCGCGGGCCGCCTGCCGTTCGGGTGGCAGCAGCCGGCGCAGATAGCGGCGGAGTTGCTCGGGCAGCGCGAGCAGGGCGAGGGCCGCCGGAAGCGGGGGGAGGTCGACGACCACCACGTCGTAAGGGCCGTACGCGGCCGTGGGCAGGGCGCCGAGCAGGGCGAGTTCCGCGCCGCCGGGGAGAGGGGTGAGTTCCTCGTCGTCCAGCCGGGCGGCGCCGAGCAGGCCGAGGGCCGGTCCGAGGCGGTCCTGAAGGCTGAGGAGGCCGTGGCGGAACGCGGTGGAGGCGTCCGGGCGGACGGCGGTGAGGCCGGGTTCGACGGTCACGGGGGTGGGGCCGGTGGGCACGCCGAGTGCGGTGCCGAGGGTGTCGATGGGGTCGGCGCCCAGGATCAGTGTGCGGTGGCCCTGCCGGGCTTCTCCCAGTGCGGTTGCTGCCGCTGCCGTGGTTTTTCCGGCGCCGCCGTGGCCTGTTACGAGGAGGGTACGCATGCTTACGGTCCTTTGAGGTGGGCGGTACTTGGGTGTTGTGCCCACCCTCCCCCAGTCTCGGCTTCGCTCGACCGGGAGGGACCCCCATCGCCGTGCGGAACGCCTGCCCACAACAGGAGGTGGGGGCTTAGGAGCCCGTCTCGACTCGCTTCTTCAAGCCCGCCAGAGCCCGGTCGATGATGACCTTTTCGGCCTTGCGTTTGATCATGCCGAGCATGGGGATCTTGACGTCCACCGTGAGCTGGTAGGTGACCTCCGTGCCGCCCGTGCCGGCCGGCTTGAGGAGGTAGGAGCCGTCCAGGGAGCGCAGCATCTGGGACTTGACGAGGGTCCAGCTGACCTCGTCGTCGCCGGTCCAGGTGTACGCGAGGGTCTGGTCGTCCTTGATGGCGCCCGCGTCCATGACCAGGCGGACCTGTTCGGCGCGGCCCTGCGCGTCGGTGGCCAGGACATCGGCCTCCTTGACCTCGCCGGTCCAGTCCGGGTAGCGCGCGAAGTCGGCGATCACTCCCATGACGTCGGCCGGTGCCGCCTCGATCGTGATGCTCGAACTGGTGTGTTCCGCCATCGCCGTGGCTCCTCCAGATGCGGTCCGGTGGGGGTGCGCTGTGAAGGCTACCGCGCAGCGCGGTGTCGCCGTTCCAGGGCCCGGCCCGTCACCACTCCAGGGCCCAGGGCCTGCCCGCGGACGCGAAGTGCCCCACGTTCACGCACTCCGTGGCGCCGATCCGCATCCGCCGGACCAGCGGCTGGTGGACATGGCCGAAAAGCGCGTACCGGGGGCGGGTGCGGTGGATCGCGGCGAGGAGGGCGCGGCTGCCCCGTTCGAAGCGGCGCGGCACGGTGTCGTAGCAGAGTTCGGGAACGTCCGGCGGGATGTGGGTGCACAGCACGTCGACCTCGCCGACGGCCTCGATCTTGGCGGCGTACTCCTCGTCGCTGATCTCGTAGGGCGTACGCATCGGGGTGCGCAGTCCGCCGCCGACGAAGCCGAAGATCCGGCCGCCGATCTCGGCCCGCTGTCCGTCGAGGACGGTCGTACCGGGGCGGGCGTACTCGGGCCACAAAGTCGGAATGTCGACATTGCCGTACGTCGCGTACGTAGGTGTCGGGAAGGCCGCGAACATCTCGGCGTACTGTCCGCGCACCGCGTTCTCGATGGCGGCGGCGCGGTCACCGACGCCCGCCCACAGGTTCGCCCCGAACGCGCGGGCCTCCTCGAAGCGGCGCGAGGTGCGCAGTTCGACGATGCGGTCGGCGTTCTCGGTGCCGAAGAGGTCGGGGAAAATACCACGCGAATGGTCGGCGTAGTCGAGGAAAAGCACCAGGTCACCGAGGCAGATCAGGGCGTCGGCGCCCTCGCCCGCGCGGGCCAGGTCACGGGTGTTGCCGTGCACGTCGCTGACGACATGGATCCGCGTGGAGCGCGCTCCGGCTCGGGTGCCTGCCATGGCGATCACCCTAGGCCGGGCGGCCGACGGAAGGTAGGGGCGGCCGGACCTGCGGCGGCTTCCAAGTCAGGAAGCCGTTGGACTACTCTGCGCGCAGGAACTCCACGACATGTGACGCAGCGAACATCTGGCCGGAACCCTCTATCGAAGAAGCCGTACCGATGGGTAACGTCCGGGCCGTGTCCGAGCCTTTGGACCGCACCGTCTGGACCGCACCGTCGCAGCAACACAACGTCGTGGCGCCGGCGCCCTACGAGGAGCAGCAGTCTTGCGCGAGTTCAGTCTTCCGGCCCTGTACGAGGTCCCCGCGGACGGCAATCTGACCGACATCGTCCGCAGAAACGCCACGCAGCATCCGGATGTCGCCGTGATCGCCCGGAAGGTCGACGGCGCCTGGCGGGACGTGACGGCCACGGTCTTCCTCAAGGAGGTACAGACGGCGGCCAAGGGTCTGATCGCCTCGGGTGTGCGGCCCGGCGACCGGATCGGCCTGATGTCGCGTACGCGCTACGAGTGGACGCTCCTCGACTTCGCGATCTGGAGCGCGGGCGCCGTGACGGTCCCGGTGTACGAGACCAGTTCGCCGGAGCAGGTGCAGTGGGTGCTCTCCGACTCGGGCGCGGTGGCCTGCCTGGTGGAGCAGGACGCGCACACCAAGGTCGTCGACGCGGTACGGGACCGGCTGCCGGCGCTCACCCATGTCTGGCAGATCGACGCGGGCGGCGGCGCGGCCGGTGCCGTCGAGGAGTTGGGGCGCCTCGGCGCGGACATCGACGACGCGACGGTCGAGGAGCGCTCGTCGCTCGCGAAGGCCGACGACCCGGCGACCATCGTCTACACCTCGGGCACCACGGGCCGCCCGAAGGGCTGTGTGCTGACCCACCGCAGCTTCTTCGCGGAGTGCGGCAACGCCGTGGAGCGGCTGCGCCCGCTGTTCCGTACGGGTGAGTGCTCGGTGCTGCTGTTCCTGCCGATCGCGCATGTCTTCGGGCGGCTGGTGCAGGTCGCGTCGATGATGGCGCCGATCAAGCTGGGCTGTGTCGCGGACATCAAGCATCTGACCGATGAACTCGCCTCGTTCCGGCCGACGTTGATCCTCGGTGTGCCGCGGGTCTTCGAGAAGGTCTACAACTCGGCGCGGGCCAAGGCGCAGGCCGATGGCAAGGGCAGGATCTTCGACCGGGCGGCGGACACGGCCATCGCGTACAGCCGCGCCCTCGACGCGCCGTCGGGGCCGTCCCTGGGGCTGCGGATCAAGCACCGGGCCTTCGACAAGCTGGTCTACGGCAAGCTGCGCGCGGTGCTCGGCGGGCGCGGTGAGTACGCGATCTCCGGCGGCGCGCCGCTCGGTGAGCGCCTCGGCCACTTCTTCCGCGGTATCGGCTTCACGGTCCTGGAGGGCTACGGCCTGACGGAGTCGTGCGCGGCGACGACGTTCAACCCCTGGGACCGGCAGAAGATCGGTACGGTCGGCCAGCCGATGCCCGGCTCGGTGGTGCGGATCGCGGACGACGGCGAGGTGCTGCTGCACGGCGAGCATCTGTTCTCGGGGTACTGGAACAACGAGGCCGCGACGGCGGAGGCGCTGGCCGACGGGTGGTTCCACACCGGCGACATCGGCACCCTGGACGAGGACGGGTATCTGCGGATCACCGGCCGCAAGAAGGAGATCATCGTGACGGCCGGCGGCAAGAACGTCGCCCCGGCCGTGATCGAGGACCGGATCCGGGCGCACGCGCTGGTCGCCGAGTGCATGGTCGTCGGCGAGGGCCGGCCCTTCGTGGGCGCGCTGATCACCCTGGACGAGGAGTTCCTCGGGCGGTGGGCGCGGGAGCACGGCAAACCCGACGGCTCAACCGCCCTGTCGCTCCGCGAGGACCCGGAGCTGCTGACGGCGATTCAGGGTGCCGTGGACGACGGCAACGCGGCGGTGTCGAAGGCGGAGTCCGTCCGTGAGTTCCGGGTGCTGCCGTCCCAGTTCACGGAGGACTCGGGACATCTGACGCCTTCGCTGAAGCTCAAGCGGAATGTCGTGGCGAAGGACTTCGCCGAAGAGATCGAGTCGATCTACCAGGGCTGACGAGCGGCGCGAAGGGCCACAGAAGTTCTTGCGGAAGTTCCTGCATGAGGCTTCTGCCTGAGGCTTCTGCCTGAGCTTCTACAGAAGCTCTTTCAGGTGTTCCGCCAGCAGGTCCCAGCGCCATTTCTCCTCCACCCAGGCGCGGCCCCGTTCGCCCATGCGGGCGCGTAGTTCCGGGTCCGCGAGGAGGGTGAGGACACGGTCGGCGGTCTGCGGGGCGTCGCCGCCGCGTACCACCCAGCCCGTCTCGCCGTCGAGTACGGCGTCGGGGGCGCCGCCCGAGTCGCCGGCGACGACGGGCAGTCCGGTCGCGGACGCCTCCAGGTAGACGATGCCGAGGCCCTCGACGTCGAGGCCGCCCCTGCGGGTACGGCACGGCATGGCGAAGACGTCACCGGCGCCGTAGTGCGCGGGCAGTTCGGACCAGGGCACGGCGCCCGTGAAGCGCACGGAGTCGGCGACTCCGGTGTCCCGGGCGAGCCGGCGCAGGTCCTTCTCGTACGGGCCGCCGCCCACGATCAGCAGCACCGTGTCGGGGCGGGCGGCGAGGATCCGGGGCATCGCCTCGATGAGGGTGTCCTGGCCCTTGCGCGGGACGAGCCGCGAGACGCAGACCACGACAGGCCGGTCCGCGAGGCCGAGCCGGGCCCGGACCGCGTCGCCGCCCGAGCCCGGGTGGAAGGTCTTCTCGTCTACGCCGGGCGGGAGTTGGACCATCCGCGCGGCGGCCTCGGGCGTCAGCGCGGCGGCGATCCGGGAGCGGGTGTACTCACCCAGATAGGTGATCGTGTCCGTGGACTCGCCGATGCGCCGCAGCAGTTGCCGCGATGCGGGGAGCTGGGCCCAGCCGGCCTCGTGCCCGTGGGTGGTGGCGACCAGCCGCTCGGCCCCGGCGGAGCGCAGCGCGGGCGCCATCAGACCGAGCGGTGCCGCGGCCCCGAACCACACCGACGTACAGCCGTGCTCACGCAGCAGTCCGACCGCGCGCCGGGTGACCCGGGGGGTCGGCAGGAGCATCGTCGTACGGTCCCGTACGACCGTGAAGGGCTGTTCCGCGTCGAAGGCCGCGGTGGCCTCGGCGCCCTCGTGGCCGCGCTTCCAGGTGGAGGCGTAGACCACGATCCGGTCCGGGTCCAGGCGCAGCGCCATGTTGTGCAGGAACGCCTGGATGCCACCGGGCCGGGGCGGGAAGTCGTTCGTGACGATCAGGGTCTTGTGCATCGCCGCCGACAGTACCGAACGGCCCCGCGCCCGCCGAACGCCACCGGCCGGACGGCCCGCACCGGCCCCGCCTGATGGCACCCGCACGGCGGTGCCCTGCATCATGGAGACCCCGGACAAATAGCGATAAAGACAATAAAAGGGCTATGAGAACGAGGTGGGTATGACGGGCGCATGGGGGAAAAGGGTCCCCGAATACGGCTGGATCCTCATGACCTGGCTCGCGACGAGAGCCGTGCTCCTGCTGCTCGTCTTCAAGGTCATCGGCTTCCCCGGGCCCGATGTGACCAGCGATGTCTCGATGATCTACCAGGGCTGGTTCGAGATCCTGCGCCACGGTACCTTCCCGCTGGACGACGTCACCTGGCAGTACCCGCCCGCCGCCGCCTTCGCGATTCTCTCCCCCGGCCTGCTGCCGTTCCTGGACTACGCGTCGGCGTTCTTCGTCCTCGTCCTGTGCGCGGACGCCCTGGTCCTCGGGCTGCTCCAGTACGCGGGCACCCGCCCCGGCAAATCCCCGCGCGGCGCCTGGGTCTGGGTGGTCGGTGTCCCGCTGCTCGGCCCGACGGCGTACTCCCGCTACGACCTGATGGTGACCGCGGTCGCCGTCACGGGCCTCCTCGCCGGGGCCCGGCACCCGCGCGTGATGGGCGTCCTCGCGGGCCTGGGCGCCATGGTCAAGGTGTGGCCGGTGCTGCTGCTCACCGGCACCCCGCGCGGCCGGGCGACGCGCAGGTCCTGGGCGGCGGCCCTGGTCACGGGCGCCGCGCTGCTCGGCGGGTTCGCGGTGACGATGCCGGGCGCGCTGTCCTTCCTCGGCTTCCAGCGGGACCGGGGCACCGAGATCGAGTCGCTCGGCTCCCTGGTCTTCCACGTCGCCCGGCACTTCGGCTGGTCGGGGCACGCCCAGCTCAACTTCGGCTCGGTGGAGTTCCTGGGCCCGTATGTGCCGCTGGTGAGTTTCCTCGCGCAGGCCCTGTCGGTGCTCGCCCTCGGCTGGCTGGTGCTGTGGCGGCTGCGGGCCCGTGCCTGGACGGCGAGCACACCCGCCGACGCGGCGTTCGTGGCGGTGCTGCTGTTCACCACGACGAGCCGGGTGATCAGCCCCCAGTACCTGGTGTGGCTGGTGGGTCTGGCCGCCGTGTGTCTCGTCTTCCGGGGCACCCGGATGACGGCGCCCGCCCTGCTGGTCCTGGCGGCGACGCTGGTCACGGTCCTGGAGTTCCCGATCTGGTTCCCGCACGTCGTCGCGAGCGACTGGCTCGGCATCGCCCTGCTCGGCGCCCGCAACGGTCTGCTGGTGGCCGCGACCGTGCTGGCCGCGGTGCGGTTGTGGCGCCGTACCGTCACCGAGCCCGCGCGGCAGCGGCGGGGACCGGTCGCGGCGCGCCGGGTCAGCCGAGTCGGGTCCTCAGATACCGCTGCCAGCGCTCGGTGAACCGCTCCGGTGTGGTGCCCAGGACGTCGCGCAGCGCCGTCTCGACCGCGCCCGCCCGCTTCCGCTGGGCGCCGACCGCCCGGTAGAACGCGTTCAGCTCGGACTCGCTCCACTGCTCGGCGATCATCAAGCAGGCCAACCAGCCGCCCTCGTACGCCTGGGCGAGCGCGTCGGCGTCCCGGCTGAAGCCGAAGTCCCCGTCGTTCGGCAGCGCGGCGGGCACCCGTCCGGCCACCACCGCCGCCTCCAGTTCGGGAGCGGCCTGTGCGGGGGTGCGCCCGGTGTCCCGGTAGCCCACCCAGTCTGCGTAGCCCTCGGAGAGCCAGAGTGGGGTCGCCGCTGAGGTCCGGGCGCGGGTCGCCACATGGGTCGACTCATGGGTGAGCACGACCTGCTTGCCGAAGTCGCCGAGCACGCCGTACGCGTCCGGGTTGACGATGATCCGGTCCGCGGGCGCCTGCGCCGATCCACCGGCTTCCCCGGTGGTGACGGCGGCGATTCCCCGGTACCCGGCCGCGGGCGCCCCCAGCAGCCCCGCCATGGCGTCCAGGGACTTCGGTACGAGGACGACGACCTGCCCGGCCCAGTCCTTGCCCCACGCGGCGCTCACCTGGGGCACCGCGCGGTCGGCGAGGCCGGCGAACCCGCGCAGTCGTGCGTCGTCCTGTCCGATGCCCAGGACCAGGCTGTGCGTGCCCCGTGCCACACCGACCTCGCCCTGGTCCCAGAGCTGCTGGCCCGCCTTCTTCGCGGGGCGTTCCCCGGTCACGTACCACCGGCCGTCGCGTTCGCGGAGGTCGAGGGTGCGCGGGGTGACGACCGGGGCGCGGTCGTAGCCCGCGATCCGGTAGCTGAGGTCGGCGTCCGCGGTGGCGCGGGTGCCCGAGCGGTGGACGTCGGTGACGCGATACGCCCAGGAGCTGAGCGGGATCGCGCGGAGGTTGCGAAAGGTGTCGCCGCCGGGCGCGGGCGCGCCGGTCGCCGTGGACGGGTCGCCGGTGGCCCGGTAGCCGGCTTCGTCGAGGGCGAGCACCGCGCGTGCCCGCAGGTCCAGGAGCCGCTGGATCTCACCGGTCGCCGTGTCGGGCGCCGCCGGGCCGCCGCAGCCGACGAGGGCGGCGCCGATGGCCGCCAGTACGAGCCACAGCACCGCCGTCCGCCTGCCCTGCCGTCGACCCGCCACCGGCCGATCGTACGAGGTGACGGGCCCGACGCGAACAGGGCGCGGTACGGATCCGGCCGCGCCCGGTGGGACCAGGGTGACCGCCGGGTCAGACCCGGGTGACCGAGGAGACCGGCATCATCCCGACGGGGTCGTAGCGCACCGGGGCGCCCGGGTAGGGCGCGTGGATCACCTGGCCGTTGCCGGCGTACATCCCGATATGGCTGGCGTCGCTGCGGTACGCCACCAGGTCGCCGGGGCGGGCCTGCGAGAGCGGTACCTGACGGCCCGCGTACCGCTGGGCCTGCGAGGTGCGCGGCAGTCCGACGCCGGCCTGTGCGTACGACCACTGGGTCAGGCCCGAACAGTCGAAACCGGAGGGGCCGTTGGCGCCCCATACGTACGGGCGTCCGACGGCCGAGCGGGCCGCGGCGACGGCCGCCGCCGCGCGCGCCGACGGGGCGGTGGCCCCGCCGAGGTCGGGCAGCGTGTCCCGGCCGGAGCGGGATGCCCGGTCGTAGGCGTCGCGCTGGCCCGGCGGCAGTGCGTCGAGGAGCCGGCGGGCCTCGCCCAACTTCCGTTCGACGACCCGTTTGTGACGGGCCACCGCCTGGCGGCTGCGGTCCAGTTCGGCGAGGGTGCGGGTGGCCTCGGCGCGTTCCTGGGCGAGGCCACGCTGCGCGGCGAGGAGTTCCTTCAGCTCACCGGCCTGGAGGGCTCCGACCCGGTCCAGGGTCGCCGCCCTGTCGAGGTATCCGGCCGGGTCGGAGGAGAGCAGCAGCGCGAGGGAGGGGTCGACACCGCCCGCCCGGTACTGCGCTCCGGCCAGTGCGCCGAGCGCGCCGCGCATGGTGTTGACGCGGTCCTGTCCCCGGGCGATCCGGTCCTGTGCCGTGGACACCCGCTCGCGGAGCCGGTCGGCGCGTTCGCCGGCGCTGTTGAACGCCTCGGTGGCCTGTTCCGCCTGCGCGTACAGCCGGTCCACCTCGGTCCTGGTCTCGGCCGGGGTGTCCCGGGGCGCGGCGCCCACGGGTGCCGCGCCGAAGGCGGCTGCCGCGGTGGCCGCGGCGGCGGACAGGACGGTGACTCGGGTGCTCCGGTCGAGACCGGAGGCTGCGGGACGGCGATGGGACCCCACGGGAAGCCGCTCTCCCTTCCGCTGACGGACCCCCGGGTTCGGGGGAATGCGCGGCAGACAGTAGCCGGGCGATCACCCAGGGACCAAAGACCGCGCCGTGCACACACGGTGACGCCCCGCCGGAGACGCAGGTCACCGACGGGGCGTGGGGTCAGCGGGCCGCACCGGAATTCGCCCGTTCGGGCGGTATCGGCACGGACACCCGAGGTCAGATACGGACCCCGAACTGGTAGGGCATGTTGTTGATCGACTCGTAGCGCACATTGGCGCCGGTGCGCGGGGCGTGCAGCACCTGGCCGTTGCCCGCGTAAAAGCCGACGTGGTGCAGGTCGCTGTAGAAGATGACCAGGTCGCCGACCTGGAGGTCGCTCTGCGAGGCGATGCGCGTGCCGTAGCTGGCCTGGGCCTGCGAGGTCCGGGGTATCTGGACACCGGCCTGGGCGAAGGCCCAGGAGGTGAGGCCCGAGCAGTCGAAGGAGCTGGGGCCGCTGGCGCCGTAGACGTACGGCGAGCCGATCTTGCTCTGGGCGGCGCCGTAGGCCGAACCGGCGCGGCCGGTGGCGGGCTTGCCCGAGCCGCCGAGGGCGCTGCGCTCGCTGGCGCGGCTGGCGCGCTGGTCGTCGGCGGCGATGGCCGCCTTCTCCTGCGCGGTGAGGGTGTTGAGGAGCTTCTGCGCCTCGCCGAGCTTGCCCTGGACTTCCTTCTTCTTCTTGCCGAGTTCGGTCCGGGTGTCGGCGAGGTCCTTGAGCTTGTCGGAGGCTTCCTGGCGCTGCTGCGAGAGCGCGCGCTGCTTCTCCTGGATCTTCTTCAGCGCCTCGACCTGCTGGCCGCTGAGCTGGTCGAGCGTGGACGCCTTGTCGAGGTAGTCGTCCGGGTCCGCCGAGAGGAACAGCTGGAGGGAGGGGTCGATGCCGCCGGTGCGGTACTGGGCACTGGCCATCGAACCGAGGCCGCCGCGCAGGTCGTTGAGGTCGTCCTGACCTCGGGCCACCTTGTCCTGGAGGTTGCCGATCTGCTTTTCGAGCTTGTCCTGCTTCTCCTTGGCCCCGTTGTACTTCTCGGTGGCCTTCTCCGCCTCTTCGTAGAGCTTGTCGACCTTGGACTTGACCTCGTCCTTGCTCGGCTTGGCGCTCGGCGCGGCCTGAGCGGCCTGGGAGGTCAGTGCCACGGCTGCGGCGGCGGTCGCGGTGAGCACGGTCACGCGGGTGCGGCTCGGCTGCTTCGGTCGACGGTGGGACGCCACGGAGGCGAGCTCCTTCTTCCCTCAGCCGCCTACCGACAACATCCGGTGGGCGGTGCCCCTCCACCGTCACTCCTTATGAGTGATCACCCGAGTGGAGGTTCGGTGCCTGACCTTAGTGACCTTCTTGTGATCAGTTCAAATCCTGACGAGAAAAAACTCTGTCACTACGAGGTTTCTTTGCCGACAACTCACGTGCAGTGATGCTCGATTGACCCTACGTCGCGATCAGATCCCGCCAATTCGGGCATGCGGAACAGACGTTACGGAGGGGATGGAGGGGACTTAGGGTGCCTACGAGCCTTATGCCGCGCGCACAGCGGGGCACCGGAACCGACGGGACGCTCAGCCGTGCGAGAGACGCTTGAGCAGCACCACGGAGGCGACCGGACGCGCGCCCGCCTTGGCGACCCCGTCGGCCACCTCGCGGTCCGTGGACACGACGATCACGGGCCGCCCCGGCGGCTCGGCGCGCACCAGCCGGCGGATCAACTCGTCGGCGGTGACCCCGGGTTTGGAGAACAGCACCCGCACTCCGCGCGGCGGCGCCAGCAGCACGGGCGCGGCGAGTTCGGCGCCGTCGAAGACACAGGTGACCTCGGCACCGGTCTGCGCGGCGAGCAGCGACAGCTGTCCGAGGAGCCGCAGCCGCTGCTTCTCCAGCGGCATCTGCGGATAGCCGGTCTTCGTGACGTTGTAGCCGTCGACCACGAGATGGGCCTGCGGCAGCGCGAGCAACTGGTCGATGATGGCCGGGTCGTGCTCGGACAGGGCGCGCGCGGCGATGTCCTTGGGTGTCATCCGGCCCGGCTCGACGGCGTCCACGGTCTCGGCGGGCCGTACGGACACGGGCGGCAGGGCGAGTTCCCTGCGCAGTCCCTGGGCGGACTCCAGGACGGTGTCGAGCAGCAGCCGCACCCGCATGTCCTCGACGCTGCGCCCCTCACGGGCGGCCCTGCGGCTGGCCTCCAGCGCGGCCTCGGCCTCCCCGAGCCGTGTCCTGAGCCGGCGGGTCTCGCTCTCGGCCGCCGACACCTGTGCGTGCGCCTCGCTCCGTACCGTGTCCGTCTCGGCGTGGGCCTTGCGGACCGCCGCCTCACCGCGCTTGACGTCGCTGAGGGCCCCGCGCAGCTTGCGGTGAAGCGATTCCGCTTCCTTCTTCGCCGCGTCGACTTCGGCGCGCAGCCGTTCCGTCTCGCCGCGGATCTGCGCCCTGGCACCGGCGAGTTCCTCGCGCAGCCGCTCCAGCTCCTGGCGGGTCTCCTCGTCGACGCGCTCGGCGTCCGCGCGCTGGGCCTCCTCGCCCGCGGCGGCGACCAGCTTCACCCAGCCGGTGGGGCGCAGCACATACGCGGCGGCGGCGACGTCCAGCGGATCGGCGGCGGGCGGTGGCGCCCCGGAGTCGAGGGCGCCGACGAGTTCCGGCTGTGTCTCGCGCAGGCGTTCGGCGATGCGCTGCCGGAACAGGGTGTCGCTCTCCAGCGCCGCGGCCATGGCGTTGCCCGCGAACTTGACGCGCCGGGTCGGGGTGAAGCGCGCGTACTGCCGTAGGGGTGTGGGCAGTTCGGCCACGGTGAGCCCGCCGAAACCGTCCGACACGATCTGGACGACCCGGCGCCGCACACCTTCGGGCAGCGGGCGGTCGAGCACCTCGGCGGCGCCGTCGTCCAGCTCCCCGCCTCCGCTCTCCACCATCGCTCACCCCACTAGCTGTGCGGGGCCCGCTCCGTCAGGAGCCGGCGCCCGGCCTGTCCACGAGTTCCACCTGATCCACCGCGTTGCACCAGCGACAGCGCACGGACTCGATGCTCTCACTGACCACGTCGCGTTCCTCGACCTTCGGCTCACCGGCCAGGTCGAGGTGGACGTACTCGACGACCTTCGACGAGCGGGTCACGTCGAAGCGGGTGAGGTTGCCGCAGAGCGTGCACCGCCAGCGGGTGCGGTCGGTCGGCAGGGGAACCGTCATCGGGGCCGTCGCTTCCTTCGTACCGGGGGCGCGCCGTGGTGCACCCGTCTCCTCCATGGTGCGCCCGTCCTACCCGGCGCGTGTGGCCGTAACCCTACGGCCTGGCCGGGCGCCCCCGCTCCGGCATCGGAACCGGCGAGGCGATCTGTCAGGTATGGCCGCTTTCCGTCATCATCTGGTCATGATCGGCACTCGGGGTGGCACCACAGGGACAGCGATCGAACGCCTGACACACGGCCGGCCGGCCGCCCCGGTGACCTACACCCTCATCGCCGTCTGCTGTCTGGTCTTCTTCGTCGGACCCGCCTCCGGGCTCAATCCGGAGTACGGGACCGGAGACCAGATCCTCATGGCGCAGCGGGCGTACTTCGCGCGCTGGGGGGTGATTCCGGCGGACCTGTTCAGCGGGAACCCCGCGGCCTTGCTCACCCCGGCGACCGCCCTGTTCGTCCACGGCTCCTGGCTGCACCTGCTGGGCAACGTGCTGTTCCTGTACGTGTTCGGGATCATGGCCGAGGAGCGGATGGGCCGGGTGCACTACGCGCTGTTCTATCTGAGCTGCGGCTACCTCGCGCTGTTCGGGTACGCGCTGGCGCACGCCGATTCGGCGGAGACTCTGGTGGGCGCCTCGGGCGCGATCTCGGCGGTGCTCGGCGCCTTCCTCCTCCTCTTCCCCAAGGCGCGGGTCACCAGCCTGTTCCCGTTCCTCTTCTTCCTGCCGCTGCGCTTTCCGGCGTGGGTGGTGCTGCCGTTCTGGGCGACACTGCAATGGCTGGCCGCGCGCCAGGCCCACCAGGGTCCTGGGGTCGCCTATCTGGCGCATGTGGTGGGCTTCTCGCTGGGGTTCCTCTACGCGTGGGGCCGTTTCGGCCGGACGGCTAGAGTGAAACCACCAGCCACGGCCACCGAGGGAGACAGCCAGCCGTGATCACCGCGATCGTGCTCATCAAGACCAGCGTGGACCGTATTCCGGAGATCGCCGAGTCGATCGCCGCGCTGGACAGCGTCAGCGAGGTCTTCTCGGTCACCGGCACCTACGACCTGATCGCCATGGTCCGGGTTCAGGCCCATGACGATCTGGCGGATGTCATCCCCGGCCGTATCAGCAAGATCCAGGGTGTCGAGGGCACGGACACGCATGTGGCGTTCCGTACGTACTCGCAGCACGACCTGGAGGCCGCGTTCGCGATCGGCCTGGACTCCTAGGTCCTCTCCGCCCCTGCCCGACCCTGTCCGACGGGGTTCACTCCCCGGTGTCCGGGACGCAGCGGCCGTCCTCGGTGCGGTAGCTCCACCGGGCGCCCTGGGTGACCAGTTCCCGGACGGCCCGTACGAAACGCTCCACGTGCTCGTCGGGTGTGCCGGCGCCGAAGCTGACGCGGATGGCGTTGAGGGACGGCTCCCCCGGCGCCGCCTCGGGCGCGCCGCACTCGCCGGTGTCCCCCGGGTCCGCGCCCAGGAGCGTGCGGACCAGCGGGTGGGCGCAGAACAGACCGTCGCGTACGCCGATGCCGTACTCGGCGGAGAGCGCCGCCGCGAAGTGCGAGCTGTTCCAGCCGTCGACGACGAAGGAGAGGACGCCCACGCGCGGGGCGTCGTCGCCGAACAGCGACAGGATCCGCACCTCGGGCACCTCGGCGAGGCCCGTGCGCACGGTGTCGATGAGCCGCAGCTCCCGCGCCACGAGCGTGTCGAAACCCGCTTCCTGAAGGGCCGTACAGGCGGAGGCGATGGAGTAGGCGCCGATCACATTGGGCGAGCCGGCCTCGTGCCGGGCGGCGCTGTCGTGCCACTCGACGTCGACACCTCCGTCGGCACGGCGGGCGACCTTGCGTGAGGCACCGCCGCCGGCGAGGTACGGCTCGGCGTCCCGCAGCCAGTCGGCGCGTCCGGCGAGCACACCGGAGCCGAACGGCGCGTACAGCTTGTGGCCCGAGAAGGCGACCCAGTCGACGTCCAACTCCTGTACGGAGACGGGGTGGTGGGGCGCGAGCTGGGCGGCGTCGAGGACGATCCGGGCGCCGTGCGCGTGCGCGGCGGCGGCCAGCTCCCGCACCGGCCACAGCTCGCCGGTCACATTGGACGCGCCGGTGACACAGACCAGGGCGGGTCCCCGTGTGTCACGGTCGGCGAGGGCGCGCTCCAGGGTGCGGACGGCGTCGGCGTGGGTGCGGGGCGCGTCGAGGTAGGTGACGTGGGCCTCGCGCCAGGGCAGCAGCGAGGCGTGGTGCTCGGTCTCGAAGACGAAGACCTGGCAGCCCGCGGGCAGGGCGGCGGCGAGCAGGTTCAGCGAGTCGGTGGTCGAGCGGGTGAACACGACCTGGTCGTCGGCGCGGCAGTCCAGGAAGCGGGCGACGGTCTCCCGGGCGTTCTCGAACAGGTCGGTGGAGAGCTGCGAGAGATATCCGGCGCCACGGTGGACGCTGCCGTAGTAGGGCGCGTAGGCGGCGACGTCGTCCCAGACGCGCTGGAGGGCGGGGGCGCTGGCGGCGTAGTCGAGGGCTGCGTACGTGACCTCGCCCCCGGTGACGAGGGGCACGCTCACCTCACGACCGAGGACGGGCAGCGGCGTACACGTGGTCGGGGCGACGGTGGCGACAGTGGCGACGGACATGGCGAACTCCCGTGAGTGGCAAGCGAGTTGACCGTGCCGTCGGGGCCACGCGACAACGCGGGCCGCACCAGGACGGCACGGGAAAGGGGACGATCACACCGGACTGGGGTGTGGGCGGAGGCGGGGCGCTGCGCCCTATCGCATTCGCTTGCTCACGAGACTGCTCCCTCGACGACCAGGACCCCTGGTGACGCGAGGGGTCCGCGCTTGCCGTAGACCTCGCTGCCTACGACCTGGTCTTCACCCGGGGCACCCCGCCACGGACGGAGGGTTGCCGGACAGCGGGCCGGGGCCGATTCGCCGTCACTCATGACCTGCCGAAATTATGACAGACACGCGGACCGTGGGCCACGCGCGTCCAGATACCGGACCCCTGCGGGGGAGGCTCTCCCCCGCAGGAGCGACCGGTCACTTGGTGGTCGCGTTCACCCAACGCTCCAGGACCCGCCGCGCCGCCCCCGAGTCGATGGACTCGGCCGCACGGGACATCTGGGCACGGATCTGCTCCGTGAGCGACCCGTCCCCCGGCGTCAGAGCGACCAGCGCAGCCGCCGAGTTGAGCAGCACCGCGTCCCGTACGGGCCCGGTCTCGCCGGCGAGCAGCCGGCGGGCGACATCGGCGTTGTACGAGGCATCGGCCCCGCGCAGCGCCTCCACCGGCACCAGTTCGATCCCCACGTCGCGCGGGTCGAACGCCTGCTCACTGACCGCGCCGCCGCGTACGACCCACACCTTCGAGGTCGCGGTCGTCGTCAGCTCGTCCAGACCGTCGTCGCCGCGGAACACCAGCGCCGACGAGCCGCGCTCGGCGAGGACCCCGGCCATGATCGGCGCCATCCGGGCATCCGCGACGCCGGTCGCCTGAGCCTTCACCCGGGCCGGATTGGTCAGCGGGCCAAGGAAGTTGAAGGTGGTCCTGATGCCCAACTCACCGCGGGCCGCCGCCACATGGCGCAGCGCCGGGTGGAACTTCACCGCGAAGCAGAAGGTGATCCCGGCCTCTTCGGCGACCTCGACGACCCGCTCGGGGGTCAGGTTCAGATTGACGCCGAGCTTCTCCAGGACGTCCGACGCACCGCTCGCCGAGGAGGCCGCGCGGTTGCCGTGCTTGACCACCTTCGCGCCGGTCCCGGCGACGACGATCGCCGACATCGTGGAGATGTTGACGGTACGGGCGCCGTCCCCGCCGGTGCCCACGATGTCCACGCTGGGCCCCGGCACCTCGATCACCCGGGCGTGCTCGTACATGGTCCGGACGAGTCCGGTGATCTCCTCGACGGTCTCGCCCTTGGCCCGCAGCGCGACCGCGAACCCGGCGATCTGCGCGTTGGTGGCCTCACCGCGCAGGATCCGGTCCATCGCCCACGCCGTCGCGTCCGCGCCCTGGTCCTGCCCGGACAGAAGCGCGTCCAGGACCCGGGGCCAGGAACGGCCCGCCGTGGTGTCGCCTCCAGCGGGGGTCACAGCGCTCATGGTCGCTCCTGGGTCGTAGACGTTCGTGCCGACAGGGCCACCCTATCCAGCCCCGGAGACAGCGAAGAGCCCCGTCCGGGCAATGGACGGGGCTCTCGCCGTGGCGACCTTCTCAGGTCAGGGCGTCAGGTCAGGGCATCAGTGGTGACCGTGACCGCTGGTGATCTCCTCGTACTCCTCGACCGTCGGCTTCGGGATCTGGCCGTCCTCGCCGTAGTAGCCCTTGGACAGCTTCGCCCGCAGCTTCTGGCCGCGCGAGATCTTGCGCCTGACACCGTTCTCGTCGACCTCGGGGCCGATGGCCTCCGGCTGGTACTGCTCGTGCGCGGTGAGCGTGTGCAGCGTCTGCTGGTTGAGCGGCTCGTGCACCTCGATGAACTCACCGTGCGGCAGGCGCTTGATGATGCCGGACTCGCGTCCGTGCAGCACCTTGTCCCGGTCCCGGCGCTGGAGCCCGAGACAGATCCGCTTGGTGACGATGAACGCGATGACCGGCGCCACGAAGAACGCGATCCGTACGAACCAGGTGATGACGTTGATCGACAGATGGAAGTGCGTGGCGACGAGGTCGTTGCCACCGCCGATCAGCATGACCACGTACCAGGTGATCCACGCGACACCGACACCGGTACGGGTCGGGGCGTTGCGCGGGCGGTCCAGGATGTGGTGCTCGCGCTTGTCGCCGGTGACCCAGGACTCGATGAACGGGTACACCGCGATGGCGACCAGGACCATCGGGAAGATCATCAGCGGGATGAACACACCCAGGGCGAGTGTGTGGCCCAGGAAGTTGATCTCCCAGCCCGGCATGGTGCGGATCAGTCCCTCGGAGAAGCCCATGTACCAGTCGGGCTGCGCGCCGGTGGACACCTGGTCCGGGCGGTAGGGGCCGAGCGCCCAGATCGGGTTGATCGTGACGAGCGCCGAGATGACCGCGATCACACCGAAGACCAGGAAGAAGAAGCCTCCGGCCTTGGCCATGTAGACCGGAAGCAGCGGCATGCCGACGACGTTCTTGTTGGTCCGGCCGGGGCCCGCGAACTGGGTGTGTTTGTGGTAGAAGACCAGGATCAGGTGGCCGACGACCAGGCCGAGCATGATGCCCGGGAGCAGCAGGACGTGCACCGAGTAGAACCGGGCCACGAAGTCGCCGCCCGGGAACTCGCCGCCGAACAGGAAGAACGACAGGTACGTGCCCACGATCGGCACGGACAGGACCGCGCCCTCCATGAAGCGGACACCGGTGCCGGACAGCAGGTCGTCGGGGAGCGAGTAACCGGTGAATCCGGTGAACATGCCGAGGACGAACAGCAGGAAGCCGAACAGCCAGTTGACCTCACGCGGCTTGCGGAACGCACCGGTGAAGAAGACACGCATCATGTGGACGAACATGCCGCCCAGGAAGACCAGCGCCGCCCAGTGGTGGATCTGCCGGATCAGCAGACCGCCGCGGACGTCGAAGCTGATGTGCATCGTCGAGTTGAACGCCTCGGACATCAGCTGGCCCTGGAGCGGGACGTAAGGCCCCGCGTACTCCACCTCGTTCATCGACGGGTGGAAGAACAGCGTCAGATACACACCCGTCAGGATGATGATGATGAAGCTGTAGAGGCAGACCTCGCCCAGCATGAAGGACCAGTGGTCCGGGAAGATCTTGCGCATGTTGGCCTTGGCGAGGGAGTAGATCCCCAGCCGGCCGTCCGCCCAGTCGGCGACGCGCTCGCCCTTGGGTGCCTCGCGGCGGGCGTCGTTCGTCTCGTTCTTCTCAGTACTCATCCGCGCTCCCAGAAGGAAGGACCGACGGGCTCTGCGAAGTCGCGGAGCGCCTCAAGGTATCCGTCCGCGTTCACTCCGATTTCCAGCTGCGGCAGGGCGTGCCCGGCCGGGCCGAAGATGACCCGGGCGCCGTCGGAGAGGTCGAAGGTGGACTGGTGGCACGGGCAGAGGACGTGGTGCGTCTGCTGCTCGTAGAGACTGATCGGGCAGCCGACGTGGGTGCAGATCTTGGAGTAGGCCACGATGCCGTCGTGCGACCAGGCCAGTTCCTGCTTGTCCTTGATGTCCTGCGGCTGGAGCCGGACGATCAACAGGGCCGACTTGGCGATCTCCACCTGGAAGTCGTGGTCGTGCTCCTCCAGGCCCTCGGGCTTGGCGAAGGTGAGCGAGCCGACGGCCACGTCCTCGGGACGCAGCGGCTCGTTCGTGTTCATGTTGACGAGCAGCTTGCCCTTGCGCCACGCGGTGTGCCGGAGCTTGGTCCCGGGCAGCGGGCCCAGGTCGCGCAGCAGCACCACACCGGAGAGCGGCACCAGGGTCAGCGCGCCGAACATGGTGTTGCGGATCAGCTTGCGCCGGCCGAGCGCGGACTCCTTGGCGCCCTGCTTGAAGTCGGCCAGAACCTTGGCCTTGACCTCGGGTTCGGCCGCGATGGGGTGCCGCTCGTCGGCGATCTCCACGTCGGACATCAGGGTGCGGGCCCAGTGGACCGCGCCCGCGCCGATGCAGAACAGCGCAACACCGAGGGTCATGCCCAGCGCGAAGTTCAGCGCGTTGATGTGGCCGATCGGCCACACGTAGATGGACTTCTCCTTGGGGATGCCCACGTACGAGGCGATGAAGCCGACGGCGGCCAGCATCGACAGGGTGAACAGGAAGGCGACGACGCGCTCGGACCGCCTGGCGGCCCGGTCGTCGATGTCCTGGACCCGGTGCTCGTGCGGCGGCAGTCCGGGGTCCGCGAACGGGTTGTCGGTGTCCGCGAGGGCGACGGTCCCGTGGGCGGTGTCCTGCTCAGCCGGCAGGTTCTCTTCTGGAATGTCTTGGCTACTCATGACTTCTTGGCCTTTGCGGTCCGAGCGGCGACCCAGACGGCGACGGCGACCAGCGCGCCGAGTCCGAAGATCCAGGCGAACAGTCCCTCACTGACCGGCCCGAGGCCGCCCAGGTTGAGACCACCGGGGTTCACGGTCTTGTCACCGTTGACGGCGTCGACGTACGCGATGATGTCCTTCTTGTTCTGCTCGGTCATCGTCGTGTCGGGGAAGGACGGCATGTTCTGCGGACCGGTCTGCATGGCCTCGTACATGTGCTTCGGGCTTACGCCCTCCAGACTCGGCGCGTACTTGCCGTGCGTCAACGCACCACCCTGACCGGTGAAGTTGTGGCACTGCGCGCAGTTGGTGCGGAACAGCTCACCGCCGTTGGCGATGTCCGCGCCCGCGGGGTTGTACTGGTTCTCGGTCGGGATCTCGGGGCCGGCGCCGAGCGACGCGACGAACGCCGCGAGCTGGTCGATCTCGGCCTGTGTGTAGATGACCTTCTTCTTGGGCGCCTGCGCGCTCTGCTGCTGGAGCGGCATACGTCCGGTGCCGACCTGGAAGTCGACGGCGGCGGCGCCCACACCGACCAGGGGCGGGCCGTCGGTACTGCCCTGACCGCCGGTGCCGTGGCAGCTCGCGCAGCCCACGGCGTACAGCTTCTTCCCCTCTTCGATGGCGAGGGACTGGGCGGTGGTGTCGGCCTGTGCCTTGTCCGCCGGGGCGAATACGGCGTACAGCCCCCCGGTGGCCGCCAGCGCGAGGAGTAGGACGACGACAGCCGCCAGCGGATGGCGTCGTCGTGCGGAGAGCTTTTTCACGGATTACCCCGGTGTCAGGATCTTCTGCGTCGATGCTTCTGGGTGTCGGGCGTGCGGCCTTCGTGGCCGCCGTCCGATTACTTGATCAGGTAGATCGTGGCGAAGAGGCCGATCCACACGACATCGACGAAGTGCCAGTAGTAGGACACGACGATCGCGGCGGTCGCCTGCTCGTGGGTGAACCTCCTGGCCGCGTAGGTGCGGCCCAGGACCAGCAGGAAGGCGATCAGGCCGCCTGTCACATGCAGTCCGTGGAAGCCGGTGGTCAGATAGAACACCGAGCCGTACGGGTCGGAGGACAGGGAGAGTCCGTCCTTGATGACCAGCTCGGTGTACTCGAATACCTGACCGCCGATGAAGACCGCACCCATGATGAAGGTGACGATGAACCACATCCGGAGCTTCTTCACATCACCGCGCTCGGCGGCGAACACACCGAGCTGGCAGGTGAGGGAGGAGAGCACCAGGATCGTGGTGTTGGTCGCCGAGAAAGGAATGTTGAGGCTGTGCGCCATTTCCTTCCAGTGCGCGGGACCGGTCACCGATCGCAGGGTGAAGTACATCGCGAAGAGGGCCGCGAAGAACATCAGCTCGGAACTCAACCAGATGATGGTTCCGACGCTGGTGAGGTTCGGTCGGTTGACCGACGGGTGCGCGGGCCCGGTGTCTACTGTCGTTGCTGTCGCCACGACCGACATTATGTCGGTCGCTTATCTTGCGCTCACTCCGGGGGGTCCCGTTCGGAGTGTCCATCGGTTCTGTCCAGCCCGGATGGCCCATCGAAGCGGTGTCCGAACCGGTGTTGACGCGGTGGGTGAGGGAGTAGCATCCGCGGCATCGGATCCGATCAAGGCCCCCAGCGACACGGAGGAACCATGCAGCCGACCGCCACGGTGCTGGTGTACAGCGATAACGCGAACACCCGCGAGCAGGTCCGGTTGGCGACCGGCCGCAGGCCGGCGACCGACGTTCCCGAGGTCAAGTTCATCGAGTGCGCCACGCTGCCCGCGGTGCTCAAGGAACTGGACCGCGGCGGCATCGACGTGTGCGTGCTCGACGGCGAGGCGGTGCCCGCCGGCGGGATGGGCGTCTGCCGGCAGATCAAGGACGAGGTCTTCAACTGCCCGCCCGTGCTGCTGCTCATGGGGCGGCCCCAGGACGCCTGGCTGGCCACCTGGAGCCGCGCGGAGGCGGCGGTGACCCTTCCGATCGACCCGGTCGAGTTCGCCGCCGCGCTGGCCCGTCTGATCCGCGGCCGACTCTCCCTCGACGCCTGACCCGACGTACGGGCGGCTTGTGGCGGTGCCGCCCGTACGTGTGTCACGCGGTGTCAGACCTGGGGGCGCAGGCGGGCGATCTGGGCGGCGGGGGGCCTGCGCTCGCTGGGCTTGCCGAGGATCGAGCTGCCCTCTTCCCAGTCGCCCCAGTCCAGGTTCCAGTCGCCGTAGCCGTTGCCGAACGCGTCCATGTCCTCGCCGTTGCTGTTGATGACCTGCACCAGGTCGCCCTCCTTCACGGTCTCGAAGAACCACGCGGCGTTCCCGGTGCTCATACCGGTGCATCCGTGGCTGACGTTGGCCGCTCCCTGGGAGCCGACGGACCAGGGCGCGGCGTGCACGTACTCACCGCTCCAGGTGACCCGGGTCGCCCAGTACACGGGCAGGTCGTACGAGTCGGAGCTGCCGCTGGCGATACCGATGCTGGTACCGCGCATCCGTACGAAGTACTCCTTGCCGAGGATCACCTTGACGCCGTTGCGGGTCTCGTAGCCGGGCTTGCCGGTGGTGACCGGGATCTCGTTGATCTCCTCGCCGTTGCGGTACACGGTCATGACGTGTGCCGCGGCGTCGGTGACGGCGACGATGCGGTCGCCGATGGTGAGGTTCAGGGGCTTCGTCTCGTCGCCCCAGAGGCGGTCGGCGATCTTGATGCCCTTGAGGTTGCTGCGCGCCGTGACCTTCGCGTCGGCGGGCCAGTACTCCTTGGGGCGGTAGTGCAGGGTCTGGTCGTCGACCCAGTACCAGGAGCCCTCGACGACGGGCTTCGACTCGACCTTGAGGCCGCGCTCGACGATGCGGCGGGACGCCTTGTCCTTGACGGGTTCGCTGAGTTCGGCGATGACGGGCTGTCCGACGCCGTAGGTGCCCTCGTCGGGGCCGAAGCCGACCTCCAGGGTGTTCTTCTCCTTCGGGGTTCCGGTGTCGAAGGTGATGACCTTGTTGCCGGGGGCGCCCTCCTTGTCCTCGGCGCTGACGCGGAGCGTGTAGTGGGCCGCCGCGGCCAGCGGGACGGTGGTGTGCCAGCGGGTGCCGTCGGCGGAGAGTTCTCCCGCCACATAGCGGCCGACAGCGTCGGTCGCGGTCACATCGGTGATGCGTCCCTCGCCGCCCTTGGATGTGACCTCAAGGGGCTTGTCGGGGTCCGCCTTCTGGTTGCCCGAAGGACCGCTGAAGACGATCTGGCGCGCCGCGTCGTACGGCTTCGCCGACAGGGGATGGTCGTCGGTTTCGCCGCAGGCGGTGCCGCCCACGCAGAGGGCGACCACCAGCAGACTGCAGCTCAGTACCGTACGGGTACGCGGTGTGTGGCTCATGTAGCTCACGGTAAGAAGCTTCGCGCGGGCCAGCGCGGCGGGTGAGCCGTCCGAGGGGGCACCGTCCGGCAAACGGCGGACCCGGACCCTCCAGGAGGAGGATCCGGGCCCGAGCGCCGGTGAAGGGCGCGACTGCTGATGCCGACCAGGGCTTGCGCCTACTGGTTCTGGTTCTCGCCGTGGTAGTACTCGAAGACCCAGCCCCAGAGTCCGACCAGGATGAACGGGATCGAGAAGAACAGCAGCCACCAGCCGAAGACGATGCCCGAGAAGGCGAGCGCGCCACCAGTGGCGAGCGTCAGGGGCTGCCAGCTGTGCGGGCTGAAGAAGCCCACATCGCCGGCGTCGTCCGCGACGTCCGCCTCCTTGTTGTCCTGCGCGCCCACGTCGACCCGCCGGGCCGTGAAGGCCAGGTAGTAGCCGATCATGATGCACAGGCCGAACGTCAGGAAGAGCGCCGTGGTACCGGCCGGCTCCTTCGACCACACGCCGTAGACGACCGCCATGGCGAGGACGAAGACGCTCAGCCAGATGAACATCTTGCCTTGGATCTTCACTTGCCGGCCTCCCTGCCGCCCGCGATGGCGGCGTCACCGGTGGGGCCGTAGCCCGCGTTCTGGAGCTGGTCGAGCGCCGCGATCTCCGGGTGGTGGAGGTCGAACGCCGGAGATTCGGAGCGGATCCGCGGCAGCGTGAGGAAGTTGTGCCGCGGCGGCGGGCAGGACGTGGCCCACTCCAGCGAACGGCCGTAGCCCCAGGGGTCGTCGACCTCGACCTTCTTGCCGTACTTGGCGGTCTTCCACACGTTGTAGAAGAACGGCAGGACGGAGAGTCCGAGGAGGAACGAGCTGATCGTGGAGATGGTGTTCAGGGCGGTGAACCCGTCGGCGGCCAGATAGTCCGCGTACCGGCGCGGCATGCCCTCGGCGCCCAGCCAGTGCTGGACGAGGAAGGTGCCGTGGAATCCGACGAACAGCGTCCAGAACGTGATCTTCCCGAGGCGTTCGTCGAGCATCTTGCCGGTGAACTTCGGCCACCAGAAGTGGAAGCCGGAGAACATCGCGAAGACCACGGTGCCGAAGATGACGTAGTGGAAGTGCGCGACCACGAAGTACGAGTCCGAGACATGGAAGTCCATGGGCGGCGACGCCAGGATCACACCGGTGAGACCACCGAAGGTGAAGGTGATCAAGAAGCCGACCGCCCACAACATCGGTGTCTCGAACGACAATGACCCCTTCCACATCGTGCCGATCCAGTTGAAGAACTTCACACCGGTTGGCACCGCGATGAGGAACGTCATGAACGAGAAGAACGGTAGGAGCACACCACCGGTGACATACATGTGGTGCGCCCACACCGTCACCGACAGACCGGCGATAGCGATCGTCGCGCCGATCAGACCCGAGTAACCGAACATCGGTTTACGCGAGAACACCGGTAGCACTTCCGAGATGATCCCGAAGAAGGGCAACGCGATGATGTAGACCTCTGGATGCCCGAAGAACCAGAACAGGTGTTGCCACAACAACGCGCCGCCGTTGGCCGCGTCGAAGATGTGCGCCCCGAACTTCCGGTCCGCCTCAAGGGCCAGCAGCGCCGCCGCGAGGACCGGGAACGCCAGCAGCACCAGCACACCGGTGAGCAGCACGTTCCACACGAAGATGGGCATACGGAACATCGTCATGCCCGGTGCCCGCATGCAGATGATCGTGGTGATGAAGTTGACGGAGCCCAGGATCGTTCCGAAACCGGAGAACGCCAGACCCATGATCCACATGTCCGCGCCGATACCCGGCGACCGCACCGCGTCCGACAGCGGCGAGTACGCGAACCAGCCGAAGTCCGCCGCACCACTCGGTGTCAGGAATCCCGCCACCGCGATGATCGACCCGAACAGGTACAGCCAGTAGGCGAACATGTTCAGTCGCGGGAACGCCACATCCGGCGCACCGATCTGCAGCGGCATGATCCAGTTCGCGAAACCCGCGAACAACGGCGTCGCGAACATCAGCAGCATGATCGTGCCGTGCATCGTGAACGCCTGGTTGAACTGCTCGTTCGACATGATCTGCGTACCCGGCCGGGCCAACTCGGCGCGCATGAACAGCGCCATGACCCCACCGATGCAGAAGAACGCGAACGACGTGACCAGATACAACGTACCGATGGTCTTGTGGTCGGTGGTCGTGAGCCACGAGACCACGACGCTTCCTGGCCGCTTGCGCCTGACCGGCAGCTCGTTCTCGTACGAGTCGTCGGCCTCGTCGGCACCCTTGGGTTCGTTGAGGATGCTCACAGGTTGTTCGTCTCCCGGTTCTTTTCGTGGGGCGTCTGCTCGATGCCGGCCGGGACGTAACCGGTCTGACCCTTGTCCGCCAGCTCCTTGAGGTGCTGCTGGTAGCGCTCGGGCGAGACGACCTTCACATTGAAGAGCATGCGGGAGTGGTCGGTGCCGCACAGCTCGGCGCACTTGCCGAGGAAGGTGCCCTCCTTGTCGGGGGTCACCTGGAAGGCGTTGGTGTGGCCCGGGATGACGTCCATCTTCATCAGGAAGGGCACCACCCAGAAGGAGTGGATGACATCGCGCGACGTGAGGACGAAGCGGACGCTCTCTCCCTTGGGCAGCCAGAGGGTGGGGCCGGGGTTGCCCGTCTGCGGGTTACGGGTACCGGGGACGCCGACGTCGTAGACACCGCCGGCGTTGGCCGGGTAGTCCTTCCTGAACCGGTCCGGAATGGCCGCCAGGTTCGGGTCCGTGTTGGCGTTGCCCGTGGAACCGGGCACATCCTCGATGTAGTTGAAGCCCCAGCTCCACTGGAAGCCGACCACGTTGACCGTGTGGTCGGGCTTCGGGCTGAGGTCGAGGAGCTTCGACTCGTCACGGGCCGTGAAGTAGAACAGCACCGAGACGATGATGATGGGGACCACGGTGTACAGCGCCTCGATGGGCATGTTGTACCGGGTCTGCGAGGGAACTTCGACCTTGGTGCGGCTGCGCCGGTGGAAGAACACACTCCACAGGATCAGCCCCCACACCAGCACGCCCACGGCGAGCGCGGCTGCCCACGAGCCCTGCCACAGGGAGAGGATCCGCGGAGCCTCTTCCGTGACCGGGGTGGGCATACCGAGGCGGGGAAAGTCCTCGTATGTGCAACCGGTGGCGGTCGCCAGGACCAGGCCCGCGGTCAATGCCTGGAGCAGCGTCCGCCGCACCGGGCGCCGCGGCTTGGGGGTACCACCCACGCCCTTCAGGCAGTGGGGGAGGTCGGAGCCGTTGGGACTCACGTAGCGCCTTCCCGAGAGTCTCGCCCGCGCGGTCGGCTGCGGCCTTCACGCTGGTCCGGTCGCCGCCCCCTGCCGCGGGCAGGGGTTTGGATGTTTATGCGGACCAAACCCTACTGGACGCAATTTGGGGTCGCGCGGGGAGGGTGCCCAACGCGCCGCCCGACTCCCCGAAGGTGTGGCCGGGCCTGGTAGAAGCCCTGTGGCGGGGCCCGGATCGGGCGCTCGGGATGCCCTTCTGACGCCCCCTCCGGAACAGGGGTTAGCTTACTGACGTGTCCTATTTCGACGTCGCGTCCTCCGCTCCGCTGCATCCCGTCGCCCGACAGGCGCTCCAGGCGTCGCTCGACGAGGGGTGGGCCGACCCGGCACGGCTGTACCGCGAGGGCCGGCGTGCCCGGATGCTGCTCGACGCCGCGCGTGAGGCGGCGGCGGAGGCCGTGGGGTGCCGTCCGGACGAGCTGGTCTTCACCTCTTCGGGTACACGTGCGCTGCACACCGCGGTCGCCGGCGCGCTCGCGGGCCGGCGCCGGGTCGGCCGGCACCTGGTGGTGTCGGCGGTCGAGCACTCCGCGGTCCTGCACGCCGCCGAGGTCCACGCGGCGGCGGGCGGCGAGGTGACCGAGGTGCCGGTGGCGCGGTCCGGTGCGGTGGCGGTGGACACCTACAGTGCCGCGCTGCGGGCGGACACCGCGCTGGCCTGTCTTCAGTCGGCGAACCACGAGGTGGGCACCGAGCAGCCGGTGGCCGAGGTCGCCGAGGTGTGCGGGGCGGCGGGGGTGCCGCTCCTGGTGGACGCGGCGCAGTCCCTCGGGTGGGGGCCGGTGGCCGGGGGGTGGTCGCTGCTGACGGCGAGCGCGCACAAGTGGGGCGGTCCGGCGGGCGTGGGGCTGCTCGCGGTGCGCAAGGGGGTGCGGTTCGCGCCGCAAGGGCCCGCGGACGAAAGGGAGTCGGGGCGGGCGGCCGGCTTCGAGAACATCCCCGCGATCGTGGCGGCGGCTGCCGCGCTGCGTGCGGTACGGGCCGAAGCGGCGGCCGAGGGGGCGCGGCTGCGGGAGCTGACGGAACGGATCCGGGTGCGGGTGCCCGGTCTGGTGCCGGATGTGGAGGTGGTGGGCGACCCGGTGCGACGGCTGCCCCACCTCGTCACCTTCTCCTGTCTCTATGTCGACGGGGAGACACTGCTGCACGAGCTGGACCGCGCGGGGTTCTCGGTGTCGTCCGGCTCCTCCTGTACGAGCAGCACGCTGACGCCGAGCCATGTGCTCAAGGCGATGGGCGTACTGAGTGAGGGCAATGTCCGGGTGTCGTTGCCGCTGGGCGTCACCGGTGCGGAGGTGGACCGGTTCCTCGGGGTGCTGCCGGGTGTGGTCGCCTCGGTCCGCGAACGGCTGGGCGCTCCGGTGACCCGGCCCGATGCCTCCGGGTCACCGTCGTCGCTGGTCGTCGACGCCCTGGGCCGGCGCTGCCCGGTTCCGGTGATCGAGCTGGCCAAGGTGATCGGGGACGTGCCGGTCGGCGGCACCGTGACGGTACTCGCCGACGACGAGGCGGCCCGGCTGGACATCCCGGCGTGGTGCGAGATGCGAGGCCAGGAGTACGTGGGCGAACAACCGGCGCCCGTGGGTGCGGCCTATGTGGTCCGCCGCACCCACTGACCCCGGCCCGCCGGTGCTCCGGGTCAGCCGAGGTGGGTCCGGACCTCACTCGCGGCCGTGTCGCCGTACGCCTTGGTGAAGCGTTCCATGAAGTGGGCCCGGCGGACCTGGTACTCCTGGGTCCCCACGGTTTCGATGACCAGCGTCGCGAGCATGCAGCCGACCTGGGCCGCCCGCTCCAGTTCGACGCCCCACGCGAGGCCCGAGAGGAATCCGGCGCGGAAGGCGTCGCCGACACCTGTCGGGTCGACCTTGGCGTTCTCCTCCGGCACCCCGACCTCGATCGGGTCGTGACCGACCCGCTCGATCCGGACGCCCCGCGAGCCGAGCGTGGTGACCCGGTGTCCGACCCGGCCGAGGATCTCCTTGTCGGACCAGTCCGTCTTGGACTCGATGAGCCCCTTCTCGTACTCGTTGGAGAAGAGGTAGGTCGCGCCGTCGAGCAGTATCCGGATCTCGTCGCCGTTCATCCGGGCGATCTGCTGCGAGAAGTCCGCGGCGAACGGGATCGACCGGGAGCGGCACTCCTCGGTGTGCCGGAGCATGCCCTCCGGGTCGTCGGCGCCGATCAGGACGAGGTCGAGCCCGCCCACGCGGTCGGCGACGGCCTTGAGTTCGATCAGCCGGGCCTCGCTCATCGCGCCCGTGTAGAAGGAGCCGATCTGGTTGTGGTCGGCGTCGGTGGTGACGACGAAGCGGGCGGTGTGCAGCACCTCGGAGATACGGACGGACGCGGTGTCGACGCCGTGCCGGTCCAGCCAGGCCCGGTACTCGCCGAAGTCGGCACCGGCCGCGCCCACCAGGATCGGCGTCGCGCCGAGCTGTCCCATACCGAAGGCGATGTTCGCCCCGACGCCGCCCCTGCGGACGTTGAGGCTGTCGACGAGGAAGGAGAGGGAGACCGTGTGCAGCTGATCCGCGACGAGTTGGTCGGCGAATCGGCCGGGGAAGGTCATCAGATGGTCGGTGGCGATGGAGCCGGTGACTGCGATACGCACGGCGAGGCTGCTCCTGGGTGGCGGGGGCTGACATCTCACGCTATCGGGTCGCCACGACGCCGGTAACAGCTCCGAGGTGGGAAAACTACCCGATAGTAGCTCTTTTTCGGCAAGGTCCGGGGTGCCTACGGTTCAGGTATGAAGAACCTCCAGTTCCGGGATTCCGCTCCGCTCGACCTCGAAGGCGGGCTCGCCTCGCTGCGCGGCGACTGCGCCCGGATGGTGCCGCACTGGGTGACGCCCCCGGCGGGCGCCCCGCGACCGGTGCCGCCCGTCCACGGTATCCACGGTGTGGTCGTCCCCGCCGCGTCCGCGAAGCTGCTCGACGCCATGTCCGAGTACGGCGACTGAGGCGCCCGTACGGATCGTCCCGGGACGCGTGCGGGAACCGTGCGCTCCCCCGGTACGTCCCATCGCCGTCCCCCGCGCGGGGGACATGGGCCAGAGACCCGCCGGGTCCCGGTGACCTCGGCACAGGCGAAGGGGCGATGCGGTGAGCACCGAACGAGGCGACCAGGACGCGACCGGGACGCGAACGCGAACGCGGCGTTCCCCGTTGACGATCGTCTCCGTCGCGGCGGCGGTGCTGCTGGCCGGGGGCGGCGGCATGTATCTCGCGACCGCGTCGGACAGCGGGCACAGCGACGGCAAGTCCGGTACGCCGGGCGGCGACGGGCCCGTACCGCCGCCGCTCGCGCTGGACGGGTACGCGGGTGCGCCGGCGGGCACGGGAAGTACGCCGCCGGGCATCGCGCCGGGTGAACCCGACCCGAACGGGACGACGTACCGGGCCACCGGCACACTGCCGGACGGACCTGGCAGCGCGGCCGTGTACCGGCCGGGCGGTGAGGTCGGCGCGGGTGAAGTGACGCGGCTCGCACGGGCGTTGGGCCTTGAGGGCACACCCTTGCGGTCCGGTGACGCGTGGCGCATGGGTGGCGCGAAGGACGGTTCGGGTCCGGCGCTGCGGGTGAGCGTGAAGGCGCCGGGCACCTGGACGTTCTCGCGGTACGCGCCGGGCACGGACAACTGCGCGGCCAGGACCACCTGCGCGCCGGACACCCCCACGGACATCCGCGCGGACACGGGGAAGCCCGTGAGCGAGCGGGACGCGAAGGCCGCCGCAGCTCCCGTACTGAAGGCCCTGGGCCAGGACGACGCCAAGCTCGACGCACGTCAACTCATGGGCGCGGTACGGGTGGTGAACGCGCAGCCGGAGGTCGGCGGGCTGCCCACGTACGGCTGGACGACCGGGGTGCAGATCGGGGCGGGTGGTGAAGTCGTCGGCGGGAGCGGGCAGTTGAAGGCGCCCGCGAAGTCGGCGACGTATCCGGTGCTCGGCGCGCGGGAGACGCTGGACCTGCTGAACAAGGAGGGCAGCTCACGCGTCGGTATCGGTGGCTGCGCGACGCCCGTCCCCCACGAGGACCGGCCGGAGGCGCCCTGCGGGACCGGGTCTACCACCGAGCTGCCGCAGCAGGCGGCGATCGACGTCACGGACGCCACCTTCGGCCTCGCGGCCCAGTCGGTCGCCGGGCAGCAGGCACTCGTACCGTCCTGGCTGTTCACGGTGGAGCCGCGGGGCGCGGGGGACGCGTTCACCGTGACGTATCCGGCGGTGGACCCCGCGTATCTCGCGGCCCCGAAGACACCGGCGACGCCCCAGGAGCCGGCGAAGCCCGCCGAGCCGCCGTCCGGCAACGGCGACACGGTCACCAGCACCGTCCCCGTCGACTGGTACACGGTGTCGGGATCGGAGCTGACGCTGCACTTCACCGCCGGGGTGTGCAGCACCTACGAGGCGTCGGCGAGCGCGAGCGGTGACCAGGTGACCGTGAAGGTCACCGGGACCTCGGAGAAGGACGCGATCTGCGTCGCGATGGCCGTCATGGAGAAGCGGACCGTACGGCTCGACGCGCCTCTCGGTGACCGGACGGTCGTGGACACGCACGGCAAGGCGGTCGCGAAGAGCGCGCCGAAGGGCACGCCCCGGGTGCGCTGACCGGGCATCGGACGGCATCGGGTACGACGGTGGCGGCGCCCCCCGCAAAAGAGGGGGGGGCGCCCC
>NZ_JBHVQT010000010.1:0-24487 GCF_042886315.1 Streptomyces sp. NPDC058001
AACGCTCGGCTGGGAAACCCCAGCCGAGCGCCTGCATAAACTGCTCGCCACCACACGTCAGTGATCACGTGTTGCGACGACCCCTGGAATCCGCCCTCTCGGCGGGACAGGGGCTCCGTCGTGTGCCGGCAGAAGGGGTTCCGAAGGGGTTCCGAGGAGGACCTGTTTGCCTGGAACTACGTAATTACGTATCTTGGCGTCATGGAACTGGAGGCGCGGGTCGCCGCGCTGGAGGCCCGGCTCGCGGCTCTGGAGGCGGCGGAACGGGAGAGTCCGGACAGACCTCGCCTGGCCGAGGGCGACTTCTGGGCGCTGAACGGGTTCAAAGCGCAGCTCGCCGACGCGGGCGCGGGCGACGGAGGAGTGCTGTTCACGGGAGCCGTGCGACTGCCGACTGGCGAGTGGTACGAGTGGCAGCACGGGGCACTCGCCGCACCGCTCTTCGCCGATGGGCCGGACGGTGACTGGTCCGACGCCGCCGAATCCCTGGCCGCCCTCGGGCACCCCGTACGGCTGCGGCTGCTGCGCGAGATCCTCGGCGGCCGGCGGACCGCTGCCGAGCTGACCGAACTCGAAGGGCTCGGCACCACCGGGCAGATCTACCACCACCTGCGCCAACTGACCGGCGCGGGCTGGCTGCACACCACGAGCCGGGGGCGGTACGAGGTGCCGGGCACCCGTGTGGTGCCCCTGCTGGTGGCCCTGACGGCCGCCCGCCCCTGACCCCTGGAGAGGGTGCGATGTCCGTACGAACCCGAAAACTGCTGATGGTCGCCTACCGCGTCCTGCTGATCGCCCTGGTCGGACTGATCCTGGGCAGCTTCGTGATCGACCGCCTCGGCGAGTCGCCGTACCCGAGAATCTGGCTCGGCCTGGGCGCGGCCCTGGTCGTGGTCCTCATGCTGCTGAGGAGCGGCATGAGGAACCTGCGCCCGGTCGCGAACCGACCGCCGGTGGAAGTCCTACCCCCGGTCACCGGCCGCTGGAGCGCGGTCAACAGCCCGGCCGACAAGGTCCCGAGCCATGGCACACACGGGTACGGGCAGACGTATGCGATCGACATCGTGGCCGAGCCGGAACCGGGTGACGGCCCCGCCCGCCCCGGGTTCGCCTGGGTGTGGCCGCCGGTCTGCCGCAGCGACGCCTTCCCCGCGTACGGCGCTCCGCTGCTCGCGGTGGCGGACGGCACGGTGGTCCACGCGTCGGACAACCAGCGCGACCACCTGAGCCGGAACTCGCTGCCGATGCTGGCGTACCTGCTGCTGATCGAGAGCACCCTGCGCGAGACGCTCGGCGCCGCACGGATCGTCGGCAACCACATCGTCCTGGACCTGGGCGACGGCACGTACGCGATGTACGCCCACGTCCAACAGGGCTCCCTAAAGATCCGCGCCGGCGACACGGTCGAGGCAGGCACCCCCCTAGCGGCCTGCGGCAACTCAGGCAACTCGACAGAACCCCACGTCCACTTCCAACTCATGAACTCCCCAGACCTGGACACAGCCCGAGGAATCCCTTTCACCTGGCGCGACATCGGGGTCCCGTCGAACGGGGAGACATTCACCGTTCCGGCCCCGACCCCCTTGTCCCCCGCTCCCTGACTACCCTCGACCCCATGTCTCCCGTCAAGAAGCGTGCTCGGTCCTATGATTCCGGCAAGATTCGCGGGGCCGTGTTCGGGCAGTTCGGGGTGGTGCGGGACGGGGTGCGGGGGCTGGGGGACGGGGCGTTGCGGTCCGGGGTGGGGGAGTGGAGTGTGCGGGAGCTTGTCGCGCACATCGGTATGGCGCTCGGCGCCGTCGAGCGGGGGCTGGACGCGGCCGGGCAACAGGCGCGGGCCGAAGTCGGGCTGTTGGACTGGCCGTTCGCGACCGGGCGGTACGCCGATGGGATCGATGACGACACCCGCGCGCTCGCCATCAAACACCCTGACCTCGACGCGCTGCTCGGGGACATCGCCGACCGGGTCGCCGCCCGGCTCGACGAGGGGCCCGGTACCCGGCTCGTCAGGACCCGTATGGGAACCATGACCCTGGACGACTACCTGGTCACCCGTACCGTCGAACTCGTCGTCCACACCGACGACCTCAACCGCGCCACCGGGCTCGCGATCCCCTTCGACCGGCAGGCGCTCGCCGCCGCGACCCGGCTGCTCGCCGACGCGCTCGCCGTGAAGGCGCCCGGCGGCTCGACGGAGGTCAGGATCCCGCCGTACGCCGTGGTGCAGTGCGTCGAAGGCCCCCGGCACACCCGCGGCACCCCGCCGAACGTCGTGGAGACCGACCCGCTCACCTGGATCCGGCTCGCGACCGGGCGGACGGACTGGGCGACGGAACGCGACGCGGCCAAGGTCAGCGCCAGCGGCGAGCGGGCCGACCTGTCCGCATTGCTCCCGATCCTGACCTGACCGCCCCGGACGGCAGGGAACCGATCCCCCCGCCCGTCCCGTCACACCGGCATGTACACGCAGCGTCTGACCCTCAGCACCGTCAGCACCCTCGCCGCCGTGGGCCTCCTCACCGCCTGCGGCACCGCGACCGGCGACGGCTCCGGCGCGGGCTCCGGCGCCGTCGACACCTCGCTGCCCGTCACCGGTATCCACTGGAATGTCCGCGATCTCACGGTCGGCGGCAAGAAGTACACGGCGCCGGAAGGCAGCCACGTCAGCATCGAGCGCGACGGAAAGACCTCCGGCACCCTCGGCTGCAACCACTTCGGCACCACCGCCGAGATCAAGGACGGCACCATCAGCTTCGGCGACATGGAAACCACCCTGATCGGCTGCCCGAAACAGACGATGGCCTACGAGGATCTGCTGGCGAAGGCCCTGGGCGCGGGCGAACTCACCGCCAAGGTCGACGCCGGCACGCTCACCCTCACCACCCCGGGCGGCGACCGCATCGCCCTCACCGAGGAGAAGCCGGTCCCGCTCACCGGCACCGAATGGACCGTGACCTCGCTGGTCGAGGAGAAGACCGCCACGTCACTCCCGAAGGACGTCGACGGCAAGGCCAAGCTGACCTTCGGCAAGGACGGCAAGGTCACCGGCACCCTCGGCTGCAACCGCGTCTCCGCGACGGCGAAGATCACCGACGGTCACCTCACCCTGTCCAGGGCCGTCACCACCCGCATGCTCTGCCCCGAACCGGTGATGAAGGTCGAGCGCACCCTCCTGCGCCTCTTCGACGGCAAGCAGCTCACCTACGAACTGAGCCACCGGGGCCTCACCCTCACCGCACCCGACGGCACCGGAATCGCCGCCACGGCAGGGAAGGCCGACGCCCCGGCGAAGTGACGGCGGCACTTCCGCGAAAGTGATCCCGGTTACGGAAAGCGTCCCCAATTCGGACCAGTGGTCGATCTCGCCTACACTCGGTGCCGTGCCACGTGGTGACGGTCGACTCAATCACGATCTGCTCCCCGGCGAGAAAGGCCCCCAGGACGCTTGTGGCGTCTTCGGTGTCTGGGCTCCGGGCGAAGAGGTCGCAAAGCTCACGTACTTCGGGCTCTACGCCCTCCAGCATCGGGGCCAGGAATCCGCGGGAATCGCGGTCAGCAACGGCTCCCAGATCCTCGTCTTCAAGGACATGGGCCTCGTTTCCCAGGTCTTCGACGAGACCTCCCTCGGCGCCCTTCAGGGCCACATCGCCGTGGGCCACGCCCGCTACTCCACCACCGGAGCCTCGGTCTGGGAGAACGCGCAGCCGACCTTCCGTGCCACCCCGCACGGCTCCCTCGCGCTCGGGCACAACGGCAACCTGGTCAACACGGCCCAGCTCGCCGAGATGGTCGCCGCCCTGCCCGCGCCGGAGACCGTCAGCCGCTCCGGCCGGATCGCCGCGACGAACGACACCGACCTGATCACCGCCCTCCTCGCCGGACAGACCGACACCGGCGACGCGAACGGCAAGCCCCTGACCGTCGAGGAGGCCGCGGCCAAGGTCCTCCCCGAGGTGAAGGGCGCCTTCTCGCTGGTCTTCATGGACGAGCACACCCTCTACGCCGCCCGTGACCCGCAGGGCATCCGCCCGCTGGTACTCGGCCGACTGGAGCGCGGCTGGGTCGTCGCGTCGGAGTCCGCCGGGCTCGACATCTGCGGCGCGACCTATGTCCGGGAGATAGAGCCGGGCGAGTTCGTCGCCGTCGACGAGAACGGCATCCGCACCTCCCGATTCGCGGAAGCGAAGCCCAAGGGCTGCATCTTCGAGTACGTCTATCTGGCCCGCCCCGACACCGACATCGCCGGACGGAACGTCTATCTGTCCCGGGTGGAGATGGGCCGCCGCCTCGCCAAGGAAGCCCCCGTCGACGCCGATCTGGTGATAGCGACACCGGAGTCCGGCACCCCCGCCGCCATCGGGTACGCGGAGGCGTCCGGCATCCCCTTCGGCTCCGGCCTGGTGAAGAACGCGTATGTCGGCCGGACCTTCATCCAGCCCTCGCAGACGATCCGCCAGCTCGGTATCCGCCTCAAGCTGAATCCGCTCAAGGAAGTCATCAAGGGCAAGCGCCTGATCGTCGTGGACGACTCCATCGTCCGCGGCAACACCCAGCGCGCCCTGGTCCGTATGCTCCGCGAGGCCGGCGCCGCCGAGGTGCACATCCGGATCTCCTCGCCCCCCGTGAAGTGGCCCTGTTTCTTCGGCATCGACTTCGCGACCCGCGCCGAACTCATCGCCAACGGCATGACCGTCGAAGAGATCGGCAAGTCGCTCGGCGCCGACTCCCTCCACTACATCTCGCTCGACGCGATGATCGAGGCCACCACCATCGACAAGCCGAACCTCTGCCGTGCCTGCTTCGACGGCGAGTACCCGATGGACCTGCCCGACCCCCAGCTACTCGGCAAGCAGCTCCTGGAGACCGAGCTGGCGGCCGGTCCCGCGGCCACCGCGGCGGTCGACGCGCTGCGCCGCCCCTAGGCGCACGGCACCCGGATCGGACGACCCGTATGCCCCGTACGACCACCACCTCCCGCCTTGCCCCCGCAGGACGACACGAAAGCTCCCCCAGCCATGTCTGAGACCACCGGTGCCAGCTACGCGAGCGCGGGCGTCGACATCGAGGCGGGCGACCGCGCCGTCGAGCTGATGAAGGAGTGGGTGAAGAAGACGAAGCGCCCCGAGGTCCTGGGCGGCCTCGGCGGATTCGCCGGACTCTTCGACGCCTCCGCCCTGAAGCGGTTCGACCGGCCGCTGCTCGCCTCCGCCACGGACGGCGTCGGCACCAAGGTCGACCTCGCCCGGCAGCTCGGTGTGTACGACACCATCGGCCACGACCTGGTCGCGATGGTGATGGACGACATCGTGGTGTGCGGCGCCGAACCGCTCTTCATGACCGACTACATCTGCGTCGGCAAGGTCCACCCCGAGCGGGTCGCCGCCATCGTCAAGGGCATCGCCGAGGGCTGTGTCCTGGCCGGCTGCGCCCTCGTCGGCGGCGAGACCGCCGAGCACCCGGGCCTCCTCGGCCCGGACGACTTCGACGTCGCGGGAGCCGGTACGGGCGTGGTGGAGGCCGCGGAACTGCTCGGCCCGGATCGTATCCGTACGGGTGACACGGTGATCGCGATGGCGTCCTCCGGCCTTCACTCCAACGGGTACTCGCTCGTCCGGCACGTCGTCTTCGACCGTGCCGGGATGCGTCTGGACCAGCGGGTCGAGGAGTTCGGCCGGACCCTCGGCGAGGAACTCCTGGAGCCCACCAAGATCTACTCCCTGGACTGTCTGGCGCTGACCCGGACGACCGAGGTGCACGCCTTCAGCCACATCACCGGCGGCGGACTCGCGGCGAATCTGGCACGGGTGATCCCCGACGGACTGCACGCCACCGTCGACCGCGCGACCTGGACCCCGGCGCCCGTCTTCGACCTGGTCGGCAGGGCCGGACAGGTCGAGCGCCTGGAGCTGGAGAAGACGCTGAACATGGGCGTCGGCATGATGGCGATCGTCCCCGAGAACTCGGTCGACACAGCCCTCACCACCCTCGCCGACCGAGGCGTGGACGCGTGGGTGGCCGGAACGATCACCGCCCGAGACACGCACCCGACGGGTGCAACCCTGACCGGTGACTACGCCCTCTGAAGGGCGCGGGGGACGCGCCCCCGAAGGGGCGCGGGGAACTGCGCGCCAAGCCCCCCACGACCTGGAGTTTTCGCACCGCCCTCAACGGGTCACCCTCTCAACGGGTCAACCAGCGGAGCGTCACGCGCCGCGGCGTTGCGACGACGGGGGATCGGACTCGTCGGCTGGTCCCGACTCGTCATCGTCCTCGTCGTTGTACAGATCCGCGTACTGTGCGTACGGGTCGTCGTCCTCGTCGTCGTCTTCGAACGGCTCGCCGTTCGGAGGCTGACTCGAAGTCGATGCGCCCAGCTCGTTGGCCAGACGCGACAGGTCAGTCCCGCCGCTGTTGTACTTCAGCTGGCGGGCGACCTTCGTCTGCTTGGCCTTGGCCCGGCCGCGCCCCATGGCTCGACCCCCTCGGTGACAGGGCTCGACGGCCCCAGAGTCTTGACACGCGTTCATGATCTAGAACGGACTCTCCGTGGAGAGACCGGTCCGTAGGGCTTCCACGGTACCTGCTCCTGCGGCCATACGGTACGTCGCCCGCAGCAGCCACCTGTGTGCAGAACCCGCGAGGCGCCCCGTCCTCGCTGGTCAACCGCGATTTTAACCTCTTCTGGGCGGACGACCCGCCGACGGGGGTGAGTCTTGTCTCTCACGGCCGCTCGGCGGGTCCCTGACAACGCGGTTCACGCGCCCTTGACGGGTCTTTCACGGGCCTTTCACGGGCCCCGGAGGGTCAGGGCCTGCGGGCCTCGGCCATCCGCTGCTCGGCGATCCGGTCGGCCGCGGCGGCCGGCGGAACACCGTCCTCCTTCGCACGAGCGAAGATTCCGAGCGTGGTGTCGAAGATCTTCGCGGCCTGCGCCTTGCACCGGTCGAAGTCGAAGCCGCGCAGCTCGTCGGCGACCTGGATGACCCCGCCCGCGTTCACCACGTAGTCGGGCGCGTAGAGGATCCCGCGGTCGGCGAGGTCCTTCTCGACGCCCGGGTGGGCGAGCTGGTTGTTGGCGGCGCCGCACACCACCGCGGCGGTCAGCGCGGGCACGGTGTCGTCGTCGAGCGCCCCGCCCAGCGCGCACGGCGCGTACACGTCCAGACCCTCGGTACGGATCAGCGCGTCCGTGTCGGCGACGGCGGTGACCTTGGGGTGCCGTTCGGTGATCCGGCGTACCGATTCGGCGCGGACGTCCGTGACGACGACCTCGGCGCCGTCTTCGAGCAGGTGCTCCACGAGGTGGTGGCCGACCTTGCCGACGCCCGCGACGCCGACCGTACGGCCGCGCAGGGACGGGGTGCCCCACAGGTGCTGGGCGCTGGCCCGCATGCCCTGGAAGACGCCGTAGGCGGTCAGCACCGACGAGTCGCCGGCGCCGCCGTTCTCCGGGGAGCGACCGGTCGTCCAGCGGCACTCGCGGGCCACCACGTCCATGTCGGCGACATAGGTGCCGACATCGCAGGCGGTGACGTACCGGCCGCCGAGCGAGGCCACGAACCGGCCGTAGGCGAGGAGCAGTTCGGTGCGCCGCGCGCCCTGGATGGCCGCCGAGTCGCCGATGATCACGGCCTTGCCGCCGCCGTGGTCGAGGCCCGCCATGGCGTTCTTGTACGACATCCCGCGCGAGAGGTTCAGCGCGTCCGCGACGGCCGCTTCCTCGCTCGCGTACGGATAGAACCGGGTGCCGCCCAGGCCGGGGCCCAGGGCGGTGGAGTGCAGGGCGATGACGGCCTTGAGGCCACTGGCACGGTCCTGGCAGAGCACGACTTGCTCATGTCCCCCCTGATCCGAGTGGAACAGGGTGTGCAGGACGCCGTTGGTTACGTCGGTCACTGTGGTGACTCCCAGGTAAGTTGCGGCGGTTGGAGCCGGCGCCCGTGGGGGTGGTCGGGTCCGGTGGTGAAGAGCGTAGAGCCTCCAGTGGTGGTGATCCGCCTAGGGTCTGCCCGGCGGGTCAGGTCGGAGCAATGCAACGGCAGCTTGTCAGACCCCGCGTCTCCGAGCTGACCCCGCCGGGCAGGCCCTAGTGCCCAGGATCACTCCGGCGCGGCGTGGGCGGCGGGGCCCCCGGGGTGTGGGCGTGGCACGATTTGGAGTGGTTTCCCGCCGGGTTTCCGAGCCGGTCCGAGGGGGAGGGAGCAGGGGTGCCCAAGCTGTCCCCGGTGATCGTTCCGTACGCGTCCTATCTGCGCGTGTACGAGCCGCTGGCCGCCTTTCCCGAGCCCGAGCGCAGTCACTGGGCGAAGTACGCGCGGCGCGCCGACCGTCCCTCGTACCAGGAGGAACTGCGCCGTTCGCTGACGGACTTGCTGGCCACGCCGCCGGTGCCGGTGCCGGTGCACGAGAGCGATGACGCGTTCGTCGCGGACATCGACGGTGTGGTGTGCGTGTGCCCGTGGCGGACCCGGCTGCGGGGCTGGCAGGCGCTGGGCGAGCTGCCGGGCCGACTGCCGCCGCGGGTCCTGGACGCGGTGCTGCCGCCGGTGGTGCGCCGCCAGACGGCCGACGACTACGAGCGCTGGCTGGCCCGTAACCCCGACGCGCGGCCGTGGATCCGGACGGCGACCTGGCAGGTGCCGCTGACCTGGTTCGTGCTGGTCTCGGACGAGGAGCGGGAGTACCGGGCGGGCGGTGCGGTAGGCGAGGACCGGGACGAAGGCGACGTAGGTTCCGAAGAGGACGGTGTGGGGGTGCCGGTGCTGCGGTACCGGACGCCGATGGTGCAGGCGCGGCGGCGGGTCGCACGTGGCCTGAAAGCGCTCAAGGACGCCCTCGACGAGAGCCCCATGATCGACGGCCTGGTAGATGTGGGGCGCTGGCTTGAGGAGTTCCATCCGCGTTCGCTGGTCGAACTGGACTACGGCGGACTGGTGCACGCGCTGCCCGCGACCCATCTCGACGGCGATCACTCGGCGGCGGACGTGGCCGAGGGCATCGAGGCGTTGCGCACCGGGGACGGGGCCGTCGCGGGCGAGGCGTACGCACGGCTCGCGGACCGCTGGCGGACGGTGCGGGACCGGCAGTCCGCGAGCTGACTCGGCCGGGGCGTGTGCCCTGACCGTGCGCAGTCCGTCGGATACGGGACGTAGTTCCCGTTCCGGGCCTTTGCGTCAAGTGTGCCAAGCGTGATGGACCGCACTTACCGGGGCCTTGCGCCCATCACCCCTCCTCGTGCCAAAATAGGACAAGGAGTCCGGGGAGGGCTCCTTCCGTCCCGATAAGGACGGATTGCTCTGCATTGCACGCTATGGGGGGTCTGATGACTCCTGATCACTCTGTGACTGATCGTCACTGGGGTGTGACTGTCCGCTATGGCATGGTCCATCGGCATCCGTCGCTGATGAACACCTGGGAGGGCAATTCCATCGGTTTGGCCGACGCGGCTGGACAGATGGTGTAGTTGTAGTGCCGAGGACAAGCCGTTCGTCCTATAACCGACTCGACCCGCGTCCGCCATTTCGGGCAACGCGGGTCAAGGTGCAGAATTTAGAGGAAAGAACCGAGATGGTTCGGTTCTCCCGAGGAGGCCGCTCATGACCGCTCGCACCCCTGATGCCGAGCCGCTGCTGACCCCGGCTGAGGTCGCCACGATGTTCCGCGTCGACCCCAAGACGGTCACGCGCTGGGCGAAGGCTGGCAAGCTCACGTCGATCCGCACGCTCGGCGGGCATCGTCGCTACCGCGAGGCGGAGGTCCGTGCTCTGCTGGCGGGCATTCCGCAGCAGCGCAGCGAAGCCTGACCCCGCATAACTCGGGCATTTCCGCCGGGTCCCCCATCCGGTGCTCGCCCGATCATCAGCTCCACACGACGCGGGTCCTGCCCCAACAGGTCCCACGCCCCAGCACTTGGGCTTGATCGCGACAAGGGTGCGTCGTTCATCGCGCTGGACTCCGCCGGGTCCAGCGCGATTTTTTTATGCCCTGACACGGGCCGTGGGTGGGTCGTGAGAGGTGTCCGGGCCGGCTTGTGTGGGGCCTCGGCGGGGCTTGTGCGGGTGCTCTGCGCGAGCTTGTCGGAGTCTGAGGGGTGCGAGTGGATGGGGGTGCAATTGCACATATTAAATTGAGTCGTTGTAGGTGAGGTGTAAGTAAGGCGGTTTTCAAAATTGTTCGGTGACGCCTGTCACATGCTCAAGTCCTTGCCGAAGCAAGGGTAGTTGCGCTATAGGAGGAGCCGGTGAACGGCACACACGTTTAAGGCCCACATCCAGAGGATGTGGGCCTTGTTGCGGTCCTGACGGGATTTGAACCCGCGGCCTCCACCTTGACAGGGTGGCGAGCACTCCAAACTGCTCCACAGGACCTTGCTTCGCGGTACTCGCCGCTGTGTTGCCCGCTGCGTTGTTCCGCGAGACCAGACTGTACAGGAGGGCAGGCCATGCGGTCGAACTCACCGCCGGTGAGCGCCCTCTCACCGGTTCTTCCTACGGGGCAGCCGCGTCTATCGCCTTCACGATCCGCTTGTCCGACACCGGATACGCCGTGCCCAGCGCGTGCGCGAAGTAGCTCACGCGGAGTTCCTCGATCATCCAGCGGATGTCCAGGACCTGGCGCGGCACCGGCCGTCCGGGCGGCATCTGCTCCAGCAGCCACGCGTACTCGTCGCGCATCTCGCGGACCTTCTCCATCCGCGTGGTGTCCCGCTGGACGTTCGTCGGCATCTGCTGGAGCCGCCGGTCCGCCGCGACCAGATAGCGCATCAGGTCCGGCAGCCGTCCGACCCCCGCCTCCGTCACGAAGCCCGGCTTCACCAGGCCCGCGAGCTGGTCCCGTACGTCCGTGAGGTTGGCCAGCAGCGCGGGGCTCCTGGTGGCCTTCAGGCGCCGCTCGCACGACTGCCAGGCGGCCAGCACCTGCTGGACCTGCCCGACCGTACGCACCGTCATGTCGACGATGTCGGCGCGCACCTTCTCGTACAGCTTGCGGTAGGACTCCTCGTCCCAGGCCGGGCCGCCGAAGTCGGCGATCAACCGGTCCGCCGCCGCCGTCGCGCAGTCGTCGAAGAGGGCCTGCACCGAGCCGTGCGGATTGGCCGAGAGCGCCAGCTTCTGCGCGTTGGTGAGCTTGTCCGACGCGAACTTCGCCGGATTCACCGGGATGTTGCGCAGGATCAGCCGGCGGGTGCCCCGCCACATCGCGGCCTGCTGCTCGGCCTCGGTGTCGAAGAGCCGTACGGAGACCGTGTCGCCGTCGTCCACCAGCGCCGGATACGCCTTTACGGGCTGTCCGGCCCGCCGGGTCTCGAACAGCCGGGTGAGGCTCCCGATGGTCCAGTCCGTGAGGCCCGTACGTTCGATGGCCTCGCCGCCCGCGCGCTCGGCGGTGGCGGCGGCGGCCTGGGAGATGGCCTGGCGCGCCTTGGGCCGCAGCCGCAGCCGCAGCGCCTCCAGATCCTTGTCCTCGGCCTCCCTGGGGTCGCCCGCCAGCTTGCGGCGCCGCTCGTCGACGATCCGGAACGTGATCCGCAGATGCTCCGGGACCTTCGCCCAGTCGAAGTCGTCGGCGGTGACCGGGACGCCCACCATGCCCTTCAGCTCCCGCGCCAGCGTCACCGTCAACGGCTCCTGGAGCGGCAGGGCGCGGGCCAGGAACCTGGTCGCGAAGTTCGGCGCCGGTACGTAGTGGCGCCGGATCGGCTTCGGGAGGGAGCGGATCAGCTCGGTGACGACCTGGTCCCGCAGGCCCGGGATCTGCCAGTCGAAGCCCTCGTCCGTGACCTGGTTGAGGACCTGGAGCGGGATGTGCACGGTGACGCCGTCGGCGTCCGCGCCCGGCTCGAACTGGTACGTCACACGGAAGGTGAGCGGGCCCTGCCGCCAGGTGTCCGGGTAGTCGGCCTTGGTGACTGCCTCCGCGGACTCGCGGATGAGCATCTCGCGCTCGAAGTCGAGCAGTTCGGGTGCCTCGTGGCGCTGGTGCTTCCACCAGGAGTCGAAGTGGGCGCCGGACACCACATGGTCGGGTACGCGCTGGTCGTAGAAGTCGAACAGCGTCTCGTCGTCCACCAGGATGTCGCGGCGGCGGGCCCGGTGCTCCAGCTCCTCGACCTCGGTGAGCAGCTTGCGGTTGTCCGCGAAGAACTTGTGGTGGGTGCGCCAGTCGCCCTCCACGAGCGCGTGCCGGATGAACAGCTCGCGGCTCGCCTCCGCGTCGATGCGGCCGTAGTTGACCTTGCGGTGGGCGACGATCGGAACGCCGTACAGCGTGACGCGCTCGTACGCCATCACGGCCGCCTGGTCCTTCTCCCAGTGCGGCTCGCTGTACGTGCGTTTGATCAGGTGCTGGGCGAGCGGTTCGATCCACTCGGGCTCGATCTTCGCGTTGACCCGGGCCCACAGGCGAGAGGTCTCCACCAGCTCCGCGGACATGATGACCTTGGGCTGCTTCTTGAAGAGCGCCGAGCCGGGGAAGACGGCGAACTTGGCGCCACGGGCGCCCAGGTACTCGTTCTTGTCGGTGTCCTTGAGGCCGATGTGCGAGAGCAGCCCGGCGAGCAGCGAGGTGTGCACGGACTGCTCCGGCGCGTCGTCCTCGTTGACGTGGATGCCCATCGTCCTGGCGACCGAACGCAGCTGCGTGTAGATGTCCTGCCACTCGCGGATACGCAGGAAGTTCAGATACTCCTGCTTGCACATACGGCGGAACGACGAGGAGCCGCGCTCCTTCTGCTGCTCGCGGACATACCGCCACAGATTGAGATAGGCGAGGAAGTCGCTGGTCTCGTCCTTGAAGCGGGCGTGCTGCTGGTCGGCCTGGGTCTGTTTCTCGGCGGGGCGCTCGCGGGGGTCCTGGATGGACAGCGCGGCGGCGATGACCATGACCTCGCGGACACAGCCGTTCTTGTCGGCCTCCACGACCATGCGCGCGAGGCGTGGATCGACCGGAAGCTGCGACAGTTTTCGGCCAAGTCCGGTGAGCCGCTTGCGGTGGTCCTTCTCCTGCGGGTCCAGCGCGCCCAGTTCCTGGAGGAGTTGGACGCCGTCACGGATGTTGCGGTGGTCCGGCGGGTCGATGAAGGGGAACTTCTCGATGTCGCCGAGGCCGGCCGCGGTCATCTGGAGGATGACGGACGCCAGATTCGTACGGAGGATCTCGGCGTCCGTGAACTCCGGGCGGGACTCGAAGTCGTCCTCGGAGTACAGCCGGACGCAGATGCCGTCGGAGGTACGTCCGCAGCGGCCCTTGCGCTGGTTGGCGCTGGCCTGGCTGACCGCTTCGATCGGCAGCCGCTGGACCTTGGTGCGGTGGCTGTAGCGGGAGATACGGGCGGTGCCCGGGTCGATGACGTACTTGATGCCCGGGACGGTGAGGGAGGTCTCGGCGACATTCGTGGCCAGGACGATGCGGCGGCCGGTGTGGCGCTGGAACACGCGGTGCTGCTCGGCGTGGGACAAGCGCGCGTACAGCGGCAGTACTTCGGTGAACCGAAGCTGCTTCTTGTTGAGCGCATCGGCCGTGTCGCGGATCTCGCGCTCGCCGGAGAGAAAGACCAGGATGTCGCCGGCGCCCTCACTCTGCAGCTCGTCGACGGCGTCACAGATCGCGGTGATCTGGTCCCGGTCGGAGTCCTCGGCGTCGTCTTCGAGGAGCGGTCTGTACCGCACTTCCACGGGGTACGTACGTCCACTGACCTCGACGATCGGGGCGTCGCCGAAGTGCCGTGAGAAACGCTCCGGGTCGATCGTCGCCGAGGTGATCACGACCTTGAGGTCGGGGCGCTTCGGCAGGAGTTGGGCGAGATACCCGAGCAGGAAGTCGATGTTCAGGGACCGCTCATGGGCCTCGTCGATGATGATCGTGTCGTACGCGCGCAGCTCGCGGTCGGTCTGGATCTCGGCGAGCAGGATGCCGTCGGTCATCAGTTTGAGGAAGGTGGCGTCCTGGTCGACCTGGTCGGTGAACCGGACCTTCCAGCCCACGGCCTGGCCCAGCGGAGTGTCCAGTTCCTCGGCGACGCGCTCGGCGACCGTGCGGGCCGCGATACGGCGGGGCTGCGTGTGGCCGATCATGCCGCGGACGCCGCGGCCGAGTTCGAGACAGATCTTGGGGATCTGCGTGGTCTTGCCGGAGCCCGTCTCACCGGCGACGATCACGACCTGGTGATCGCGGATCGCCGCGAGGATGTCGTCCCGCTTCTGGCTGACCGGGAGTTCCTCGGGATACGTGATCTCCGGCACCCGGCCCGCGCGACCCGCCATCCGGACCTCGGCCTTGGCGACCTCCGCCTCGATCTCGGCGACGACGGTGGCACGGGCCTCGGGTTTACGGATCCGGCGCGCGCCTTCGAGCCTGCGACCGAGCCGGTGCGCATCGCGCAGCGACAGCTCGGACAGGCGGGGCAAGAGGGACCCAAACTCAATGACAGGCTGCGTAGACATACGAACCCCAGGATCGCACCTCCCACAAATAACTCGCGAACCCTTATCGGGGGGCCTGGGACATGCCGGTTCCGGACGTGGGTCGTGCCCCGAAAGGGGCGCGGGGCTGTGACATGTGCGGCTCCGCCGCGTGGTGGACGGGGGGTCGTGCCCCGTCAGGGGCGCGGGGAACTGCGCGACCAGCCACGGACGGCCTGCGCTGTGAGGACGGGGATCGCGCCCCGAAGGGGGCGCGGGGAACTGCGCGAGCGGTCACGGATGGGCTGCGGTGCCCCCGGAGGGGGTCGCGGGGCTGTGACATGTGCGGCTCCGCCGCGTGGGCGCGATCAGCCACGGACGGCCCGCAGCTTGGGCACCGGTCTACCTAGGCACCCCCCTCTGCCTGGCCGCCCGCAGGGCATCCCTCTAGGTTGGCTTTATGTCTGTGATGGGCGGCCACGTCCGAAATTGGTGGACCTCCTTCAGGGGGTCCCCCTATGCCCCCGCCACCCTGCTCGTGGTGATTCTGGCCGCTGCCGCCGGGCTGTTCGCCGGCTCGTACACGTACTCCATGGCGAACCCCACCCCCCGCTCGATCCCCACGGCCATCGTCGGCGCCACCGGACAGCCGCGGGGTGTCGCCTTTGTCGACGGTATGGAGAAGGCGCTCGACGCCTCGCTCAGGGTGCACCCGTACCCGGATGTCGCCTCCGCGCGCGATGCCATCGACGAGCAGGAGGTCTTCGCGATCCTGGACGTCGCCCCCGGAGGCCGGGCGGTCCGGCTGGACGTGTCCGGCGCCTCCGGGGCCACCGTCGCGCAACTGCTCGCCGAGTCGGCGCCCCCGGTGGGCCGGGCGACGGGCGTGGCGGTCACCGTGAGGGATGTCAACCCGTTGCAGAAGGGCGACCCGCGCGGGCTGGCGATTTTCTACATCTCCCTCGCGGCCGTGATCATCGGCTTCGTCGGCGCGATCCAGCTGAGCGTCAACGCGAAGGAACTCCGCCCCCTGGAGCGGGTCGCGTTCACCGTCGCGTACTCCCTGCTCGGCGGCTTCTCGATCGCGGCGATCGTGGACTGGGGGCTCGGCGCGCTGACCCTGCCGTTCGCCGAGTCCTGGGCGATCCTGGCGCTGACGATGTTCACGTCCGGCATGGTCTGCACGATGTTCACGACGCTCATCGGACGCTGGGCGATGCTCCCCACCTGGGGGCTGATGGTGATCATCGGGAACCCTTCGTCGGGCGGAGCCGTTTCCTGGCCACTACTGCCGTCGCTTCTGGGTACGGTCGGCCGCTGGCTCCCGCCGGGCGCCTCGGTCAACGCGCAGCACACGGCGGTGTACTTCCGGGGACATCAGCACGTGTTCCCGTTCCTGGTGCTCGCGGCCTGGGCGCTGGTGTCCTGTGCGGTCTTCTGGACCTGGCGGCACCGTCACCCGGGCGGCGGTACGGAGGAGGATGCGCCGACGGAACCGGCACCACCCGCGGCGGCGTGACCCCGCGCGGACCGGTACGGACGCGCAGGTCAGCGCCCATGTGACGTGGGCATTGCCATAAGCCGGGGATAAAAGTTGAGTCCCCAGGACTCAGCTCTGTTGACCCGGAACGAGACGTGGTGCATCCTTGAGCCTGTTGCACTCAAGTCAGCTGGGAGAATCGAAATGGCACGTGCGGTCGGCATCGACCTGGGCACGACTAACTCCGTCGTGAGCGTTCTGGAGGGCGGCGAGCCCACCGTCATCACCAACGCCGAAGGCGCCAGGACCACGCCGTCCGTCGTCGCCTTCGCGAAGAACGGTGAGGTGCTCGTCGGCGAGGTCGCGAAGCGTCAGGCGGTCACCAACGTCGACAGGACCATCCGGTCGGTCAAGCGCCACATGGGCACCGACTGGAAGGTGGACATCGACGACAAGGGCTTCAACCCGCAGCAGATCTCCGCGTTCATCCTGCAGAAGCTGAAGCGCGACGCCGAGGCGTACCTGGGCGAGAAGGTCGCGGACGCGGTCATCACCGTCCCGGCGTACTTCAACGACTCGGAGCGCCAGGCCACCAAGGAGGCCGGCGAGATCGCGGGCCTGAACGTCCTGCGTATCGTCAACGAGCCGACGGCCGCCGCCCTGGCGTACGGCCTCGACAAGGACGACCAGACGATCCTCGTCTTCGACCTCGGTGGCGGCACCTTCGACGTCTCGCTCCTGGAGATCGGCGACGGCGTCGTCGAGGTGAAGGCCACCAACGGCGACAACCACCTCGGTGGTGACGACTGGGACCAGCGCGTCGTGGACTACCTGGTCAAGCAGTTCGCCAACGGCCACGGCGTGGACCTCGGCAAGGACAAGATGGCGCTCCAGCGCCTGCGCGAGGCGGCCGAGAAGGCCAAGATCGAGCTGTCCTCGTCCACCGAGACCACGATCAACCTGCCCTACATCACGGCATCCGCCGAGGGCCCGCTGCACCTGGACGAGAAGCTCACGCGCGCCCAGTTCCAGCAGCTCACCGCGGACCTCCTGGACCGCTGCAAGACGCCGTTCCACAACGTCATCAAGGACGCGGGCATCAGCCTCTCCGAGATCGACCACGTGGTCCTCGTCGGCGGCTCCACCCGCATGCCCGCCGTCGCCGAGCTGGTGCGCGAGCTGACCGGCGGCAAGGACGCCAACAAGGGCGTCAACCCGGACGAGGTCGTCGCCATCGGCGCCGCCCTCCAGGCCGGTGTCCTCAAGGGTGAGGTCAAGGACGTCCTGCTCCTCGACGTGACCCCGCTGTCCCTCGGTATCGAGACCAAGGGCGGCATCATGACCAAGCTGATCGAGCGGAACACCACGATTCCGACGAAGCGGTCCGAGATCTTCACGACGGCCGAGGACAACCAGCCGTCGGTCCAGATCCAGGTGTACCAGGGCGAGCGCGAGATCGCCGCGTACAACAAGAAGCTCGGGATGTTCGAGCTGACCGGTCTGCCGCCGGCCCCGCGCGGGGTCCCGCAGATCGAGGTCGCCTTCGACATCGACGCCAACGGCATCATGCACGTGACCGCGAAGGACCTCGGCACGGGCAAGGAGCAGAAGATGACCGTCACCGGCGGCTCCTCGCTGCCGAGGGACGAGGTCAACCGGATGCGCGAAGAGGCCGAGAAGTACGCGGAGGAGGACCACGCCCGCCGCGAGGCCGCCGAGACCCGCAACCAGGGCGAGCAGCTCGTCTACCAGACGGAGAAGTTCCTCAAGGACAACGAGGACAAGGTCCCCGGCGAGATCAAGACCGAGGTCGAGACCGCGATCGCCGAGCTGAAGGAGAAGCTCAAGGGCGAGGACACCGCCGAGATCCGTACGGCCACCGAGAAGGTCGCCGCCGTCTCGCAGAAGCTGGGCCAGGCGATGTACGCCGACGCCCAGGCCGCGCAGGCCGGTGCCGAGGGTGCCGCGGGCGCGGGCGCCGGACAGGCGAAGGCCGACGACGACGTGGTCGACGCGGAGATCGTCGACGAGGACCGTGACCGGAAGGACGGTGCCGCGTGACGGAAGAGACCCCGGGCTTCGACGAGCAGCACGAGCCCGCTGATGTCTCCTCCGGCGCCACCACCCCTGACGACGCCGCCGAGTCCGCCGGGTCCTCCGCACAGGAGGGCCCGGCGCCCCGGACGGGAGACGCAGCAGCACAGACGGCCGGCCTGACCGCCCAGCTGGACCAGGTGCGTACGGCGCTCGGTGAGCGCACGGCGGACCTCCAGCGGCTCCAGGCCGAGTACCAGAACTACCGCCGACGCGTGGAGCGGGACCGGATCGCGGTCAAGGAGATCGCCATCGCGAACCTCCTGACCGAGCTTCTGCCCGTGCTCGACGACATCGGCCGCGCGCGGGAACACGGCGAGCTGGTCGGCGGGTTCAAGTCGGTGGCCGAATCCGTGGAGACGGTCGCCGGGAAGATGGGCCTCCAGCAGTTCGGCAAGGAGGGCGAGCCCTTCGACCCGACGATCCACGAGGCCCTGATGCACAGCTATGCGCCGGACGTCACCGAAACGACGTGCGTCGCGATTCTGCAACCGGGGTATCGAATCGGCGAGCGGACCATCCGCCCCGCGCGGGTGGCCGTCGCCGAGCCGCAGCCCGGCGCGCACACGGTCAAGTCCGACACCTCGGAGAACGCCGGAGCGGGCACGGAGCCCGCCGAGGTCAAGGACAAGGAGAACGGTGGCCCGGACGAGGGCTGACGTCTCACGTAGCGGAGAGGAGGGACGTCGGGGATGAGTACCAAGGACTTCATCGAGAAGGACTACTACAAGGTTCTCGGCGTCCCCAAGGACGCCACCGAGGCCGAGATCAAGAAGGCGTACCGCAAACTCGCCCGCGAGTTCCACCCGGACGCCAACAAGGGCAACACCAAGGCCGAGGACCGCTTCAAGGAGATCTCCGAGGCGAACGACATCCTGGGCGACCCCAAGAAGCGCAAGGAGTACGACGAGGCCCGCACCCTCTTCGGGAACGGCGGGTACCGCCCCGGTGGCCCCGGCGCGGGCGGCGGCTCGTTCAACTTCGACCTGGGCGACCTCTTCGGCGGCGCCGGACAGCCCCAGGGCGGCACGGCCGGCGCCGGTGGCTTCGGCGGCGGGCTCGGTGACGTCTTCGGCGGCCTGTTCAACCGTGGCGGCGCCGGCGCGGGTACGCGTACACAGCCCCGGCGCGGCCAGGACATCGAGTCCGAGGTCTCCCTGAGCTTCACGGAGGCCGTCGACGGGGCCACGGTGCCGCTGCGGATGTCGTCGCAGCAGCCCTGCAAGGCGTGTTCGGGCACCGGCGACAAGAACGGCACCCCGCGCGTGTGCCCGACGTGTGTCGGTACGGGACAGGTGTCGCGCGGCGGCGGGGGCGGCTTCTCGCTCACCGACCCGTGCGTCGACTGCAAGGGCCGCGGTCTGATCGCCGAGACCCCCTGCGAGGTCTGCAAGGGCTCGGGGCGCGCCAAGTCGTCCCGCACCATGCAGGTCCGTATCCCCGCGGGCGTCGCGGACGGCCAGCGGATCCGGCTGCGCGGCAAAGGCGCACCGGGCGAGCGCGGCGGCCCGGCCGGCGATCTGTATGTGGTGGTGCACGTCGGGGCGCACCCGGTGTTCGGCCGCAGGGACGACAACCTCACGGTCACCGTGCCCGTCACCTTCGCGGAGGCGGCGCTCGGCGGCGAGGTGAAGGTGCCCACGCTCGGGGGTCCCCCGGTGACGCTGAAGCTGCCGCCGGGCACGCCCAACGGCCGCACCATGCGGGCCCGTGGCAAAGGCGCGGTCCGCAAGGACGGCACCCGGGGCGATCTGCTGGTCACGGTCGAGGTGACGGTGCCCAGGGATGTCACGGGCACGGCGCGGGACGCGCTGGAGGCGTATCGCGAGGCGACCGCGGGAGAGGACCCGCGGGCGGAGCTGTTCCAGGCCGCGAAGGGAGCTTGACGCATGGACGGCCGTCGAAGGCAGAACTCTTTTGTCGGCAGGGCGTATGAACTCACCGACGAGACGCCGGTGTATGTGATCTCGGTGGCCGCCCAGCTCAGCGGACTCCACCCGCAGACGCTGCGTCAGTACGACCGTCTCGGCCTCGTCTCCCCGGACCGCACCGCGGGCCGGGGCCGGCGCTACTCGGCCCGCGACATCGAACTGCTGCGCCAGGTGCAGCAGTTGTCGCAGGCCGAGGGCATCAACCTCGCCGGTATCAAGCGCATCATCGAGCTGGAGAACCAAGTGGGCGCGCTCCAGGCCCGGGTCGCCGAGCTCCAGTCGGCCGTGGACGGCGCCGCGGCGACGATGCGTCAGCGTGAGGCGGCGGTGCACGCCTCGTACCGCCGTGATCTGGTGCCGTATCAGGAAGTGCAGCAGACCAGCGCGCTCGTGGTGTGGCGTCCGAAGCGGCCCACCGAGTAACGGCGGCCCTGAGAACGGGGCGGCGCACTGGAGGGGCGGGGGCCGAACAGAGCGATGCCCACGGCCGGTTGAGGAGGAACCGGCACGTGGGCTCTGAGGCCCCGGCCGGCCAGGGGGATTGGCCGACCGGGGACACTCCGGAGCGATGTAACATCCCCCCCCGGGCTCGCCCCGCGTTCATCTTGCTTCGCAGTGGTACGCCTCCACCACCGTCATCTTGTTGCAATGTCCGGACAGGGGGCGGGGACAAGGGGGCCCACCCAGGGTGAAATGGGTGGAAGCCGCGCCAGGAGGAACACCATGCAGTCCACCGTCGACGGCGCGTCCGGCCATCCCCATGGTGTGGACGACCTGTGCGAGGCCGCCGAGCGCGTGTACATCGCCGCGCTGACCTGCGGCCGTATCCCGCGCGCTGACGCCCAGGAGGCGCCCTGCCTGGTCGAGTTGGCGCTGCTGCATCCGGACCCGGCCGACCTGGCGTGGCTGCTGCCGCAGTCCCCCCAGCGGGTCATGGCGCGGATGCTCGGCCGGATCCGCGACGACCTGGCCGCCGCCCACCGCGGGACGGCCCAGGCCGCTGCCGCCGCCGAGCGGTACGCGGCCTACGCCACCGGCGGCCCGGCGCCGGCCGGCGACCTCCGGGTCCTGGAGGGCAAGGACCGTATCCGCGCCGCGATCGACGAGGCGTCCGACGCCTGCACCCGGGAGATGCTCACGGTGCACCCCGACGGGATACGGCGTGAGTTCTCGCTGGCCTACTCCCTGCCCCGGACCCTCGCGGTGACCGGTCGCGGCGTACGGATGCGGACCCTGTACACGCACGCGGCCCGGCACGGTCACGGGTTGCACGAGTATCTGGAGCGGATGAACGGCGATGTGGAGGTCCGGACGCTCGACGAGGTCACCGAGCGGCTGCTGATCTTCGACACGGACGTCGCGGTGATCCCCGCCAACGCGGACCGGACGATCGCCCTCGAAGTGCGCCATCCGGCCGTGGTCACCTTCCTCGCCACCGCCTTCGAGCGGCTGTGGCGGCTCGCCCTGCCGTTCGACGTCGTGCTGCCCGAGATGGCGGGCCCCGACGGGATCACCCACCGGGAACGCGCCATCGCCGCGCTGCTCGCGGAGGGCCACCCGGACGCCGAGGTGGCCCGGCGGCTCGGCATCAATGTCCGCACCTGCCGCCATCACATTCGCAAACTCCATGAGGTGCTGGGCGCGTCCAGCCGTACGCAGCTGGGTGTACGGCTCGTCCAGACCGGCTTGGACACACCACCCCGGCCACCTCAGCCACCCCAGTCGCCGACCGTGCCCTAACCGCGCTCCAGCATCCCCGACTGGCCGATCAGATAGCCGAGTTGGGCGCGGCTGCCGCTGCCCAGGATGGTCGCGAGCTTGGCGATGTGGACCCGGACCGTGCGGACGTTCATCCCGAGGCGGACGGCGATCTTCTCGTCCGTGAGCCCCTCGACCAGGAGGCCCGCGATGGCCCGCTGGCGGGTCGTGATGCCGTCCGTGGACGTCTCCTGCGCGGCGCGCGGCCACATCGGTGTCGCCATGTGCCAGAGCCGCTCGAACGTCGTCACGAAGAAGTTGACGAGCGCCGGGTGCCGCACCTCCAGGGCCACCGAGTTGTCGGAGCTGGCCGGGATGAAGGCGATCCGCCGGTCGAAGATGAGCAGCCGCTCGGTGACCTCGTTCAGGGTGCGGACCTCGACATCGCCCCTCAACTCCTCGAAGTGCGCGAGCACGGTGGGGGAATGGCGCGAGGTGTGCTGGTAGAGGGTGCGCATCCGGCCGCCGCGGGACAGCATCTTCTGCTCCCGGGGCAGGGCGGTGGCCAGGACCGGCGCGGGCCGTTTCCCGCCGGGCTGCACGGTCAGCATCTCGTCGGTGACCTCGAACGCGGCCTGTTCGATGGCGCTGTCGATGCGTTCGAGACCCCGCAGCACCGTGATGGCGGGGGTCTCCGGGAGTAATCCGGGCCGACTGCTGAGCGCGAGCAGCGGCTGGAACGTCTCCGTGAGCCGCTCCTCGCGGCGCCGCTGCCGGGCGATGTCGTCCTCGATGGTGCGCAGCAGATGGTGCAGCGCGACGGCCGGAGGGGTCGGCCGCAGCCACTGCGGGTCCTTGAGGTCGGCGTGCAGCAGGCCGTTGTCGACCAGACAGGGCGCCGGTACGGAGTCCCGTACCGGTACCCGGCCTTCGTGCAACGCGCGTGCGTAGAGGCGGTTGCCCGCCTCGCACAACTCCTCGACTCCGTGAGTGTGGGGCTCAGCAGTCACGTGGAGGTCACCGCTCCTGTTCCAGAATTCCCGACTGGGCGATCAGATAGCCGAGTTGAGCGCGGCTGCCGCTGCCGAGGGCGGCTGCCAGCTTGGCGATATGGGCACGGCACGTACGGACGTTCATCCCGAGACGGCGGGCGATGGCCTCGTCGACATGGCCCTCGACCAGGAGTTGGGCGATGGTGCGCTGAACCCGTGTGATGCCGTCGGGCGCCGACTCGGAGGGGGTGGCCTCGGTGAGCGGCGTGGCCCTGCGCCAGAACTGGTCGAAGACCGAGGCGAGATAGTCGACCAGGCCGGGGTGGCGCAGCTCCAGGGCGACCTGGCGGTCCTGGCGCGCGGGGATGACCGCGACGGTCCGATCAAAAATGATCATGCGGTCGATCAGCTCTTCGAGGGTCCGCACCTCCACCCGGCCGGCGTCGATCTGTTCGAGATACGCGAAGATCCCGGGGCCGTACCGGACGGTGTGCTGGTACAGCGTGCGCATCCGCACGCCCCGGTCGAGGATCTCCTGTACGCGTGCGAGTGACTGCGACAGGGCATCGTAATCTCTGACGCCTCCTGGCTGAATCATGAGTATCTCGTCGGCGCACTCGGCGGTCGCCCCGTCCAGGACGGCGTTGATGCTCTGGAAACCTTCGAGGATGGTGATCGCGTGGGTCGTCGCGGGGGTCTGCGCGGTGATGGCCATGAACGGCTCGAACGTTTCGGTCAGATCCACCGACAGCCGGCGCCGGTCCTGGATCTCCCGTTCGATCGGATGCAGCCGCTGGGCGAGTACGGAGGTCGGCGGGACCGGTCGCAGCCAGTTCGCGTCGTCCGGATCCGGGTGCAGAAGGGCGAATTCGACCAGACACGGTGCCGCTTCGGCGTCCGCGCGGGCGATCCTCCCGGTACTGAGCGCCGCGGCGTACAAACGTGCACCTTCACCGCATAGTTCGGTGATGGAGTGAGGATGTGTCGTTTTTGCGTCGTTTGTTGTCAAATCTCCACCCCCCAGGGTCCTGAACGTGCAAGAACATGATGCATCGCCCCTGTGGCCCCGACGTGCCGGAATGAGACATCGTCTAGGTGGTGCGGGGGAGAGGGACCCATCAAGTGAGGACGAAGCCGACCATGTACAAGAAAATGCTTCGCTCGGTGCTTGCTATCGGTTTTGCCGTGGCTGCGTTCACCGCGGCGGCTCCGGGTGACATCTCCTGGACCAGCTCACCGGCCAAGGTGGCGGGCGACATCTCTTGGACCAGTGGCCCGACGGATGACATTTCGTGGACCAGTGGGCCCCTGGGATCACAGGGATCCCAGGGAGACATCTCCTGGACCGGCGGGCCGTCGGTCGCGGCCACCACGGACGCATGACCACGCCACCCGACGACCGTTCGTTCCGGCGTGAAATGGCCACCGCCTATCGCTCCGGATGGCACTTCGTCGACCTCGTCACGGCGATCCCCCATGAAGGCGACTCGCTCATGGTCACCCTGTTCGGTGAACCAGTAGTCGTCGTACGGGACGAGGACGAAGACGTGCGGGCATACCGGTGTCTGCGGAAGCCCCGGGGGGCGCCGCGGCCCGTCCGCTGTGCCGTCCGGTACGGAATGATCTTTGTGAATCTTGACCAGCGCGACCATGAACAAGTGGTCGAGCGGGATACCCCCGAAACCATCTCCGCCACCCCCCGCAGTGCCTGACGCGATTCCCCCGTCGTAATAAATCGCGCAGGTGCTTCCCCCCAGCAGCGGGGGCCCCCGGGGCCGGGAAAACCGGGGGGGCCCGGGGGGGTGGGGTGCAGCCAGGGGGGTGGGGTTTAAAAAAAAGACGCGGCCGCCCACACAATTTGTGTTTATATAGGGGGGGGGCGGGGGAAATAAA
>NZ_JBHVQT010000010.1:24497-417765 GCF_042886315.1 Streptomyces sp. NPDC058001
CAATCCCCCCCCCCCCCCGCTGTGCCTGACGCTTTTCCCCCGTGTTAATAAATCGCGCTGGTGCTACCCCCCAGCCGCGGCGCCACCGTGGACCTGAAACACGGTGGCGCCGCTGCCGTTTGCTGTCCAGCATGGGTGACCGGTACATCCAGCTGCCGCTGTGTGTCGCGCCTCTACGCGAGCGGCACTCCCACCCACCCGCCCTCACGGGCGGCCCTGTCGACTACGTGCCGCTGCCCTGGCGGGCGGCCCCCGGACCTAGCGTCGGGCGGCGAGAAGTGCCGCTGCGCGGAGGGCACTCCCACCCGCCCGCCCTTTACGGGCGGTCCTGTCGACTACGTGGCGGTGGGAAAAGCTGCCGCTGCACGGCTCCGCTCGTCCTTACGTGCCGCCGCCGACGGTTCCGGGCGGGTGCCCCCGGACCTCGCATCACCGAAAAGTGCCGCTGCGCGGCGGGCTTCGCCGGGGCGCTCCCGCTCGTCCTTACGGGTGGCTCTGTCGACGGCGTGCCGCCGCCGGGCGGTTTCGGGCGGGTGCCCCGGGGCCTCGCGTCGCCGAGAAAGTGCCGCTGCGCAGGGCGCACTCCTTCCCGCCCTTGCGGGTGGCCCCTGTCGACTGCGCGGCGGCGCCGTTACGGGTGGCCCCTCGCGTCGCCGTTGTCGGAGTGGGGAGAAGATCCGCTGCGCGACGGGCGCTCCCGCTCGTCCTTGCGGGTGGCCCCGCACACTGCGTGCCCGCTTCCCGCGAGAGTGGTCCCCGGGGGCTCGTCCGAAGTGACGGGCGGCCCCGGGGGCCATGTGCCGTCGCCATTTCCCGCGCCAGCGGTTGAGGGGCGGGTGGGTGGGGGTTGCCCTGGTTGTCCCCGCGTGTCCGCCGTCGGCGATTCCGCCGGACCCTCGCCGCCGTGGTGCGCCACCGTCGCGGCCCGTCCTCGCCGATGTGCCCTAGGTCGCCCGTAAGGGCGGCTGGGTGGGATTGCCCTCCGCGTACTTGAGCCGGATTGGCTCAACTTTGTGTACGCTGGGTGAGTCAAAGGGGCATCGTCAGGAGGAGACAGCGGACGTGGACGCCGAGCTGACCAACAGGAGCCGGGACGCGATCAACGCGGCGACCAGCCGCGCCGTATCCGACGGGCACCCCGACCTGACCCCCGCCCACCTCCTCCTCGCACTGCTCGCCGGCGAGGACAACGAGAACATCATCGACCTGCTCGCCGCGGTGGAGGCCGACCAGGCCGCCGTACGGGCGGGGGGTGAGCGCGTACTCGCCGCTCTGCCCCGCGTCACCGGGTCCACCGTCGCACCGCCCCAGCCCAACCGCGAGCTGCTGGCCGTCATCGCGGACGCCGCCCAGCGCGCGAAGGAGCTGGGCGACGACTATCTCTCCACGGAACATCTGCTGATCGGTCTCGCCGCCAAGGGCGGTGGGGCCGGTGAGGTGCTCGCGCAGCAGGGCGCCACCGCGAAAAAGCTGCTGGACGCGTTCGAGAAGAGCAGGGGAGGACGCCGGGTGACCACACCGGACCCGGAGGGTCAGTACAAGGCCCTGGAGAAGTTCGGCACCGACTTCACGGCCGCCGCACGCGAGGGCAAGCTCGACCCCGTGATCGGCCGGGACCAGGAGATCCGCCGAGTCGTCCAGGTACTGTCGCGCCGCACCAAGAACAACCCCGTACTCATCGGTGAGCCCGGCGTCGGCAAGACCGCCGTCGTCGAAGGGCTCGCCCAGCGCATCGTCAAAGGCGACGTACCCGAGTCCCTGAAGAACAAAAGACTGGTCGCCCTGGACCTCGGCGCGATGGTCGCGGGTGCGAAGTACCGCGGTGAGTTCGAGGAGCGCCTGAAGACCGTCCTGGCCGAGATCAAGGCCAGCGACGGACAGATCATCACGTTCATCGACGAGCTGCACACCGTCGTCGGCGCGGGCGCTGGCGGCGACTCCGCCATGGACGCCGGCAACATGCTGAAGCCGATGCTCGCGCGCGGAGAGCTGCGCATGGTCGGCGCCACCACGCTGGACGAGTACCGCGAGCGCATCGAGAAGGACCCCGCCCTGGAGCGCCGTTTCCAGCAGGTCCTGGTCGCCGAGCCCACCGTCGAGGACACCATCGCCATCCTCCGCGGCCTCAAGGGGCGCTACGAGGCCCACCACAAGGTCCAGATCGCGGACAGCGCCCTCGTGGCCGCCGCGTCCCTGTCGGACCGGTACATCACCTCACGGTTCCTGCCCGACAAGGCCATCGACCTGGTGGACGAGGCCGCGTCCCGGCTCCGTATGGAGATCGACTCCTCACCCGTGGAGATCGACGAACTCCAGCGCGCCGTGGACCGGCTCCGTATGGAGGAGCTGGCCCTCGACAAGGAGACCGACCCGGGCAGCCGCCAGCGCCTGGAGAAGCTGCGCCGCGACCTCGCCGACAAGGAGGAGGAGCTGCGGGGCCTGACCGCCCGCTGGGAGAAGGAGAAGGAGTCCCTCAACCGCGTCGGTGAGCTGAAGGAGCGCCTGGACGATCTGCGCGGCCAGGCCGAGCGCGCCCAGCGCGACGGCGACTTCGACACCGCGTCCAAGCTGTTGTACGGCGAGATCCCCACCCTGGAGCGCGACCTGGAGGCCGCGACCGAGGCCGAGGAGGAGGTCGCCAAGACCGGGCCCGCCAAGGACAGCATGGTCAAGGAGGAGGTCGGGCCCGACGACATCGCCGACGTCGTGGGCGCCTGGACCGGGATCCCCGCAGGGCGTCTCCTGGAGGGTGAGACACAGAAGCTGCTGCGCATGGAGGAGGAGCTGGGCCGCCGCCTCATCGGCCAGAGCGAGGCCGTGCAGGCCGTGTCGGACGCCGTCCGCCGCACCCGCGCCGGAATCGCCGACCCCGACCGGCCCACCGGCTCGTTCCTGTTCCTCGGCCCTACCGGCGTCGGCAAGACCGAGCTGGCCAAGGCGCTCGCCGACTTCCTCTTCGACGACGAGCGGGCCATGGTCCGTATCGACATGTCGGAGTACGGCGAGAAGCACACCGTCGCCCGGCTGGTCGGCGCGCCCCCCGGCTACATCGGGTACGAGGAGGGCGGCCAGCTCACCGAGGCGGTACGGCGGCGCCCGTACAGCGTGGTCCTTCTGGACGAGGTCGAGAAGGCGCACCCCGAGGTCTTCGACATCCTGCTCCAGGTCCTGGACGACGGCCGGCTCACGGACGGCCAGGGCCGTACGGTCGACTTCCGCAACGCCATCCTGGTGCTCACGTCCAACCTGGGCAGCCAGTACCTCGTGGAGCCGCTGACCAGCGAGGAGGAGAAGAAGCAGCAGGTACTCGAACTGGTGCGGACCTCCTTCAAGCCGGAGTTCCTGAACCGTCTCGACGACCTCGTGGTCTTCTCCGCCCTCAGCCAGGACGAGCTGGGCCGGATCGCGCGGCTCCAGATCGACCGGCTCGCGAAGCGTCTCGCCGAGCGCCGGCTCACCCTGGAGGTGTCCGACGCGGCCCTCGCGTGGCTCGCCGAGGAGGGCAACGATCCGGCGTACGGAGCGCGCCCGCTGCGCCGTCTCGTCCAGACCGCTATCGGTGACCGGCTCGCCAAGGAGATCCTGTCCGGCGAGATCACGGACGGCGACACGGTCCGGGTCGACGCCTTCGGCGACGGCCTGATCGTGGGCCCCGCGACAAGCCCCGAGCCGGGTCCCGAGCCGGTCGAAAAAACGCTCTGAGCGAACCCCGGGAGGACCCATCCCCCAAATCGCGCCACGGACGCGCAAACCATGCCGGGCGGGGGTTGCCAGTACCCGCCCGGCATGAGGGAGGATGACTGAATCCGTACGAAGGGAAAAACACGGTGAGCATCGACCCGTCCTCGATTCCGAACTTCGGGGGCCAGCCAGAGCCGCAGCCCGGTGGACCGGCGGGCCCCGTCATCCCGGATCAGGACCTCGTGAAGCAGCTCCTCGATCAGATGGAGCTGAAGTACGTCGTCGACGACGAGGGTGACCTCGCGGCGCCGTGGGAGGAGTTCCGTACGTACTTCATGTTCCGCGGCGAGGACGACCAGCAGGTCTTCTCGGTGCGGACGTTCTACGACCGGCCGCACGCCCTTGAGGACAAGGCGCAGCTCCTTGAGTCGATCGACGACTGGAACCGTCGCACCCTGTGGCCGAAGGTCTACAGCCACACGCACGACGACGGCACCGTCCGCCTGATCGGTGAGGCGCAGATGCTGATCGGCACCGGCGTCAGCCTGGAGCACTTCGTCTCGTCCACGGTGAGCTGGGTGCGGGCCGCGATCGAGTTCGACCGCTGGCTCGTGGAACAGCTCGGCCTGGAGAAGGAGATCGACTCGGCGGAGAAGCCGGAAGACGACGACGAGTAACACGCGTACGCGCGTACGCGTGCCCCACGGTCCCCGCGCGGGACCGTTAGAGAGGTGCGCGCGCGAAGGCGATCAGATACGCCCCGTACGACAGCGAGAGCCCGGCCAGGAAGCCGACCACCAGGACGGCGTGCCACGGCCGGGCTCTTGCCGTGCGGGCCAGGGCCTGGGCGATCGGCAGCAGCAGCGGGAACGCGGGCAGCAGGAACCGCGGCTTCGACTCGAAGAACCCGGAGCCGCCGAGCACCACCAGCAGCAGTACGCCCGAGTAGACGATCAGGGCCACCGGCGCGCGGTCCACGATCAGCAGGCCGAAGAGCAGGACCGAGATCAGCACGATCAGCAGCGCCATCGGGAAAACGAACCGGCGCTCGCCGTGCGTCAGCATCCGTCCGACGAACGACACGGCACCGAAGTCGAAGCGTGAGCCCCAGTCGCTCTGCACCTTGAAGTAGCCGCCGAGCAGATCGTGCCGGCGATAGCCCACCCAGGCCACGTATCCGCACCAGCCGACCGGCGCGAGCAGCGCGCCCGCCCACAGCCGTGGCGGTACGTGACCGCCCTCTCGCCGCACCCGCCACACCTCGTACGCGGCACCGGCCACCACCGCCGCGAACACCGCCATGCCGTTCGGCCGGGAAATGCCCGCCAGGGTGGCCAGGGCGCCCGCCCAGATCCACCGGCCGCTCAGCACCGCGTACATCGACCACGCGGCGAAGGCGGTCAGGACGGGCTCCGTGTAGGCCATCGAGAGGACCACGGAGTGCGGGAGCAGCCCCCACAGCACCACCAGGGTCAGCCCGACCCCGCGCCCGTACAACCGGGTCCCGACGGCGAAGATGCCGACGGCCGCCGCTGCGGCGGCCGTCCATGAGATCAGCAGGCCCGCGGCGCCCCCGGACAGCGGCAGCACACCGCAGACGGCGTGGACCAGGCCCGGATAGAGCGGGAAGAAGGCGTAGTCGCTGAAGGTGATGCCCGGCCGGTAGTGCGTGGTGCGCCAGCCGTACCCGTGGACGGCGATGCCCATGTACCAGACGGAGTCCCAGGAGCGCCCGAGGAGCCTGAAGGGGCTGCGGCCGACGGCCGACGCCGTGACGAGGACGACGATCAGCGTGGCGATCCGGGTGGCGAGAAAGAGCCCCAGCGCGAGCGCGGTCACCCGCAGCCGCCCGGCCGGCGCTCCTCCCAGTCCCTTGAGGCGGCGGGCCAGCGACGGCTCGCCGCCCCGCTTCGTGCGGACTTTCCTGACATGCGGCGGTGCGATGGTACTTGGGTGGGTCACACCCGAACTCTGCGTTGCGAACCCACCCCGAGTGAGCTAGGCGCGGCCGTGCGGGCGGCCGAAACACCCGTCCGTACCGGGCCTCAGGCGGTCAGAGTGTGCGCCAGCTCCACACCGTGGTGACCTCCAGCGGCTGGATCGGGGTGACGAGCCGGGGCGTGGTGTTGAGGCCGTCCGGCGGCCCGGACTGCGGCTCCACGCAGACGGCGGCGTCCTGCTCGTCGTAGACGACGACCCACGGTTCGCGCGACGCGATCGTCAGTTCGAGCCGTTCGGGCCAGGTCAGTTTCACGTCGACGCCGTCCGGCATGCCGAAGCAGTCGTCCCACGGCCCCGGCTTCCGCTCGACGCGCCGCCCGGTCGGCAGATGGTCGGGTCCGCGTTCCTCCTGCCAGGCGGGCGAGAAGTCGATCCGCACGTCACCGCTGCCGATGTTCCGGTGGAACCAGGGGTGCCAGCCGGCCTGTGCGGGGAACGACGAGTCGTACGTCTCGACGCCGAGGGTCAGCGTCAGCCGGTCATCGGCGAGTTCGACGATCTGGGTGACGGTGGCGGGATACGGCCAGGGGTCGGTGAGTTCGCAGGTGAAGACGGCGCGGTCGGGCGCCGTGCTGTGGCGTGCGGTGCGCCATTCGGTGTCGCGTACGAAGCCGTGGATGGCGTGCGGCGGCGCGTTGAGCGGCATTTGGTAGACCTCGGCGCCGTCGCGGAACCGGCCGTCCCGGATCCGGCCGCACCAGGGAACCATCGGGAAGCAGCCGTACCGGTCGCCCTGGCGCAGCAGTTCGGTGCCGCCGATGCGCAGACTTCCGATCCGGCAGCCGTTTCCCGGCCGCACGGTGACTTCCGCGTCGCCCGCGGTCAGCGTGATGTCGTCGGTACTCACGCAGTTGACCCTACGGGGTGGACACCAGGTCAGCGGCGGCGGCGCAGGGCTCGGCCCACGACGATGGCGGAGGCGATGGCGAGCGCGGCGGCGGGCGCGGCCCAGCGGAGTGCGGAGTTGGGGAGGGCGTACTCCGGGGCGGGCACGGGGGCGTACCGGCCGCGCGGGGGCGCGTGGTCGACCTCTTCGGCGCTGCGGCCGATCATCGTCCGCCGGGCGTGCGCCGCTTCGGCCGGTGGGGCGCCGTCGTCCGCGTTCCCGAGGTCCTCGTCGTTCTCGTCGGCGTCCTCGTCCTCGTCGTCGAAGGCGGCGAAGGGGTCCAGGGACGACGGCGGAACGTCCACCTCCGACACGGCGGTGGGCAGTTGTTCCACCACGGCGGCCCCGGTACCCGCGCCCTCCGCGAGGGCCTCGGCGAATCGGTTGAGCAGTCTCCGCACCGCCGACCGCACGGCCTCGGGGGAGAGTTCGCCCGCGCGTCCGTCGGCGGAGGCTCCACCGGAGAAGGTGAGGACCGTACCCGTGATCCCCGCGCCGTCGTCTCCCGGGGCGAGCCGTACGCTCAGTGCGACCTTGACGCCGCCGGATCCGCGTACCTCGACGCCTTCGCCCTCCACGGAGAACCGGTCGGGTCCGCTCGGCGCGATCCGCAGGGCGCCCCGGTAGGTGATCGTCGTCCCGCCGACGCGGATCTTGAGCCGTCCCACGCCGGGCACCTCACCGGCGTCCTGCTGAAGCCCGGGGACCGCCCGTGCGACGGCGGCGGGATCGGTGAGCGCCTCCCGCAGAGGCTCTGCCGGAACCGGAACGAACACCTCATGCTCCATGGAAACCGAGCCTACCCAGTCCGGGCCGCACAAGGGGCCTGTCGGCTCAGTCCGTGTGACCGGTTCAGTCCGCGTAACGGGGATGCACGAGCGTCGACGGGGCGAGTCCCGGCAGCCGGGTGCGGGCGGCCTCGCGTACGCCCGCGTCGAGCGCGGGGCGCGGCTCGGGGCGGGTGCGCCCGGCGAGGACGATGCCCCAGTCGTCGGGCGACGCCTCGGGCGCCCCGGCACCGTCCGCCGTGCGGTCGGGCCCGGCCGAGAACCCGCTGAGCCGGCCGCCGACGCGGTACGGGGTGGTGCGCAGCCCGGCCGCGCGGACCGTCGCGTCGACCGTCCAGAACACCCGGGGCCGGGAGGTCACGGGCCCCGCGTGCACGGCGAGCCGCGCGCCCGGCGTGAGCACCCGCGACACGAGCCCGTAGAACTCCTGCGAGTACAGCTTGGTGCTGGCGGTGATGCCGGGGTCGGGCAGATCGGAGATCACGACGTCGTACGGGCGCCGGTCCTCGCGCAGCCAGCGGAAGGCGTCGGCGGTGGCGACGTGCACGCGCGGGTCGCGGTAGGCGTGCTGGTTGAGCGCGCTCAGGGCGGGGTCGGTGCGGGCGAGGCGGACCACTCCGGCGTCGAGTTCGACGATGTCCACGCGCCGGACGCCGGGGTACTTGAGGACTTCGCGGGCGGCGAGTCCGTCGCCGCCGCCGAGGATGAGCACGCGCGCGTGGGGGCCGTTCATCGCGGGACGCACCAGTGACGCGTGGTAGCGGTGCTCGTCGCGTCCGCTGACCCTGAGCCGCCCGTCGAGATAGAGGTCGAGGGGCCCGCGCGCGGAGCCGGTGAGGACGACCTCCTGGACGCCGCTCTGGAAGGCGACCCGAACGTCCTTGCCGTAGACGGCCTGGCGGGCGGCCCGTTCGAAGTCGTCCACGAGGACGGCGGCGGTGGCGAGGATGCCGAGGACGAGGACGTTCGCGGTCAGCAGGGTCCAGCGGCCCCGGCGGGTCAGGTCGCGGTGGAACAGGCCGAGGACGAGGGCGCCGCCCGCGACCGCGTTGACCGCGCCGGTGAGCAGGGCGCCGGTCAACTGGCCGAACAGCGGGAGGAGCAGGAAGGGGAAGGCGAGGCCGCCGACGAGGGCGCCCACGTAGTCGGCGGCGAACAGGTCGGCGACCGCGCCGCCCGCGTCCTGGCGGCGGATGCGCTGGATCAGCACCATCAGGAGGGGTACCTCGGCGCCGATGAGGACGCCGATGGCGAGCGAGAAGCCGACCAGGAGATAGCGGGTGTCGTCGGCCCAGGCCCCCTCCCAGGTGCCGGTCAGGGCACCGGTCCACGCGAAGGCCGCGTACAGGGCCATCGCGCTGCATCCGCCGACCAGCGCGAGCGCCGCCTCGACCAGGCCGAAGCCGACGGCGGGGCGGCTGCGCAAACGTTTCGCGGCGAGCGATCCGATGCCCATCGCGAACACCATCACGGACAGCACGACGGACGCCTGGGTGACCGAGTCGCCGATCAAGTAGGAGGCGAGGGCGACCAGTTCCAGTTCGTACACGAGCCCGCAGGCCGCACAGATGAACACCCCCGCGAGGACGAGGAACCGGCCCGTGCGCGCTGTGACGGGCAGACTCGCCCGGCCCTGCCGGTCCTGTCGGCGCCGGGGGGCGGGGACCGGAACAGAGGTACGCGGTTCGATCACGCTGCGAACGGTACGTCACGGTCCGATCGCGTCGAGTCACCCACACGTGTGGATCTGGCGCCGTCAGGCATGTTCGACACGGCTCGTACGGACGGGCCATTCGCACGGGAATCGGATGGGGTCACTCGTACGTGAGACGGATGGGGTCACTCGTCCGGTAAGCGGGTTCACGGGGGAGTGTGCCGGGGGCGTGCGGGCGCGCGGTCAGAGGGCCGCGGCCATCCGTGCGCCCACGCCGACCCGGGTCCGGGTCGCCACCAGTTGCCCGTCCTGCGGATAGGCGTGCCATGTACGCCAGTGCACATGGTCCTCGTGGCGCTGGGCCAGCATCGCCGTGAAGGCGTGCGGGCTGCCCGGGAAGACACCGGCAAGGCCGTTCGGATGGTCGGACACCAGAGCGATGAGTTCCTGTGCGCGGCCCGTGAACTGACCCCGCGACAGGGTCTCCACGCGGGCCGCGAATTCGTACTCCCAGTCGCCCACCCGTTCGGCCACGCCCAGCGGGAGGGGGGTGCTGCTGCCCGGGATACAGGCCACCGTCTCGGAGCAGGTACCGCGCTCTTCCTCAAGAAGTACCTGGTGGGAGGCGCCTAGGAGTCTCAATTGGAGTCTGACACCGGTGAGTTCGAGATCGAGGGTGGCCAGGGCGGGCAGCGGCTCCCGTCCCAGCGCCCAGGCGAGGTCGGACGCACTGGTGTCCGTATAGGAGGTCTTCAGGTTCGTGAGCATGGGTCGGCTCCGCTAGCACGCAAAGATGAGGTGAGTCCGGCTCGTCCGTGTGGGCGGGGATCGGCCCGGAAGTGTCCGCGCGATCGGGTGCCGGCTCGGGCCCACGAGAAGGATCCGCAGGCTGCCTTGACGTTTAAGAGGGAATCATGAACTTAGGCGCCACCACAGCGTTTTTACCCAACTTCGTAGGATTTCCATCCCCCCGAGGGCTGCTCAGCTCAACTGTTCACCAGGGTTGCCACGATCGGGGGGCGACGCGGGGGCGCTCGGCGCGGTAGAGGACGCACCGGCGGCGCCGGGGGGAGGGGCCTGTGAGGCTGGACGTGCCGACGGCGCCCGTCGCATCCCTTGCCGGATGCGTCGGGCGCCGCCCCATGTGGTGCCGTCAGACGGTGACCCGGCTCCGAAGCGTTCCCCCGCCGCTCCCGGCCCGGCCGCGGACCAGCTGCCCCGTGTCAGCTGCCTCCGCCGCAACCGCCTCCGCCACCGCCGCAGGAGGAGGACCCGCCTCCGCAGGAAGAGGATCCGCCGCCACAGGAATGACCACCGTGATCCGACCCGCCGGACGACCCGCCGGACGACCCGTCGAACGTGCCGCCGGACACCCCTCCGGAGCAGGACGAGCCACCGCCCGACCCGCTGGCCGCGCCGGCACCTCCGGCCCACCAGCTCTTGGACCGCCGCTTCTGCAAGCGGGCCCGCCTCCGCGCCGCGCTGGACGCCCCCCTCGTACCGAGAAAGACGATCCCAGCCACGATGATCACGATGAGGATGACGAAGACGATCATGTCCTCACCCTCCTTCCTTTCCCCCGTTGACTCCCCCGAGACGGACCCTCGTTCGGGCCCTCGCATCTTGCGTGAAAGGGGGATGCCCCCGCGCTCCCTTGGCCAAAGCAGAGTTGAGGAACTCCAGAGGTTCGGCGCAGGATGGCGGCCATGACCTCCACCTCCGGCCCGTCCCGCCCCTTGCTCAACCGCCGTCTCGCGGAGTTCGGTACGACGATCTTCGCCGAGATGTCCGCGCTGGCCGTACGGACCGGCGCCCTCAATCTCGGGCAGGGCTTCCCCGACACGGACGGCCCCGAAGCGGTACGGGAGGCGGCGGTACGGGCGCTGCGCGACGGGCGCGGCAACCAGTACCCGCCGGGGCCCGGCGTTCCGGAGCTGCGTACCGCGATCTCCGACCACCAGCGGCGTTTCCACGGCCTGTCCTTCGACCCCGACACCGAGGTCCTGGTCACGGCGGGCGCCACGGAGGCCATCGCCGCCTCGCTGCTCGCGCTGGTCGAGCCCGGCGACGAGGTGATCGCCCTGGAGCCGTACTACGACTCGTACGCGGCGAGTATCGCCATGGCCGGCGGAACCCGGGTGCCGGTGACGCTCCGGCCGCGCGACGGTGCGTTCCGGCTCGACCTGGACGAGTTGCGCGACGCGGTGACGCCGAGGACCCGGCTGCTGCTCCTGAACACCCCGCACAATCCGACCGGCACGGTCCTGACCCGCGCCGAACTCGCCGAGATCGCCCGCCTCGCCGTCGAACGAGACCTCCTGGTCGTCACGGACGAGGTCTACGAACACCTGGTCTACGACGACGCCGAGCACATCCCGCTGGTCACCTTCCCGGGCATGCGGGACCGTACGGTGACGATCTCGTCGGCGGGCAAGACGTTCTCGTTCACGGGCTGGAAGGTCGGCTGGGTGACAGCGCCGGCACCCCTGACGGCGGCGGTCCGCTCGGCGAAGCAGTTCCTGACGTATGTGGCGTCGGGCCCGTTCCAGTACGCGATCGCGGAGGCACTCGCCCTGCCCGACAGCTACTTCGCCGAACTCCGGTCCGGCATGGAAGCGAAGCGGGATCTCTTGGTGAAGGGCCTCGGGGATGCGGGCTTCGGGGTGTACCGCCCGTCCGGCACGTACTTCGTCACGACGGACATCCGCCCTCTGGGCACCGACGACGGCTTCGCCTTCTGCCGCGCGCTCCCGTCCCGGGCGGGGGTGGTGGCCATCCCGAACGCGGTCTTCTACGACCACCAGGGGGAGGGCGCTCCCTATGTTCGCTTCGCCTTTTGCAAGCGGGAGGAGGTATTGCGGGACGCGGTGACTCGACTGGGCCGAATCACTGCCTGACCGGCGCCTGGGCTGCGGAACCTATTCGGTGCCTGTCGCGGCCTCTGTCTTTCCGTTGATCACGCTCCATCCGGTCAGCGGGAGGACGCTGCGTGCACCTCGACCGGGCCGAGAGCGTCGCCGTCCAGGGGGCGCAGGGCGTCGCTGAGTTGCTCCGGATCGGCATTGATCCGGGCAGTCGCACGCCACGAGACGATGGCGCGGTGCACGGCCTCGCGCGCGCCCAACTCCGCCGCGTCGGAGAGCGCTTCGAGCAGTTCCACGGTGAACGCGCGGACTTCGTCGTCGTTCAGGTGGCGCACCCAGGGAAACACGTCGGGCAGCGCGAGAAGCAGTGAAGCGGCACCGTCGTTCCGCTTCATCAGGGCGAGGAAGAGCCGCGATGCGGTGGTCAGGTTCTCTTCGGTGCGTTCCGCGTGTACGGCGGTCGTCAGCACCATGTCGGGCGCGTCACGGTGTGTGACGCGCAGGCAGCCCACGGCGGCGGCTCTGGCGGCCACGGCCTTGGGGTTCCGGGACAGATCGGTGAAGGACACGGACTCCGGGTCACTTCCGAGGTGGGTGATACTCATACTCAGATTGTACTCAGACTGTGTTCTGATTCGCATGGGATAGATTCCCCGGGACAGCGCCCCCCGCGTGTGCGGGGGACTACTCGCCCTGGCATTCACCGGTACCGCCGGCGGTGTGATCTTTGCGGAGTAGGGCTTCTGTTCCGGGGTCGTGCAGAGCCCATGCGTGGGGGTGGGGGTGGTCCCTGTAGAGGGTGCAGGCGTCGTTTTGGGGGCCGTCGGCGGTTTCGCACCAGGGGAGGGACTCGTACCGCGGGGTGTCGCCGTTGTTCCAGCGGGCCCATAAGGCGTGGGTGGGTTGGTGGTCCCAGTCCCATACGTGGTCGGCGTGTTCGCCGTCGTGTCCGTGGCCGAGTTCGCAGTGGGCGCGGGTGGGTGCGTGGGCGAGGTCGTTGCCGAGGGCGCGGCCCTGTCCGGCGAGGATCGCGAAGAGGAGGCCGAGGGGCGGTACGGGGGTGGTGGCTTCGCACTGGTGCATGGTCTGTCCTGGAGGGAGGTGGCGGCAGGCGAGGAGGGTGTACGTGCAGTCCGCGTCCGGGACGACGACGAACAGGGGGTGTCCCGCCTTGATCCGTTCACGGGCGACCCGTTGTCTGTGCCGGTCCTCGGCCCAGGTACGTAACTCGGTGGGGCAGTCGGGTCCCGTCGCCGTCGCCTGGCGTGCGGCTGGCGGCAGCCAGGGCGAGTGTGCGGGGTCGGGGTCGAGTCGGTTCGCGATGTGTAGTGCTTGGCCGCTTAGCCAGCGGAGGGCGAGGACGGGGGAGATGGTGTGGTGGGTGCCGAGGATGTGGTGGGCGGTGTGTCCGGTGCCGTAGACGGGGCCTTCGGCGTGGACTTCGGACCGGTAGTTCATACGGGTCCTTCGCGCCACATCACCCAGGGGCGTTCGATGACTTCGGCGTAGCTGGTGTGGTCGGGGTGGGTACGGAGGTGGGTGAAGGTCCAGGTCTGGGGTTCGGTCGGGTCGGTGCTGGTGGGTGACGTGGCGTTGCATGCGGTGTCGTCGGTGTTGAGGGTGAGGCACCGGTAGGCGTAGGTGAGTTGGGGGGCGTCGGGGTCAAGATCCGGCCGTAATGTCCAGCGGACGAATCCGAGGGTGGTCACAGGTACTCACCCCGACTCCGGGCGTTCATCCGGGAGTTCTCCGCGCGTAAGCGCTGTTCGGGACTTGCCGGCCGTACGTCCTGTGGGTCAACGGTCCATTCCCTACCGCCAGTTACTGGGCGCAGGGACCATAGTCCGCACCACTCACCCCGGAACTCGCCGATCCGGTTCTGTGCGTCGACCATGAGCGTGCCGGGGGTCGGAAGGTTCTTTTCGGACACCATCGTTCCTCTCCGTAGCGGTTCCACTACCGGGAGGAATTAGGCTGACCCACAGTTGGAACCTGATCAACGTGGCCTGGCAGCAAGATAAGTTGGGGGTGATGGGTGAACCGGAAAGAGCTGGACCCGGAGAGCAGCCCGCAGGCAGCGTTCGGCGCACGTCTACGCAGCTCACGCGAGGCACGCGGCTGGAAACAAGACGAACTCTCCACTCAGATGGGCATTTCCAGCGGGCATATTTCGGGCGTTGAAACTGCTCGCAAGATGCCATCTTTACGCTTCGCGAAAGCTGCTGATGTGGCCTTTGGCTTGACCGGCCTGGTGGATACGTTCGAACGCCAGTGGCGGGAGATTCAGCACGGCAGCTTGCTGGAGGGCTTCCCCGAGTACGTCGGCTACGAGGGGCGTGCGGCGGAGATCCGGCTGTTCGAGTCAGGAGTGATCCCCGGGCCGCTCCAGACGCTGGAGTACGCACGGGCGTTGGCGGACTACGCGGTGCAGCGAGGTGACATCACGCCCGAACAAGCCGCTGAACGAATTGACTTCCTGATAGAACGGCAAGCCGCGCTTGTTCGGACGCCGCCGCCGGTCATCTTCGCGGTACTGGACGAGAGCTGCATCCGTCGACCCATCGGGGGCCCCGCCATCATGGCAGGCCAGTTCGCGCGACTGATCGAGTTCGCCAAGGAGCCGAACACGGCATTCCAGATCGCTCCGTTCGCCATGGGGGGACGGAAGCCGTTCATTCGGTTGGTCCACCTTCTGACGCTGTCGGACCGGTCTGTGATGTCCTACGTCGAGTCGCAGACGCAAGGGCACCTGGACCGTGAGCTGCCCTCCGTAGTGCCGTTGATGAGGAACTACCATCAACTACAGATCGAGGCAGCTTCTCAGGCGGAATCTGTCGCCATGATCGAAGAGCTACGAAGGGCAACGATGTGATGACCACGACCAACTCTCCCCCCTTGCGGTGGGTGAAGTCCTCGTACAGCGTTGAGAATGGCGGGTCCTGCGTCGAGTGGGCCCCGGCGCATGCGTCCGCGACCGGCATAGTCCCCGTCCGTGACTCGAAGGACCCGCGCGGCCCGGTGCTGAACCTCCCCGCCGATGCGTTCACGTCCTTCGTTTCGGGCATCAAGACGGGAGACTTCGACACCGTCTGACCGAAGGGGCACCCCGTGACGACCGAGTCTCCGCGTTGGTTCAAGTCTTCGTACAGCGAGAACGGTGGCGCCTGCGTTGAGGTCGCCGCCAACCTCGTCGCTTCGTGTGGCGTGGTCCCGGTCCGTGACTTCAAGAATCCGACCGGTCCGGTGCTGGACTTCCCCGCCGATGCGTTCACGTCCTTCGTGACGGGCATCAAGGCCGGGCGGTTCGGCGCCCTCTGAACTTTCGCCAACGCCCTGTCATGCCCCCGAGTCGGGAGGCACGGCGGGGTTGCGGCCATGACGGCCCGCACGAGGCATTCCCCCGGGATCTCGGGTGGCTGCGAGGAGACGAACACGCCTCCTGGGCGCCGATTTGTCGTGATGCGAGCTGGAACCCGGCCGGCGCTACGTCCAGCCCCTTCACTATGCGTGAGCGACCGGACACACTTGATGCACTGTCGGCTACTTCCCAGCCTTCCTGCGAGAAAGGGGAAGTCATGTCCATTGCACGGGTTCGAGACCGCCGCGCCGTCGGCCTGGCGCTCGACGTACCAGAACTGCGGTTGCCACTGAGTACCGATGGTGCCGCAGCCATGCCGGATCTGTCCGACGGAGAGGGACCGTTACCGTTCGCCTTCCGCTTTTTGGTACCGGTGTCTGGTACGGGCGGCATCCTGCCGAGCGACATCGAGTACGACGAGGACTCGCAGACATGCACCTACGAGGACATGCCACCCGGTGTCTACATGACCAAGAACCCCCCGAAGACCTACGGGCCGACGGCGCCGTCGGGCCAGATGGACGCGCCGGACGACCCGGGACCGAGTGACGACTGATGACCGACGCCGGTCAGATTCTCATCCTGGCGGGTCGCTTCGACCCGACCTGTGATCTGGTGGTTGAGGAACTGAACCGGCGTGCCCTGCCCGTCTTCCGGGCAGACATGTCCGAGTTCCCGCTGAGACTGACGCTCGCCGCGAGCCTCAGCGGGAGTCGGTGGCACGGCACACTGAGCAACGACCGTCGCACGCTCGACCTGGCGTCAGTGCGTTCCGTCTACTACCGACGTCCCACTCGCCCGAAGTTTCCCCAGCGGATGAGCCCCCAAGCCCGCAAGGTCGCCGAGACCGAAGCGCGGTCGGGCTTCGGGGGACTGTTGTCAGCTCTGCCGTGCAGGTGGCTTCCTCCCCCGGGGAAGGCGGCCGATGCCGAGTACAAGCCGCTGCAACTGCGTGTCGCCGCCGAGGTGGGGCTGAGTGTTCCCCGGACTCTGATCACCAACGACCCTGATGCGGCAAGGCACTTCGCCGATTCGATCGGTGGACCTCTCGTGTACAAGCCGTTCTCTCCCGTACGCGGCACCGTGCATGGCGAGACCGCAGCCGTGTACGCGAGCATCATCACCGCTGACGACCTCCCGCACCCGGACATCGGGACGACCGCCCACCTGTTCCAGGAGTGGGTGCCCAAGGCGCACGAAGTGCGGCTGACTGCGATTGACGGCCGGATATTCGCTGCCGAGATCCACGCCGACTCCGACGCCGGTCACGTCGACTGGCGCAGCGACTACGACAGCCACACGTACGAGATCTGCGAGCCGCCGCCCGAAGTGGCCACCGGAGTTCTGCGGATGCTCGGCCGGCTCGGGCTGCCGTACGGTGCCTTCGACTTCGTGGTCACCCCGGAGGGGAACTGGCGATTCGTTGAGGTGAACCCGAGTGGACAGTACGGGTTCATCGAGCAGGCGACGGGACTGGCGATCACGGCCGCGATCTGTGACTACCTGGAAGGAAACAGCCAGTGACGGGCATCCTCGGTGATGAGCAGCGGCTCCTTGCCTCTCGTGTTGGCCTTGCGCGGCAGATCGACAGGGGAAGCGTGGTGCTGTCGTCCCGGCTGGCTGGGGCCTTTCTCAATGTGCCCCGGCACCCCTTCGTGCCCGTCTTCTATCGGCGTGACGGTGAACGGTTCGTCCCGTGGCGTGTGAAGGACGGGGATCCGGAGGCGTGGCTCGATGCCGTGTACGCGGACGACTCCCTTGTCACCGAAGTGGACGGCATCCATGCCGAGGTCGCCGCCCCCGAGGGGTTGATCGGTGTTCCCACGTCGTCCTCCACCGCACCGAGCCTCATGGCGGACATGCTCGACGCCCTTGACGTGAGCGAGGGGAACGAGGTCTACGAAGTCGGCACCGGCACGGGCTACAACGCGGGCGCGCTCTCCTTCCTCGCCGGGGACCGGCACGTCACCACCGTGGACCGCACCGAAGCGCTCACGGACAGAGCCCGCCGGCGGCTGAATGCCATGGGATTCGACCCGCTCGTGCTTCATGGCGACGGAGCGCGGGACTTTCCCGAAGACGCCACGTACGACCGCCTCATCGCCACGGCCTCCGTGCCCCGCGTCCCGCGCGAGTGGCTGAAGCGGCTGCGCCCCGGCGGCATCATGGTCGTCCCCGTGAAGGGCACACTCGCCGGTGGGACGGTCGCCCGGCTCACCAAGCTTCGTGACGGCGCGGCGGTCGGCCACATCCTGCACACACCCGCCGCGTTCATGCCGCTGAAGACCGGCCCGCAGGTGCCCCCGCAGATGCCCGACGTCCCGGACCGCCCGGGGCGGAAGACCGCACTCTCAGCGCGCGTACTGGACGACTGGACGTTCTCGTTCTTCGCCCAACTCCACATGCCCGCCGGCCTCGTCCGCACGTACGGACGGCAGGGAACGATCCTGTACGACCCCGCCGACGGCTCGGTGACCCGCGTCGCCGACATGCACGAGGGGCCGCCCTTCGTCACCTCCACCGGGCCGAGCGACCTGTGGCGGCCGATCGAAGCCGCCCACCGCCTGTGGCAGCGCCTCAACCGGCCCCGCCGCGAATGGTTCACCGTCGAAGTCACGCCGGTGGAGCAGTCCGTGAGGTACACCGCCCCGGACGGCGAGGTCCACTGCTGGCTGCTGTAGTCAGGACGCGGGCCTACCAGGCCAGTTGGGCGATTTCCTCCGCTACCACCGCGCAGGCGTCCGCCGTCGGGTCGATCAGGGCATAGTGGCCGACGTCCTCCAGGAGTGTCAGGCCCACCACCTCGCCCGCTCTGGCCGCCGCCTCCGCGTAGGACTCGGCGACGGCGTGCGGCACCTCCGTGTCGGTGCGGCCCTGGACCAGGGCCGTCGCGATGCCGGTGGGGAGCAGGGTGACCGGATCCGCGTACGGGAGCCGGTCCTCGAAGTGGTCCTTGCCGCCGAGGAGTTGGAGCACCGCGCCGGAACACACGTCGAGCTGTTCGGCGACCCGGAAGTCGGCGATCGGGGCCAGGGCGACGACACCGCGCAGTTGGGCGGGGCGCGCGGTGCGCCAAGGCGAGTCGGCGGGCAGGACATGCCGGGCCGCGGCCCAGAGCGCGAGGTGCCCGCCCGCCGAGTGCCCGGTCAGTACCGTCCGCCGGGAATCGGCCTGCGGCAGGGCGTCCCGTACGAGAGTCGGCAGCGCGTCCCATGCCGCGGCCAGGTCGTCGAAGGTTTCCGGCCAGCGCCCCGCGACCGGACTCTCGCCCTGTACCGGTACGGCGGTGCCCCTGCGGTACTCGACCACCGCGACGGCGAACCCCCTGCGGGCCAGGAAGTCCGCGAACGGCGTGATGTGCCGCCGGTCGTACGGGGCCCGCCACGCGCCGCCGTGCACCACGACGACGAGCGGCACCGAACGGTCCGGGACGACGCCGTCACCCGCGCGCGGGGCGTAGAAGTCGATCACCTGGTCCGGGTGGCTCCCGTACGCGGCGGTCGCGTCGGGGTCCACGGCGGGGTGCGCGAACGCCGACTCCTCTTCTGCGGCGGCGCGGGCAGCGGCGTCGTCCGGCATGCTCCAACCTCTCAGCGGCAAAACGGAATTGATCTTTTCGACCGATGGCAGGGGACGGTATCAGCCGACGGTGTGTATGCCGTACTGCTCACCAGCCGTGACAGCTCGTCCCCGCCCGTCACAGCTCGTCGGCCAGTGCCCGTGCCGCCCTTTCCGTGTCCGCGTAGCCCACGTACAGCGGTGTGAAGCCGAAGCGGAGGGTGTCCGGGGCCCGGTAGTCGCCGACCACGCCCTTGTCGATCAGCCGGGCCATGATCTTGCCCGCGTCGGAGCAGCGTAGGGCAACCTGGCTGCCGCGTTCCGCGTGGGTGGCCGGGGTGAGCACCTCGACCCTGCCCTCGGGCACATACGCGGCCACGCACTCCAGGAAGAAGTCCGTCAGCGCGAGGGACTTCGCCCGTACGGCTTCGATCGTGACGCCCTCCCACACGTCGAGCGCCGCCTCCAGGGCCAGCGTCGACAGGATGTCCGGCGTACCGACCCGGCCCCGCACCGCGCCGGGCGCCGCCTCGTAGTCGGAGCGCATCCCGAACGGGTCCATGTGCGAGTTCCAGCCCGGCAGCGGCGAGTCGAAACGGGGCTGGAGGTCCCGCCGGACATACAGGTACGCGGGCGAACCCGGGCCCCCGTTCAGGAACTTGTACGTGCAGCCCACCGCGAGGTCGACCCCGTGCGCGTCCAGGCCGACCGGCAGGGCGCCCGCGCTGTGGCACAGGTCCCAGACGGCGTACGCGCCCGCCGCGTGCACGGCCGCCGTCAGACCGGGCAGGTCGTGCAGGCGTCCGGTGCGGTAGTCGACGTGGTTGAGCAGGACCGCCGCCGTGCGCGGGCCCACCGCGCGCGGGACATCCGCCGGTGCGACCGGACGCAGCGCGCACCCCGTCATCCGTGCGGCGGATTCCGCGATGTACCCGTCCGTGGGAAAGGTCGTGGCGTCCACCACGATCTCGTCGCGTCCGCCGTCCGGGGCGGATGCGCGCGCCATCCGTACGGCACCCACCAGCGCCTTGAACACGTTGACGCTGGTCGAGTCCCCCACGACGATCTGGCCGGGCGCCGCGCCGACCAGGGGCGCGATCCGGTCGCCGATGCGTTCCGGCGCGGTCCACCAGCCGCTCTCCTGCCAGGAGCGGATACGCAGTTCGCCCCACTCGCGTTGTACGACGTCGGCCACGCGCGCGGGGACCCCGCGCGGGAGGGCGCCCAGTGAGTTGCCGTCGAGATAGACGGTGTCGTCCAGGGTGAACCGGTCGCGCAGGGGGGCGAGTTCGTCGGCGGTGTCCAGGGCGGCGGCCTTCGCGGCCAGGGAAAGTGCGAGCGGCTCAGACATGGCTGCGCGCCGTCCACAGCTCGGGGAACACGTTCTTCACGGCGCGTTTCTCCAGCCATGCCACGCCCGCGGAGCCGCCGGTGCCGGTCTTGGAGCCCATCGCGCGCCGGGTCGCCACCAGGTGGTCGTTGCGCCAGCGCCACACCAGTTCGGCGACATCGGTGAGGGCCTCGCCGAGCCGGACCAGGTTGTCGGGCTCGTCCCCCGATGCACCCAGTGATTCGCCTCCGTACACGGTCGCCCACACCGCTTCGACCCCGGCCGACGGCTCGTACCGCAGGGACAGGTCGCGGTCCAGGACGGCGGTCGGTACGGGGAGGCCGCGGCGGGCGAGCAGCCGTAGCACCTCGTCGTACAGGCTCGGTGCGTGCAGGGCCTTCTCCAGCTCGGCGTGGACGCGCGGCGCGCCCCGGTGCGGGACGAGCATGGACGCGGACTTCTCGCCGAGCAGGAACTCCATGCGCCGGTACATCGCCGACTGGAATCCGGAGCCCTCGCCGAGGGCGCCGCGGTAGGAGTTGAACTGCGCGGGGGTGAGCTGGGCGAGCGGGCGCCAGGAGGCGTTGAGGGCGTCCAGTTCCCGGACCGACCTCTTGAGCGCGTCGATCGCGACCGGGATGTCGTCCTGGCGCAGGGCCCGCGACGCGGTCTCCCACTCGTGGACGATCACCGTGAACCACAGCTCCATGACCTGGGTCGTCACCAGGAAGACCATTTCCCCGGGGTCGTCCGAGAGCGGGTGCTGAAGGTGCGTGAGCACATCCGCCTGGACGTAGTCCTCGTACGGAGTGGTGCCGGCGAAGTCGAGGTTGGGGGCCTCTGTTGTCTCCGGCGCCGTCGTGTGCGGCTCGTGGGCCCCGCTGCTTACCTCGTGGGACATCGCTGTCTCCTCGATACGTACTCCGGGTAGCGGTCCGCCCCTGCCATGTCGGCACGGGGGCCCCGGTCCCCACCGGGCATCTTCCGCAATCGTCCCCGGAAACGGCAAGGCCCGCCTGGCCAGAGGTCCAGGCGAGCCATTTCCGTACCCGTATGTCAGCCGTATGTCAGCCCAGGGTCTGGGCGGCCGTCGGCGAGGAGTCCTTCAGGAACTGGCTGCACCGCTCGTACTCCTCCTGCTCGCCGATCGCCTGGGCGGCGCGGGCGAGGGCGTGCAGAGCGCGCAGGAAGCCACGGTTCGGCTCGTGGTCCCAGGGCACCGGACCGTGCCCCTTCCAGCCGCTGCGGCGCAGCGCGTCGAGGCCGCGGTGGTAGCCGGTACGGGCGTAGGCGTACGACTCGACGACGCTGCCCCGCTCGAACGCCTCGTCGGCGAGCTGGGCCCAGGCGAGGGAGGAGGTCGGGTACTTGCCCGCGACCTCGGCGGGCGCGGTGCCGCCGGCGAGCAGCTCGCGCGGCTCCGGGTCGTCGGGCAGATGGGTCGGGGGCGGTCCCCCGAGCAGATTCTCGTGAATGGCCATGGGTTCCAGTCTCCCAGGTACAACGCCATACGCAGAGCCCCACCAACCGCTATGGGTGCCGCCACCCAGTACGACCGGAACATCCGGTACCGGCGGGACACCCGGTACCGACGGGACATCCGGCACGGGCCGCCGGGCACGGCTGTCGTGGCGGTGACGTCAGAGGTCGTCGGGCAGAAAACAGAACGCCGTGTGCCCGGTCCAGGGTCGTACCACCCTTTCAAGGACAGCGGCGTCGATGTCCTCGGCCGAGACCGGTCCGCCGAAATCGACCACTGGAATGTCCCAGTCCCCGTCCCAGCGGCGGGAGCGCAGTGTGACGAGGTTCTTCAGAGTCATGAAGTCATGGTGCTGCCCCCCGCCACAGCACCTTCGCCCCGGAACAAGCCAAAACCCGGCACCCCCAAAGGAGTGCCGGGCCCCGGCGGCGTACAGGAAAGCTGCTACTTGAGCTTCGTGCCTGTCGACCGGAGGTTGGCGCATGCCTCTGTGACGCGGGCTGCCATGCCGGCCTCGGCGAGCTTGCCCCAGGTGCGGGGGTCGTAGGTCTTCTTGGAGCCGACCTCGCCGTCGACCTTCAGGACGCCGTCGTAGTTCTGGAACATGTGTGCGGCGACGGGGCGCGTGAAGGCGTACTGGGTGTCGGTGTCGAGGTTCATCTTGACGACGCCGTTCTCCAGGGCCGTGGCGATCTCCTCGGCCGTGGAGCCGGAGCCGCCGTGGAAGACGAAGTCGAACGGGGACGCCTTGCCGTACTTGGCGCCTACGCCCTCCTGGAGGTCCTTGAGGAGTTCGGGGCGCAGGACGACATTGCCCGGCTTGTAGACGCCGTGGACGTTGCCGAAGGACGCGGCGAGCAGATAGCGGCCCTTCTCGCCGAGCCCGAGGGCCTCGGCGGTGCGGACGGCGTCGTCGACGGTGGTGTACAGCTCGTCGTTGATCTCGTGGCTGACGCCGTCCTCCTCACCGCCGGTGGGGGTGATCTCCACCTCAAGGATGATCTTGGCGGCGGCGGCCTGCGCGAGCAGCTCCTGTCCGATGGCCAGGTTGTCGGCGAGGGTCTCGGCGGAGCCGTCCCACATGTGCGACTGGAACAGCGGGTCCCGGCCCTGCGCGACCCGCTCGGCCGACACGGCGAGCAGCGGGCGTACGTACCCGTCGAGCTTGTCCTTCGGGCAGTGGTCGGTGTGCAGCGCGACGGTGATGTCGTACTTGGCGGCGACGATGTGCGCGAACTCGGCGAGCGCGACGGCGCCGGTCACCATGTCCTTGTTGTGCTGGCCGCCCAGGAACTCCGCACCACCGGTGGAGATCTGGATGATGCCGTCGCTCTCCGCCTCGGCGAAGCCGCGCAGTGCGGCGTGCAGGGTCTGCGACGAGGTCACGTTGATGGCCGGGTAGGCGAACTTGCCTGCCTTCGCCCGGTCGAGCATCTCGTTGTAGACCTCGGGGGTTGCGATGGGCATCTGTCCGCTCCTCGTGATGTGCGGGTGTTTTCTGACCGGCCCTGACCCTTGCCGCGCCGGGGGGAAGCGACGTCGTCGTCGGCCCCATCTTTCCAGACGTGGCGGATTGCTCCAGACCGGAAGCGGGGGACTTTTCCGGACGTTTCCCCTCCCTGCACCCTCCCGGCCCCCTACCGGTCCCTTACCGGGTCAGTCCAGGCCCAGTTCGTCCTTGGAGAAGGCGAAGAGGTACGGGACCCCGGCGCCCTCGGTGATCTTCTCGCCGGCGCCGGTAGCGCGGTCGGCGATCGTGGCGACGGCGACGACCTCGGCACCAGCCGCGCGGACGGCCTCGACGGCGGCGAGCGGTGAGCCCCCGGTGGTGGAGGTGTCCTCCACGACGACGACACGCCGTTTCTTGATCTCCGGGCCCTCGACCTGGCGCTGCATCCCGTGCGCCTTGGCCGCCTTGCGGACCACGAAGGCGTCGAGGCGCCGCCCGCGCGCGGCGGCGGCGTGCAGCATCGCCCCGGCCACCGGGTCGGCGCCCATGGTCAGCCCGCCGACGGCGTCGAACTCCAGGTCCGCGGTCAGATCGAGCATGACCTGCCCGACGAGCGGCGCGGCGACCCCGTCGAGGGTGACCCGGCGCAGGTCGATGTAGTAGTCGGCCTGAAGCCCGGAGGAAAGGGTCACCGCGCCGCGTACCACGGCCTTGTCCTTGATCTGCCGCAGCAGCTCACCACGTACGTCATCACTCATACGGCCAGCTTAAGGGCGCCGCGATCGGCTGCCGGGGGTGTGATGGCGGTGGCTGAGGGGTGCGATGAGTTCCGGCCCGCTCGCGAGTCTGTTCCCGTGAGCGCCGTGGCACGTCGCGCGACGCCCACCCGCACCGGACCCCGCACCGGACCCCGCACCGGACCCCAGTACTGGACACCGCAATGGACACCACGGAGGACACCATGACGAACACGCCCGACGAACCGACCACCGCGCTGCCGGGCCGCCCGCCCGTCGTCGACCTGGCCACCTGGCAGGCCGAGCGTGACGAGCTGCTGGTCCGCGAGAAGGCCCACACCCACGAGGGCGACGCCATCGCCGCCGCCCGCCGCCGGCTCCCGATGGTGGAGTTCGACGGCACGGTCGAGGTCGTCGGACCCGACGGCCCGGTCCCGTTCCTGGACCTGTTCCAGGGCCGCGACGAACTCGTGGTCTACAAGCACATGTGGCACGACGGCGCGCCGCACCAGGGGCAGTGCGAGGGCTGCACCACCACGGCCTGGCTCCTGAAGGACGCCGTCTACCTCAACGCCCGCGGTGTCTCGTTCGCCATCCTGACCACGGGCCCCTGGGACGAGGTGGCCCCCTTCATCGAGTTCATGGGCTACACCCAGCCCTGGTACTCGGTGCGCGGCGTGGACGAGCCGGTCGGCGGCGACATGGGGTACGTCACCTGCTTCCTGCGCGACGGCGACCGCGTGTTCCTCACCTACTCCACGACCGGCCGCGGCAACGAGCCGGTGATGGGGGCCTTCGCCCTGCTCGACATGACGCCCTACGGCCGCGGCGAGGCATGGGAGGACAAGCCCGAGGGATGGCCCGAGGGGCAAGGCCCGTGCTGGTACTGGCGCTCGGACGCGGACGGGAACGCCACCTGGGGCCCGACCGGGCGTCCCGTACCGCAGTGGACCCGCCCCGGCGCGACCCCGGTGACGACCCTTGGCCGGAAGGGCGACTGCCACTGACGCACCTCGTATACCGACCTGAACCAGCTCGGTATCTTCCCCGGTACCCGTAGATACGTGCCGTAGTACTTGCGACGGATACCGCAGAACCCGTCTGACTGGGGACGACCGGGTACCGGCGGTGCGCCTACCGTTCATAGCGTGACCGAGACCCAGCCCCTGCCGGGCCCGCAGCCATCCAAGTCCCGTAGTCCCGAGTACGACCATGCCGCGAAGGTGCTCGCGGGGCTTCGCCAGGATCTGTTCCATGACGCCTTCGCGTACCGTCCGCTCCCCCCACGGAGCCCGGACGGGCGGCTGATACGCCGCGTGCCGGAGCGGCTGAGGCGCTACGCCGTGTGGACCCCGCACGCGATGGTCTGCCTGTTCGCTTTCTGGCTGCTGATGTTCGCCTACACCACGACGAACCCCTACGGCGGTTTCTCGCTCGGGGTCCTGATCGCCATGGTGCCGGTGGCCGGTGTGCTGCTGACCCTGCTGCGGCCGGTGGGCGCGTTCTGGGTGTCGCTGGGGGCGGCGCCGTTCGTCGGGGTGTGGGGGGCGTCGGACGGCGGCTGGCCCTGGTCGGACAGCTCACTCATCGGTCACCTCGTGGTGCTGGTGGTCGTGGCGGCCCGTACCACCCCGCGTACCGCCCTGTGGATGTGGCTGCTGACGTCGGCGTACGGCTTCTTCGGGGCCGTCCTTTTCGGCCGGGACGACTCCACCACCGCGACGATGGCGTTCGTCTCGGCGGTCGCCCTGCTCTGCGTCTCCGTACTGCACATCCGCCGCGAGGCGCGGCAGGAGGTCGCCGCCGAGCGCACGGTGTCGGCGGTCGAGCGGGACAAGCGGACGCTCCTCGAAGAGCGCACCACCATCGCCCGTGAGCTGCACGATGTGGTGGCCCACCACATGTCGGTGGTCGCGATCCAGGCGGAGGCCGCCCCGTACCGGGTGGAGAACCCGCCGCCGGAGCTTGAGCAGGCATTCGTGACGATCCGGGAGAACGCGGTGGCCGCCCTCACCGAGCTGCGCCGGGTCCTCGGAGTGGTCCGCGCCGAGGACTACGAGGCCCCGGACGCCCCGCAGCCCACCCTCGCCGACCTGGACAGGCTGCTCGCCAATGTGCGGGACGCCGGGCTGAACGTGGAGAAAGTGATCACCGGAGCGGTACGGACGCTGCCGCCGGGCGTGGAGCTGTCCGCGTACCGCATCGTGCAGGAGGCCCTCAGCAACAGCCTGCGGCACGCGCCGGGCGCCGAGGCCCGGGTCGAGGTCGGCCATGTACTCGGGGGCCTCGGCCTGCGGATCGTCAACGGCCCGCCGACCGGTCTGGTCAAGCCGTCCCAGGGCGCCGGACACGGCATCGCGGGGATGCGGGAGCGGGTGGCGATGCTGAACGGCGAGATGACGGCCGGCGTCCAGGACGACGGCGGCTACGAGGTGGCGGTGTTCCTGCCCGTACCGCTGACCGAGGAGCCCTCATGACCGGCGGGACGATCAAGGTTCTGATCGCCGACGACCAGATGATGGTCCGCGAGGGCTTCTCGGTCCTGCTCAACGCGATGCCGGACATCGAGGTCGTCGGCGAGGCGGTCAACGGCAGGGAGGCCGTCGACCGGGTACGTGAACTGGCGCCGGACGTCGTCCTGATGGACATCCGGATGCCGGAGCTGAACGGCATCGAGGCCACCCGCGAGATCGTCGCGGCGGACGGCGGCTCGAAGGTGCTGGTGCTCACCACCTTCGACCTGGACGAGTACGTCTACCAGGCGCTGCGGGCCGGGGCTTCCGGCTTCCTGCTCAAGGACGCGTCGGCACGGCAGCTCGCCGACGGGGTCCGGGTGGTCGCGAACGGCGACGCCCTGCTCGCGCCGAGCGTGACCCGGCGGCTGATCACCGAGTTCTCGAAACTCGCGGACACCCCCCGCCTCGCGCCCGGGGCACAGGCGGCGTACGGGGAACTCACCGAGCGCGAGACGGAGGTCCTGGTACTCATCGCCCAGGGTCTGTCGAACGCGGAGATCGCCTCGCGTCTGGTGGTGGCCGAGTCGACCATCAAGACACATGTGAGCCGCGTCCTGGTGAAGCTGGGCCTGCGGGACCGTACGCAGGCGGCGGTCTTCGCGTACGAGGCCCGCCTGGTGACTCCGTCCTGACCCCGCCCCTGTCCTCTCCGGGCTCCCGTCCTGCCCGGCCTTCCCCCGTGGCGGGCGCAGCGGTTAGCGTCGGCCCATGGACGCACCCCTCGAACCCGCCCTTTTCGATCCCTGGTCGCCCGGGTTCGTCGCCGACCCGTACCCCGCCTACGCCGAGCTGCGGGAGCGCGGGCGGGTGCACCACTTCGCACCGACCGATCAGTGGCTGGTGCCCCGGCACGCAGATGTGTCGGCGCTGCTGCGGGACCGCAGGCTGGGGCGGACCCATCTGCACCGCTTCTCCTACGAGGAGTTCGGGCGGCAGGCGCCCCCGGCGGCGCACGAACCGTTCCATGTGCTCAACGACCACGGGATGCTCGACCTGGAGCCGCCGGACCACACCCGGATCCGGCGGCTGGTGTCGAAGGCGTTCACGCCCAGGACGGTCGAGCGGCTCGCGCCGTACGTGGAGCGGCTGGCGGACCGGTTGGTGCGGGACCTGGTGGCCGACGGCGGGGGCGATCTGCTCACCCGGGTCGCCGAGCCGCTGCCCGTCGCGGTGATCGCCGAGATGCTGGGCATCCCGGAGGGCGACCGGGAACCGCTGCGGCCCTGGTCGGCCGACATCTGCGGGATGTACGAACTCAACCCGTCCGACGAGGTCGCCGGGCGGGCGGTACGGGCGTCCCTTGAGTTCTCCGCCTACCTGCGCGACCTCATCGCCGAGCGCCGCAAGGAACCCGGCGACGACCTGATCTCCGGGCTCATCGCGGCCCACGACGAGGGCGAGCGGCTCACCGAGCAGGAGATGATCTCCACCTGTGTGCTGCTCCTGAACGCGGGCCACGAGGCCACCGTCAACGCCACGGTCAACGGCTGGTGGGCCCTGTTCCGCCATCCCGACCAGCTCGCCGCGCTCCGCGCCGACCACGGTCTCGTATCCACAGCTGTGGAAGAACTCATGCGCTACGACACCCCGCTCCAGCTCTTCGAGCGGTGGGTCCTGGACGACATCGAGATCGACGGGACGACGATTCCGCGCGGCTCGGAGGTGGCGCTGCTGTTCGGCTCCGCCAACCGGGACCCGGCGGTGTTCGCCGACCCCGACGCGCTGGATCTGGGGCGTACGGAGAATCCGCACATCTCGTTCAGCGCCGGCATCCACTACTGCATCGGCGCGCCCCTGGCCCGTATCGAACTGGCCGCTTCCATGCGGTCGTTGCTCACGCGGGCGCCCGGACTCCGGTTGGCGGCGGAGCCCGGACGCAGGCCGAACTTCGTGATCAGGGGGTTGGGGGAACTGTTGGTGGAGGTCTGAGCGGCTCAGCCGGAAGTCAGGCTGTCGACAGGTCGCGGCGGCGGAGGGCGGTGAGTCCCGCCGTCAGCAGGGCCAGCGCGATGACCGTCAGTGTCAGGACCGGTGCCCACTGCATGTCCGAGCCGGGCAGTTTGGGGAGATGCCCGAACGGCGACAGGTTCATCACCGACTGCGGCAGCTTCAGCGCGGGGCCGATCCAGCCGATGAGCAGCGCGGCCCCCGCCACACCCCACGCCCCGATCGCGACCTGCGGCGAGATCCCGTGGAGCAGGACGGCCAGCGCGCCGATCACCCAGATCGCGGGGAGTTGGACCAGGCAGGCGCCGACGATCGCGCCGAACTCGTGCCCGTAGCCGAGGGCGAGGCCGAGGCCGCCGACGAGCATGATCAGGGCCGAGCCGCCGAAGGCGATGAGCAGATGGCCGCTCGCCCAGCGGAGCCGTCCGACGGCGTTCGCGAGGACGGGTTCGGCGCGCTGCGAGGTCTCCTCGCCGTGCAGGCGCAGTACCGACGAGACGATGTAGAGGGCGGCGACCAGGCCGAGCATCCCCACCATGGTGGCCAGGAACGCCTGCGTGACGCCGCTCTGGCCACCCATCCGTTCGATGATGTCCCGGGTCTGCTGGTTGTCGCCGACGAGGTCGGCCGCGCCGTTCGTCATCGAACCGAACACCGCGCCGGAGGCGAGGAAGCCGAGGCTCCAGCCGAGTACGGTGCCGCGTTGCAGCCGCCAGGCCAGCGCACCGGCCGTGGAGAGCCGCCCGCGCGCGGGGCCGGGACGCGTCGGCAGGAAGCTCATCCCGACATCGCGGCGCCCGGCCAGCCCGTACGCCACGACCGCCTGCGCGGCGACGGCGGCGACGAACAGGAGCAGGACCCACCAGCGTTCGGTGGCGAACGCCCGCTGGTTCTCCAGCCAGCCGACCGGTGAGAGCCAGGTCAGCGGGGACGAGCCGTCGCCGGTCGCCGAGTCACCGGCCGCGCGCAGCACGAAGGCGGCGCCGAGCAGCCCGGACGTCAGCCCCTTGGCGAGCCGCGCGCTCTCGGTGAGCTGCGCGACGATCGCCGCCATGGTGGCGAAGACCATGCCGACGCCGCCGATGCCGAGCCCCAGCGCGAGCGCGCCCGCCGAGCCCTGGCCCGCCAGACCGGCGGTGATCAGCAGGGCGAGCAGGGTGTTGGCGAGGGCGGCGGCGAGCAGCGCGGCGGTGAGCGGGGCCCGGCGGCCGACCATCGCCGCCGAGACCATCTCCTGGCGCCCGCTCTCCTCCTCGTCCCGGGTGTGCCGGATGACGACGAGCAGGCTCATGATCGCCGCGAAAACGCCGGCGAAGGTGCCCACGCGCCAGACCGTGAGGGCGCCGATGCTGTCGCCGAACACCGGCCCGTACATGGCGCGCAGGGAGCTGTTGCCGACCATGGACTGCGCGAAGTCGGCGCGTTCGGCGGCGGTGGTGTAGAGGCCCTTGAGGGTGCCCGGCATCGACAGCACCATCACGCTGATGACCAGGACCCAGACGGGGATCATCACGCGGTCCCGGCGCAGCGCGAGCCGGAGCAGGGTGCCGGTGCCGGCGAGGGGGCGGGAGCCTCCGGTACGGGGGTTTCCGTTACGGGGGGTTTCTTGACGCTGGGACGGGGTGCCGGTGCCTGTGCCGTGGGTGGGATCGGTGCCCGAGGTGGGATCGGTGACGGCGGTCATCGCGCCATCGCCTCCTCGGTACCCGAACCGCCCGAACCGCCCGAACCGCCCGCGCCACCCTCTCCGTCCGCCGCGTCCGCGCCGTCGTCCTGGTAGTGCCGCAGGAACAGCTCCTCCAGGGTCGGCGGGGTCGAGGTCAGCGACCGTACGCCCGACGCCGTCAGGGACCGCAGCACCGCGTCGAGCTTGTCCGTGTCGACCTGGAGCCTGACCCGGTGGCCCTGCACATCCAGGTCGTGTACGCCGGGGAGGCCCGCGAGACCGTTCGGCGCGCCGGAGAGTTCGGCGCTCACACTGGTACGGGTCAGATGCCGCAGCTCGGCCAGCGAACCGCTCTCCACGGTCCGGCCCTTGCGGATGATGCTCACGCGGTCGCAGAGGTTCTCCACCTCGCTGAGGATGTGCGACGACAGCAGGACCGTACGGCCCCGGTCGCGCTCCTCCTCGACACAGCTCTCGAAGACCTCTTCCATCAGCGGGTCGAGCCCTGAGGTCGGCTCGTCGAGGATCAGCAGGTCGACATCGGACGCGAAGGCGGCGACCAGGGCGACCTTCTGCCGGTTGCCCTTGGAGTACGTGCGGCCCTTCTTGGTGGGGTCCAGCTCGAACCGCTGGATGAGATCGGCCCGGCGGGCCTCGTCCAGACCGCCGCGCAGCCGCCCGAACAGATCGATGACCTCGCCACCGCTGAGGTTGCGCCACAGGGTGACGTCACCGGGTACGTAGGCGATACGGCGGTGCAGGTCGACGGCGTCGTGCCACGGGTCGCCGCCCAGGAGTTGGGCGGCGCCGGAGTCGGCGCGCAGCAGGCCGAGGAGGACCCGGATGGTGGTCGACTTCCCGGCGCCGTTGGGGCCGAGGAAGCCGTGCACTTCGCCGGTCTCGACATCCAGATCGAGGCCGTCCAGCGCGTGCGTCCGTCCGAAGGACTTGTGCAGTCCGGAGACGGTGATTGCCTTCGTCATGATTCGGAACGTACGCTACTTTCACAAATTTGTGAAGTTAAGGAAGCGTATAAACTCCGTTCGGGGTGGTGCGACCAGGGGAGATGATCGGGGCATGATCGAGCAGCACGGTGACAAGTCGGCGGGTTCGGGTTCGGGCTCCGGTCCGGGCGAGGGGGAGGTGCCGCGCGAGGCGAGGGTGTCGCGGTTCGTCGAGCACTTCGCGGCGCAGCTTGTCGAGGCGGGGATGCCACGGATGCCGTCACGGGTGTTCGCCGCACTCCTCGCGTCGGAGACGGGCACCCTGACATCGGCGGAGCTGGGGGAGCAGCTTCAGGTGAGTCCGGCCGGGGTGTCGGGCGCCGTGCGGTATCTGGCGCAGCAGCACATGGTGTCGCGGGAGCGGGAGCCGGGTTCGCGGCGGGAGCGGTACCGGGTCCACAGCAATCAGTGGTACGAGGCGTTGACCAATCGGGATGCCCTGTTGAAGCGGTGGTCGGACGCCTTGGCGGAGGGGGTGCGGATGCTGGGGGCCGATACGAGTGCCGGTGCCCGGCTGGCCGAGACGCTGGCCTTTTTCGACTTCATCGAGTCAGAGCTGGGCGGGATGATGGAGCGGTGGCATGCGCACCGGGTGACCTTGGGCTTCGGGACGCCGTCTCCCTGACCGTCCCCCCTTGGTGCGACGCGGCCGGTAGTGTCTCAGCCCGGCAGCGTCAGGCTCCAGGCTTCCTCCCGTACCGTCCACGTCCTGGTTCTCACCGGCCCTCCGGTCATCGCGTCCGCCCGGTACCGGAAGTCGGGGCCCGACACCGTGAGGGTGCGGGCTCGGGCGTGCACCGGGGCCGCGTCCGACGGGCGGATCTCGATCTCCGCGTACCCGTCCGCCGCCGGAGCGACCGAGACGCCGTCCACGGGCTGGTCGAGGTCCACGAGTGTCACCCCGTCCGCCTCCACGCGCAGTCGTGCGGCCCCCGGCCCCGGTGCCGTGGCCTGCGCGACCCGGCCGTTCCGTGGCCCCAGACTCCGTACCAGCGACTGGCAGGTGCGCAGCCAGGCGGGCGCCGGTCCGGTCGAGGCCGCGGAATGCGACAAGGACGGGATACGGAGATCGCCCAGGACCACCCCGTCACTGTCGTCCACCAGCAGGTCGAGGCGCCGGTCCACGCCCTCCAGGACGGCCCGCGCGGCGGCGACGGCCCCGGTGGGCACCCCGAGCGAGCGCGCCAGGGTCACCACGCCCCCGATCGGCACCACCGACAGCGCCCCCGCCGCCAGCTCCCGCTCACGGTGCAGCAGCCCCACCGTCCTCAGCAGGGCCCGGTCGTCGCCCACCACGACGGGGCGCCGGGAGCCCCGGCGGACCAGGGCACGGGCGAATTCCTCGGGACTGTCCGGAAGGCACACCTTCAGGGCCGCACCCGCGCTGAGCACGTCTTTCGCGATCCGGACCGACTCCCCGTCGTGACGCCGGGCAACCGGATCGATGAGCACCAGCAGCTGGTCGGAAGCCGACACTTCGGTCCTGCCTCGCTTCCTCGGGTAGCATCTTTGTGCAAGAGCCCCTTGCGCTATTGCGCCAGGGGCTTCGTCTATTCCGGGGCACCGGTCCGACGGGTCGCGACCGACAAGGGTCGCGGGTGTACGCGCGGCGTACGCCCCTGACCCTGGACATGCCCCGCCCGGAAGGGGTGTACGCCTGTGCCCGCACTTGTGCTGCTCGGTGCTCAGTGGGGTGACGAGGGCAAGGGAAAGGCCACCGACCTGCTCGGTGGATCGGTGGACTATGTGGTGCGCTACCAGGGTGGCAACAACGCCGGCCACACGGTGGTCGTCGGCGACCAGAAGTATGCGCTCCATCTGCTCCCTTCCGGAATCCTTTCCCCGGACTGCGTCCCGGTCATCGGCAACGGCGTCGTCGTCGACCCGTCGGTCCTGCTCTCCGAGCTGAGCGGTCTGAACGAGCGCGGCATCGACACGTCGAAGCTGCTGATCAGCGGCAACGCACACATCATCACGCCGTACAACGTCACCGTCGACAAGGTGACGGAACGCTTCCTCGGCACCCGGAAGATCGGCACGACCGGGCGCGGTATCGGCCCCACCTACGCGGACAAGATCAACCGTGTGGGCATCCGGGTCCAGGACCTGTACGACGAGTCGATCCTCACCCAGAAGGTCGAGGCGGCTCTCGACTTCAAGAACCAGGTGCTCGCCAAGCTCTACAACCGGCGCGCGATCGCGGTCGGCCAGGTCGTCGAGGAACTCCTCGGCTACGCGGCGAAGATCGAGGGTTACGTCGCCGACACCACCCTGATCCTCAACGACGCGCTCGACGCCGACAAGGTCGTCCTGTTCGAGGGCGGTCAGGGCACGCTCCTCGACATCGACCACGGCACGTATCCCTTCGTCACCTCGTCCAACCCGACCGCGGGCGGCGCCTGCACGGGCTCGGGCGTCGGTCCCACGAAGATCACGCGCGTGATCGGCATCCTCAAGGCATACACGACCCGGGTCGGCGCCGGCCCCTTCCCGACGGAACTGTTCGACAAGGACGGTGAGGCGCTGCGCCGTATCGGCGGTGAACGGGGTGTCACGACCGGCCGTGACCGCCGCTGCGGCTGGTTCGACGCGGTCATCGCCCGCTACGCGACCCGGGTCAACGGTCTCACGGACTTCTTCCTCACCAAGCTGGACGTCCTCACCGGCTGGGAGCGGATCCCGGTCTGCGTGGCGTACGAGATCGACGGCAAGCGCGTCGAGGAACTCCCGTACTCCCAGAGCGACTTCCACCACGCGAAGCCGGTGTACGAGTACCTGCCAGGCTGGTCCGAGGACATCACCGCCGCGAAGACCTTCGGCGACCTCCCGCGCAACGCACAGGCGTATGTGAAGGCGCTGGAGGAGATGTCGGGCGCCCCGATCTCGGCGATCGGGGTCGGCCCGGGACGCGACGAGACGATCGAGATCAATTCGTTCGTCTAGCACCCGGCCCGCCTCCCAAGTCCCCTAGCGGTACTGTCCGTTCGGGCGAGGGAACGTACCTGCCCCTGGTTGGCTCCGGCCGGCCGGGGGCACGTTCCGTGTGAGGGGTCCGGAGTCCGACGGAGGGGCGGAGGGTGCTCGTGGAACCTGTGGCGGCCGAGTTGCTGATGGCGCTGGCGAGCGGGGCGCTGGGAGCGGCGGGGCAGAGTGCGTGGGAGCGGCTGCGGGGGCTGGTGGTGCGGCGGCCGGACGGGCGGTCGGGCAGCGCGAACCCGGTTGTCGGGGAAGGCGAGTTGACCGCTTTCGGCGGGGCTGTCGGTGACGAGGAGCGGGCCCGGCGGCTCGCTGACGCGCTGGCGCTGCGGGCCACTCAGGACCCCGCCTTCGCGCAGGCGCTCGCGACCTGGCGGCAGGAGGCCGAGGCGGTGCGCGACGCGCATGTGTCGGCGGGCGACCAGCACCAGGAGATCTCCGGCGGCACCCAGACGCACGTGGTCTTCCTGCGTGACGTGAACGGGAACATCAACATCGGTTGAGGGACGCCAGGGTGAAGCGCGGACGGCGCCGCTGGATCCATCGGCGTGGGCCCCGGCCCCAGCAGATACAGGGGATCTGGGGCGGCACGCAGGAGAACGTCGTGTTCGCCCGGGACATCCAGCATCTGGAGATCCATGAGCACGGCGGGAACTCCGTCGGCCGGGGCGGCCTGCTGTGGCGTTCCGCCGCCGTGCTCGGCGCCCTGGCCCTGCTCTTCCTCCGGCCCGAACTGCCGCTGCCCGACCGCTGGGACCCGGGGCCGGTACAGGCAGGGTGGCTGCTTCTGGTCGGAGCCGTGGCCGTCGACGTGGCCGTGCGGATACGGGACGCGGCGCAGCGTCGGCGGCTGCGCGCCTGGCGGTCCCCGAAGCACCTCGCACGGGCCCTCGAAGCGCTCGCCGACGGCCTGTTCCTCCGGTACGACCGGGACGAACGCCTCGCGCAGATCAGTGATCCCCGGCCCATCGAGGTGACGTGGACGACACCGGCGGATGCCATGGGGGAGCGTGCCGGGGAGACCGCCGGGGAGACCGCCGGGGAGGCCGCTGGGGAGCGCGTCGGGGAGTCCGCCGGGGAGTCCGTCGGGGTGGGTCCGCCCGTGTCCCTCGCCGACTACTTCACCGCGCTCCCGACCCGCCGTCTCGTCGTCCTCGGCGGCGCGGGCGCCGGCAAGTCCGTCCTCGTCCTGCGGCTCGCGCACGACCTGTTGCGGCGCCGTACGGACGGGTCGCCCGAGCCGGTTCCCGCGGTGGTGTCCCTCGCCTCCTGGGATCCCCGGCGGCAGGGGCTGATGGGGTGGGTGGCACGGCAGTTGGCGGACGAGTACCCCGAGGCGTGCGAGCCGGTGCCGGGGGCGCCCCCGGCCGGCGTCGCCCTCGAACTGATCCTGGATCGCCGGGTCCTGCTCGTGCTCGACGGCTTCGACGAACTCCCGCCGGAGAACCGGAAACTCGCGCTGGAGCAGATCACCGGGACCCTGCGCGGCGGTGTCCCCTTCGTGCTGACCAGCCGGGAGCCCGAGTACCGCGAACACGCGCCCGATGCGGCCGTCTTCGAGCGGACCGAGATCACCCTCAGCCCGCTGACCGCCGGGACGACCCGCGCGTATCTCAGCCCCGGCACCGCGCGGACCCGCTGGTCTCCGGTGCTCGCCCGGCTGGCCGACGAGGAGGAGCGCGCCCCCGAAGTGCGGCGGCTGCGGCAGGTGTTGAGCGTGCCGCTGACGGTCGCGCTGGCCCGCGTCGCGTACGCGGACCCCACCACCGACCCCGCCGAACTCCTCGCCCCAGGCCGCTTCCGCCGCCGCGCCGACCTCGAACGGCACCTGTACGACGCGTACTTGGACGTCGTCTACAGCACCTCCCACGACATTCGGGCCGCGCACGGCGGCTGGGACCCCGTACGGGCCCGTGCCTGGGCGGGTTTCCTCGCCGCCCGGGGCAAGGCGGAGCAGCGGCAGGACATCGCCTGGTGGCGGCTCGACGAGGGCCTGCCCCGCGCCGTACGGCTGCTCGGACTTCTCCCCGCCTACGCGGTGAGCACGGCGGTCGTCGCGCTGCTCGGGTTCGGGCAACCGGCCTGGCGCGACTGGCTGCCGGTGCCGCTGTGGGGCGGATTCCTGCTGCTGTGCGGACTGCGTCTCGCGGTCGACGGGCTCGTCGGCATGGACGACTGGCCCGAACCGCCGCGCCGCCCGACCCGGCCGACCGGCGCCGAGATCCGGGCGGTGCTCCGGCGCCGCCGGGTCCGGGCGGTGGTGGCGGTCACCGTGCTCACGCTCGGCTGGGGCTGGACGGCGGCGTACCTGTCGGGGTCGGGGTTCTGGCGCTGGGTGACGGGCCTGCTGACCGCGTACACCGTGTGGCGCTGCGCCCTTCCGGCCGTCAAGTCCGTGGTCCGGCCGTCCGACCCGGCGCTCGCGCGCTCCCCGGCCGCGCTCCTGCGCGCCGACCGGCGGGCCGTCCTCACCCTCGGCTGGCTCCGGCCGGTCCGGGCCAGCGTGGAGGACACCCCTGCGGCCCTGGTGCTGCTGCCGCCCCTCCTCCTCCTCGGCTGGGGAAGCGTGGGCGGCCAGGACGTCGCCGGTGCCCGCGAGTGGGCGCTCGCCTGCGCGGGGGCGGTGCTGTCCGGCGCGCTGTACGGGTACGGGGTGTCCGCCTGGGGCCGGTTCACGGTGGCCCGCGCGTATCTCGCCCTGACCGGGCGGCTGCCGTGGCGGCTGATGGCGTTCCTGGAGGACGCGCACACGCGGGGTGTGCTGCGGCAGTCGGGGGCCGCGTACCGGTTCCGGCACATCGAGCTTCGGGACCGGCTCGCCCAGGACGCGCCCGCGTCTCCGGTACGGAGCGGTCCGCGCCCCGCGTGGCTCCCGGCGGCGGTGGCGTTGCCGGTCACCGGGGCGGCCCTCGTGGTGTTCCTGGGCATCGGGGCCCAGGTGTTCGTGGGGAGTCCGGGTCCTGTCCGGTCGGTTCCGCCCGCCTGCCGGCTGCTCACGGACGCCGACCTCGGCACGCTGATGACGGATCCCGCCACGGTGTCCCGGGAGCGGGGGCGGTCGTGCTCGGCCGGGGAGCAGTCCCCGTTCGCCCGGAACACGCAGATCGAACTGCGCGCGTGGGTCGAGACGACGGACGGGGTGAACGACGGACCCGCCAAGGCCCGGTTCGCCTTCGGCCAGCAGAAGGCGTACGCGGAAGCCGGGGACAGCAGGGTCCGTACGGTGACGGGGGTGACGGGGCTCGGCGACGCCGCCTTCCTGGTGACCCGGTCCCGCCCGGCGGTTCTCGACCATCCGGCCGAGCAGGGGTACGCGGCGTCCTGGACGGCGTCGGTGGGCGTGCGGGCCGGGAACGCGGTCGTGGTCCTCACCTACGGCGAGGAATTCGCGTCACGGGAGCGAGTGGCGGAGGTCGCGGAGGTGCTGGCGCGGACGGCGGTACGGCGGGCGGAACTCGGCCCGGCACCGGCCGCCGACCGGCGGCTGTCGGCGATCCCGCGCCCGGCACTCCCCTCGTCGGAAGACACCCGCTTCGGGGTCTATTCCCATCGGCCCGCGCAGTCCCTGACCGGGGCCGCTTGGCGGGCCGACGAGCGCTCGTACCTGTGGCACCTGACCGACGTGCCTTTTGTCTTCCGGGCGCCGAAGCATCTGAAGTGCGGGGCGGCGGACGAGGACGAGGCCGAGGTGGCGTCGTACATCTGCCGGTCCCGTCCGGAGAACGTCCGCGCCGGGCCACTGCCGGACCTGCGTCTGTCGATCCGGTCGTACTACTGCGGTGAGTCGTGCTCCCAGAAGGAGACGGACGACTTCCTGCGCGCGAGCCCCGACCACGCCACGACACCGTGGAAGAAGGCGGACGACTCGACGTACTACGCGACGGAGACGCACGGCGACGACCGGTACCGGATGTCGCTCAAGCGCCACTGGGGCTGGAGCGTGAAGTCCCGCACCTACGCCTTCCTTCTCTGGGCCCGGGTGGACGGACCGGAGTCCGCCGAGGAGTGGGCCCAGAAGCCGGTCAACGACATGTTCACGCAGACGGGCGGCCGTTGATTGCGGGCTAGGACTGGGGAAGCGGGAAAGCCACCGGACTCCTCTGGCCGCCGCGCCCCACCGCCCGCACCCCGAAGAACACGTTGTCCTTCGAGAGGTCGACTTCGTGGCGGGTGACGTCGCCGACCGGGACGACGTGGGTCCACTCGGGGGACGTGGTCTCGCGCCAGACGATCTCGTAGCCCTTGAGATCCGGTTCCGTGCCCCGCTCCCACACCAGTTCCGTGGAGTTGGTGAGGTTCGAGGTGATGATGCGGGCGCCGCGTGGGGTGCCCGGGGCCTGGGCCAGGGTCCAGAGGGCCGCCGCGTTCACCCGGGCGACGCGGGTGATGTACGCGAAGTCGCAGAACTCGGGCAGGTCCCCGAACCGTTTCCCGTCCGTGTCGACCCGTACGTCCTGGTGCTGGTGGGCGAAGTCTTCGGCGGGTTCGGTGAACCGGGCGGCGGGGTAACCCCGTTCGAGGAACGGGATGTGGTCGCCGCCGCGCAGGTACCGGTCCCTGCGGTAGACGACCCGTACGCGCATTCCGGTGATGTCGTGGTCGGCGGTGTCCTGGACGAAGCGGGCGAGTTGGCGGGCGGGTGAGTCGTTCTCGCCGCCGACCGAGCGGCGTACGGCGGCCTGTGCGGGGGTTTCGGAGGTGGGCACGCCCTCGGCGAAGAGCCGAACGGTGTACGGGTCCCTTTCGCCGTCGTCCGCGGTGGAACTGCCAACGATGTCGTTGGTGAACATGGCCTGGACGTCGGCCTGTCGGTCCTTGAACTGCTGTGCCATGTGGGCGGCCCCGTACAGCCCCTGCTCCTCGCCCGCGACCGCCGCGAACACGATCGTCGCGGCCGGGCGCCGCTTGGTCATGACCCGGGCCAGCTCCATGGCGACGGCGACCCCCGACGCGTCGTCGTCGGCGCCCGGCGCGTCCGAGGTGAAGTCCATGACGTCCGTGCAGCGGGAGTCGTAGTGCCCGGAGACGACGTAGATCCGCTCGGGTGTGAGGGAGCCGCGGAGGGTGGCGATGACGTTGGTGATACGGGTGGGGGTGGGGATACGGGAGGCGGGTTCCTGGACGTACGACTGAAGCTCCACGGTCATCCGCCCACCGGATTCGCCGGCGTACTCGCGCATCCGGCCATATATCCAGTCACGCGCGGCACCGATGCCACGGACCGGGTCGTCCTGGGTGGAGAGGGTGTGCCGGGTGCCGAAGCCGGCGAGCCGACGGACGGTGGCCTCGATCCGATCCTTGTCCAACTCTCTTAGGATTTCGCGGAGTTCGGCGGTGGGGCGCTGGGCGGTGGCCGGTGGACGAGACACCTCGGGGGCGGCGGTGGTGGCGGTGGCGGGCGCGGCGCCGATTCCGGTGACGGCCATCGCCCCCGTCCCGGCGACGCTCGCGGTCAGAAGGGTTCTCCTGCTGGGGCGCTGGGGCATGTGTCCTCCGTGGGGGCTGGGGACCGAGGGCGCTGCAATCGTCGTGCACGCGTCAACCCCCAGACAAGGGGACAAACCCCTGACGATCAGCCCCTCGGGTGACCGGTGCCGTATCCAGACGCACACCTCTGTGCGGGCGGGGGGCTTTGCTCCCGGCGGCGATGTCCCTGTCCTGCCGGACCCTTCCGTGGCGAATGGCCAGATCCCGGTGAGAGCCGCCGATCTGGCCAAAAGGACGGACAGGGTTACGTGACGTCGGCCATGTTCACGGTCACCCATCGGTTCTCGTACACGGTGCGCTCGCCGAGATTCCGCCATACGGACACGCTGCTGCCTCTCGTCGGGTACGGGAACATCCAGCCGTGTCCGTGGGTGGGTCAGTCGGGCAGGGCGGCCAGCGCGCGCTGCCACGGGAACGCTTTCGCGTTGCCCCGCTTGGGTGGGTGAGGTGTGTACCCGTCCGGTCCGATCAGGACCCGTACGCCTTGCGCGCGCAAGCGTTCCACTGACACGGACACCGCCGGCTGTGCCTCCTGTGCCTGGTTGAAGTACGGCATCGCCGCCACCGGTACACCCATGTGCACGGCTTCCGACGGCAGCCCGATGGCCAACGTGTCGGCGATCCCGGCGCCCCACTTGTTCAGCGTGGTGCACGACATGGGCGCCATCAGCATCGCCGTCGCCTTCGGCAGGGCGTCCGACTCCCACGGCAGCTTGTACCGGGACCTCACCGGATGCCCGGTCAACTCCTGCAACTCCCGCATCCGGGGCTCCCACCAGCGGGCGGCCGACGGCGTCAGCACCAGGCACACGTCCCAGCCCGCCCCCTGCGCGACCCGCACCCCCTCGTCCACGTACTGAGCCGGTCCCGCCGCACACGCGATCAGATACAGCACCCCGCGACTACTCATGCGCGAAGTCCACACTCCCGAGCGGGCCGCCGCAATGCCTCGCCGGCGGCATGCCGTGAGCCGATGTCAACCACGCCTACCCGAGATACGGCGCGGGCCGGTGTTCCAGGTAGTGGTGCAGTCGGAGCCGTTGGGTGTGATGCATGGGCAGGGCGTCGATGTCGCCCGGGGCGATCCAGCGCAGGTCTGTCGACTCGTCGGAGATGGCCAGTTCGCCTCCGATCACCTGGGCGTGGAAGCAGATGTTGAACTGCCTGCGTACCTCTCCGTCGCTGTACTCGATGATGTGCCGGGGATCGGTGTACGTGCCGACGAGACCGGTGATCTCGACATCGAGTCCGGTCTCCTCCCTGACCTCACGGACCGCCGCGCCGGGCAGTGACTCGTCCAGGTCCATCCCGCCACCCGGCAGCGCCCACAGGTCGTTGTCCCGCCGGCGCTGGAGAAGGATGCGTCCCTCGTCGTCGGTGACCACGGCGGACGCCGCCACCACCATGCTGTTGGGCGCGGGTGCGGCGGGGTCGTCGTAGTACTCGATCCGGCTCACGGGACCTACTCGGGAGGACGGTTGTAGGCGTCGAGCGTCGCCTTCGCCGTCGATGTGTCCATCAGGCGCAGTTCCCACGGTCCGGTGTTCACGTCGAATTCCTTCCCGAAGCCCACCCACTTGCCGGCCATCCGGCGGCCGGTCGGCTCGGCCAGGAGTTGTATGGCGCCGAAGTACCGGGCTCCGCGGTAGTAGCCCACGGCTGCCGTCTGCTCCGTCCAAGTGCCGGTGACCGTGTTGCCCTCCGCTTGGAGGTCGAGGGTCAGCGGGCTGTCCGCGTTCAGTGACGCGTGGGGCAGGCTGCGTCCGGTGAGGCGGTTGCCGTGCTGGAGGAGCACCACGTGGTGCTTGCCGGTGAAGACCTGGTTGCCCCGGCCGCTGGAGACGTACTCGTAGGTGCTCAGCCAGATGCCCGAGTAGTTTCCCCGGGGCGCACGCCGAGGGCTGGGGGTCGCCGGGGCGCCGGCTGCGGCCGACGTGCGGATGGCTCGGGCGACTTCGTCTTGGGACATGGGCAGGCCCCTCCTTGGGAACGACGCCTGGATGATGCCCCGCGATGACGCCCCGATCACCGGAAGGCGGGCATCGTGCCGCTGCGCCAGTCGTTCACGCGCTTGCGGATGCCGGACACCATGGGCAGCGCGTCGACGTCTGCCGCATCGAACCAGCGGACATCCGTCGACTCGTCGGAGACCACGATCTCACCGGCCACCGGGCGAGCCAGGAAGCAGATGGAGAACTCCTGCCGCACCTCGCCGTCGTCGTAGGCGAAGACATGCCCCGGATTGGTGTACGTCCCGACGAGACCGACGATCTCGACGTCGAGACCGGTCTCCTCACGGGTCTCGCGGACGGCGCATTCAGGCAGGGACTCTCCGATGTTCATGGCGCCCCCGGGCAGGGCCCACATGCCGTTGTCGACGCGGCGCTGAAGCAGAACACGCCCTTGCTCGTCGACCACGACGACCGAGGCCGCCGGTACGAGACTGTTCGCCTCGGGTGCGTCCGGATCGTCCTCGTAGTCACGCCTGCCCATCGACATCCCCTTCCCACACCGGGGTACCCCGGTTCCACAGTTCCTCGACATGCGACACGAAGCGGTCGAACATGCCGTCGTCCTGATGCCTGCGCAGATGCAGCGTGGGCGCGTCGTGGCCGACGTTGTGTGTCAGCAGAGGGGTGACGATCATGTCGTCATCGAAGCGGAACACGGACAGATGGGCGTGTCCGCCGCTGTACCGCGCGTCGATGCCCGAGTGCCCCTTGATCTTCTCCAGCTCGGCGAGCGTCACGCGGATACGCGTCGACAGGGTGAGCGCGACGTCCTCGTCCTGCTCACGCGACCGCGTGAGTTCGCTGTCCGGATCCCCGATCAGGAAACGCACACGGCACCCCTGAGCCGCCTTGCGTCCCAACTCCTTGCCGAACCGGGACTGTTCGAGCCACAGGAAGTAGTTGGTGTACCCGGCGAAGGTCAACTCCCGCTTGGCGTTGGTGATCAGCGAACGCCACAGTGAGGCCGGGCAGCCGGAACGGTACGGGTACACCGAGACGACCTCCCTGTCCGGGCCGACCTTGATCGCCTTCTTCGCCGCTACTGGCCACAACACGGCCTCGTCCTCTCCGAGCGCTTCGCAGACGGCCCACCGGTGGCGGGCCCGGGGCACGCGGCCCGACTGAGTCAGCCACCGGCCAATCGTCTTGACGTCGACGCCACACTGTTCGGCCAACTCACGGTCTCCTACGTGCGCTTCGGCCATGGCGCGGCGCAGTGCTTCGTTCACGAGTACCCCAAGGGACGTTAGGGACGCTTTCTGGAGCCCTTCCACTCTGTACCTAACGTTCTCGGGACGCAGTAGGAACGCCCGACTCAACTCGCAAGAGTGGTGGAGGTACCACGCACAGACCCCGGCGACCGCGCTAACGGCCCCGGGGCGTGGCCGACTACGAAGGAGTCGACGCGATGCACCGTACAACTGCCCCTGGCCCGAACGAAACGGTGTCCCCAACGGACCCACCACCCCTGCTGACCGACCAGCTCACCGCGTGGGTGCGGGACCAGCCCCCCTGCGAGCAGGTGGCCGTTGCCGCGCTCATCGAAGAGGACGAGCTGCTGGCGCGTCATTGGGTCCGCCGTCTCCTGGTCGCCGAGCACGACGACGGTGCGCTGTCGTGTGACTGGTTGCAGTTCGAGGCCCGGTACACCCGGGCGCCGGGGCTGACTCCGGAGGACAAGGCGTTCCTCCGCCTGATCATCGCGATCCGTTTCCCCCGGGACGTCTCGCTGTGGAACCTCGAACTGCTGGACGACCGGCGCCTGTGCATCGTGCTCCGTGCCATGGCGAAACTGGCCGGGTCCGAGACGGTCGCCGTAGGGACGCGGGTATGACCGGGCCTCAGCTCATGTATGTGACCGAGGACGGCCGCGTGGAGTTCTTTCCGGAGGCCGCCATCGCGTACGAGGCCCTGATCGAGCACACCGTGACGTGCGCGCAGTGCAACGCCGACCAGTCGAAGTGCGTACCCGGTACGGCTCTGCGCCGCGCGCTGAGGGCGGCGCGCCGGTGAGCGCCGCCGAGGACCAGGTCCTCACTGAGCTGTCGCTGTTCGAGATCCCGGGCATGCGCCAGCTCACCACCGAACAGAACACCGGTACCGCGTGTGTGTGGTGCGCCGATCCCCTCGTACGAGGCACGCGTGTCGACCTCCGTGCGGGCATCGGCTGGGAGCCGCACTCCTGCCGGTCCTGCTACACGATCCGGGTCGCGGTCGTGACCACGTACAGGAACCTCTACAGCCACTGGACCTCGTGCGGGCAGTGCGAGGACGCCGCCCTGGTCGGGGACCGGCTCTGCGCCGACGCCACCACGCAACAGACCGCGCTACTCCGGGCCCGCACGGCGGCCGGAAAGGGCCGACCCGTCTGCATCTCCTGCCACGCCGACCTCACCGAACAGGAACTGAACGCCGGCACCTTCGCACCCCTCGTATGGATGGGATACAGCTCGCCCCACCGGGGCTTCATCCACACCGGCGCCTGCCTATGGCACGGCAGCACACTGTGACGTGCGGGGGTTCCGGTTCGGGTGCCGATTCGTTCAAGGCGCCGCTCAGTTCTCCTCGCCGCAGATTCGCAACCCCTCCGGTGTCGCGCACGGCAAATGGCCGAGGTCTCGGATCACGTCCTGGCCGGTGCCCCGGCTCATGAAGGCGACGAAGCTGGCGGCGAGGGAGTCGGCGGGCGGGCGGTGGTACGTGTACGCGTACTCGATCTCGCGGTACGGATAGCCGTCCGTGTCGCCGGCGCGCAACGCGTCAAGTGAGGGCTCGTTACCGTCGAGGCGCAGCGCGTGCAGGCCCTTCACGCCGTCCGTCGCGCGCAGTTCGCTGTAGCCGACGGCGCCGGGGAGCCGGGCGACCATGGCCAACACCTGCTCGGTGCCCTCCAGTTCGCAGCGCACCACGTCGGGCCCCGGATTGTCCCGGTGGACGCAGTCCAGTGAGGTGTTGGCGGGCTCGCCCTCCTGAAGGACCCGACGCTGGAAGACCTGCCGCGTACCGGAGTTGGCGTCGCGACTGACCAGGCGTACCGCGAGGTTCGGGCCGTCCAGCTCACGCCAGTTGGTGATCTCGCCCCGGTAGAGCCGCCGTACCTGGTCGAGGGTGAGGCCCGTGAGCGTGACGTCGTCGTTGACGACGAGGGTGAAGACGGACACGGCGACGCGGGTGGGCTGGAGTTCGGCGTAGCCGGAAGGCGCCGGGCCGTCGGAGAGGGCCACTACCGCCGGTGAACTCCCCTTCGCCGCCGCCCCCTTCTCGACCAGCCCCCGTATCCCGGCGGTACTGCCATGCGTGTCCACGGTCACCGTCGAACCGGCGCACTCCTTCTCGTACCGGTCGGCGAGCCGCAGCAGCACCGGCCGGAACGCCGTCGAACCGGTCACCGTGAGGGTGCCCCGGGCACACCCCATCGGCGGCGGCCGGTCGTCACGGACGACGATGATCGTGGCGAGGACGACGACACAGGCCGTGAGCAGCACGGTGATCACCCGGGCGGCGCGGCTGAAGAGGGGTGGTTTGTCGTCCGGTGTCGTGGAACGGTTCGGCTTGACCTCGCCGTCCTTGATGCCGCCCTCGATCCGGATCGGACGGCCCACACCGCCGCCGGACAGCAGCATCAGCAGCTTGAAGTGCTCGCCCCGGTTGAGCGGCACTCGGGGCACGCACAGTTCGGACCCCTCGTACCGCAGGCCCGCCGTCTCGGTGAAGTGGCCCATCAGATGCCCGGCCTGGCGCGGCACGCTGACGACCAGGCCCTTGATGGTGCGATCGGTCAACACGACTTCCAGGCCGTGCAGTTCACGGCGCCGGTAGTCGTCCTCGTCGATGGACTGCGAGCCGTCGTTCTCTATCCGCAGCAGAACGAGGGTCGCGTCCTCCATGCCGGGCACGTCGGCGAACCAGCCCCGGCGGACGTTCGCCCGGCCGTCGTGCGCCTCGCGGCCTACCGGGGTGTCCAACTGGACGCGGTAGCCGATGCGTTTACGGCGCGGTACCCGCAGCTCGTACCAGAGGACGGCGACCGAGGTCAGCACACCGAGCACCGCCGTCCCGACGGCCACGACGTTCTCGGCGCTCAGCCATTCCACCGCTCCACGGTAAAAGCGCCGGAGCCGCCCGGGAACAAGTGTTCTGATTGGCCGTCAGGAGTTCGCCCCTCGTTCAACTCCGCACCGTTCAACTCCGCACCGTTCAGCCCCTCTTCCCTTCAGCCTTTCTTGTACGTGAGTGCGTCGCCGTTGTCGTTGTTGACGCGGCGCAGCCGGCCGTCGGAGAGGATCGTGACGGTGGTGGCGGCGCCCGGCGTGCAGGACGACATCGGCTCCCCGACGGTGACCCGCGACGGTCCGATCTCCAAGGGTCCGTCGCCGGAGGGCGCGGAGGTCAACTCGGCCTGGAACACGCAGTGATACGTACCCCCGCCGTCCATCGGGCCGTCCGCCGTGAGGGACATGACCGTGTCGCCGACCTTGCCCTGCTGGATGACGAGGCGACGGGTGCTGTGCCCGGACGCGTTGTCGATGGTGCCGGACCAGGTGCCGAGGTAGGCGTCGGGCACGGTCCCCTCGTCCTTCGGCGCGGAGGACTCCGGCGTCGGGGACGGGGAGGGGGAGTCCTCCGTCGAGGGGCCCGGGGTGCTCGGGGCGCCCGAGCTGGTCGGCGGCTTGGGGTCGTCCCCCTTGGCCTGCGTGCCGCCGTCGTCCTTCATCAGCGCGTACACGGCCCCGCCCGCGCCCAGCGCGACGACGAGCGCGACCACGACGAGCACGGCGGTCGACCGGCCGCCGCGCCGGGGCGGTTCCGGCGGCGGGGGACCGTACGGGGGCGTGGCGCCATAGGGAGGTGCGGCGCCGCCATACGGCGACGGTCCGTACGGCGACGGGCCATAGGGAGGCGTGGAGCCGAGCGCGCCGGGCTGCTGCTGCGGATACCCGTACCCGTAGGGCGGCGGCGCGCTCTGCGGGTACCCGTACTGAGGCGGCGGGGCCGCCGGGGCGTGGGCGGGTGGCGGGGTGGCGCTGACCTGGGTGGGGAGGCGATCGAAGGAGGGGGCGGCGTTGGGTGTGGGGGGAGGGGGTACGGGGGTGCCGGCGGCGGGGGCCTCGGGGGTGTCGGCACTCCCGGGATCCGGGGCGGGTTGCCCTGGCGCGGCGGTGGCCTCGTCCGCGCCGCCAACCGCGGCACTCTGACCTGCCCCAGCCTCCCCCTCCGTCCCCGGATCCTCCGTGTCCAGCAACTGCACGGCGTGCCGCCCCAGTTGGGCCACCAGCGCCCCCGGCAGCCACGGGTCGAGCGCGCGGCCGTCCGAGACGGTGTCCTCGGCTCCCGTACGGGCGAGGATGTCGTCCAGGGACGGGCGGGACGCGGGGTCCTTGCTGAGGCAGTCCCGTACGAGGTCGGCCAGGCCCTCCGGAAGCGCGGCCAGGTCCGGTTCCTCCTGCGCGATACGGAACATCAGCGCGTGCACACCACTGTTGGCGGTGCCGAACGGCAGTCTCCCGGTGGCGGCGTACGCGAGGACCGAGCCTAGGCAGAACACGTCGCACGCCGGGGTGATCCGGTCGCCGCGTACCTGCTCGGGCGCCATGAATCCGGGCGATCCGACCAGCGCGCCGGTCCGGGTCAGCCCGCCGTTCGTCACCGTCTCCAGGGCCCGCGCGATCCCGAAGTCGATGACGCGTGGGCCGTCGATGGTGACCAGGACATTGGACGGTTTGAGGTCGCGGTGGATGAGTTCCGCCGCGTGGATGTCCTTGAGGGCGTGCGCGAGTCCGGCGGCGAGTATCCGCACCGAGCGTTCGGGCAGCGCCCCGTGGTCGTGTCCGACGACCGTCTGGAGCGTGGGTCCGGCGACATAGCCGGTCGCCACCCAGGGGATCGCGGCGTCCGTGTCCGCGTCGAGTACCGGCGCGGTCCACTGCCCGCCGACCCGTAGCGCGGCCCGTACCTCCTGCCGGAACCTCCCCCGGAATTCCTCCTGTTCGGCGAGTTCCTGCCGAACCAGCTTCACCGCGACCGTACGGCCCCGGTCCGACCGCGCCAGATACACCTGCCCCATACCGCCCGCGCCGAGCCGCGCCAGCAGTCTGTAAGCACCGATCCGCTGCGGATCCCCCGCCCCCAGCTGTTCCATGGACCGAGGATAGGTGCGGGCGCCCTGCCGGGGGACCGGGCCGCCCTCTACGGTTCCGTAACAGCGGCGCCCTGTCGTCCGGTGACCTCGTCCATGGCGGCCGACAGCCGCTCCAGCACCCGTACCGTCTCGGCGAACGCCTCGTCGCCGAGATGGCGCGCGAGTCGGTCCGCGAGGTCGGCGTGCCCGGGGTTGATCTCCGCGATGGCCGCCCGCCCCTCCGACGTGGGTCTCAGCAACTTGGCACGCCGGTGCGCCGGGTTGGGTACGTACTCGGCGAGGCCGCGCTTGGCGAGGAGGTCGGCGACGCGTTGCACGCTCTGCCGGGTGATGCCCATCGCGCGGGCGATCCCGGCGACGGGCAGCGGCTCCCGGAGTACGGCACCGAGCACCTGCCACCAGGCCGCCGTCAGCCCGGCGGGCTTCGCCAACTCCTCGGATGCGGTGAGGAATTGACCGTTGAGTCGGAAGACGGCGAGTGCGGTACCGCTGAGCAGGTCCTGGTGGCTCACTTGCCGGCGGCTTCCAGTACGGCGTACGCGCCGGCGTCGGAGTCATGGAAGAGCCGGTACCAGGCGTCGAGTACCTCGCCCTCGAACACACCGAGCAGCCCGAGGACTTCGCGCGCGAACGCGACGGGTTCGGTGGGCCCGGCGGTGACCAGCGCACCGGTGCCGTCCGCCGCCCGGTCGGTCACGGCATCGGCGTCGACGTAGTGATCGCCCCCCTGATACCCGGTGGCCGCCAGATAGAAGGACACGGCGCTGGTGTGCGCCCGATCATCGAGCAGCCCTTCCCGAGCGAGCCCCGCGGTGGCTCCGCAGATCGCGGCGACGGGAGTCCCGGCATCGAGAAATCCCCGCGCGGCCCGCGCGAAGGGCGCCAGCTCATCACCGCTGTCCCAGAGATCGGCCCCGGGCAGAATCAGCAACGAGGACTCCTCGGCCCGCACCTCGTCCAGCGCGACATCCGGCTGAATCCGGACCCCACCGATGGTGGTGACGGATTCCCGACCGACCCCGACGGTCCGCACCTCGAACCCACCCCGCGCGAGATACGCGACCGCATGCCCGGTCTCCCAGTCGGCGAGGGTGTCGTACACGGCGAGATGAACGGGTTTGCGGTCCATGCGTTCCTCCTGGGACGGGCCGAGCAGATGTAAGTACCCTGTCAAAAAGGCAGTGTGCTGTCAATCGGAACGAAAGGGGAAGCCGAGAGGGAAACTGAGGGGTCGCCCGTCTGGACAGACTGTCGCGTTCCGGCCCGTACCTCACACACCTCGCCGATGTCACGTCCCACCCCCCGCCACCTACCCTCACCCCCATGACCCCTCAGCCGAACCCGCAGGCCGGCGCCGCCGTGAAGGCTGCCGACCGGGCACACGTCTTTCACTCCTGGTCCGCCCAGGACCTCATCGACCCGCTGGCCGTCGCCGGAGCCGAAGGCGCGTACTTCTGGGATTACGAGGGGAACCGGTATCTCGACTTCACCAGCGGTCTTGTCTTCACCAATATCGGGTACCAGCATCCGAAGGTCGTCGCCGCGATCCAGGAGCAGGCCGCGAAGCTCACCACCTTCGCGCCCGCGTTCGCCGTCGAGGCCCGTTCGGAGGCCGCACGCCTCATCGCCGAGCGCACCCCCGGCGACCTGGACAAGATCTTCTTCACCAACGGTGGCGCCGAGGCGATCGAGAACGCCACCCGCATGGCCCGCCTGCACACCGGCCGCCACAAGGTGCTGAGCGCCTACCGCTCGTACCACGGCGCCACCTCGACGGCGATCAACCTCACCGGCGACCCCCGCCGCTGGCCGTCCGACAACGGTTCCGCGGGCGTCGTCCACTTCTGGGCGCCCTTCCTCTACCGGTCCCCCTTCTACGCGGAGACCGAGGAGCAGGAGTGCGCGCGGGCGCTCCAGCACCTGGAGGACACCATCGCCTTCGAGGGGCCCGCCACCATCGCGGCCCTGATCCTGGAGACCATCCCCGGCACCGCCGGGATCATGATGCCCCCGCCCGGCTATCTCGCCGGGGTCCGCGCGATCTGCGACCGGTACGGGATCGTCTTCGTCCTGGACGAGGTCATGGCCGGGTTCGGACGGACCGGTTCCTGGTTCGCCGCCGATCAGTTCGACGTCGTCCCCGACCTGCTCACCTTCGCCAAGGGCGTCAACTCCGGGTACGTACCCCTCGGCGGTGTCGCCATCTCCGGTGCCATCGCGGAGACCTTCGCGCGCCGCCCCTACCCGGGCGGGCTCACGTACTCCGGGCACCCCCTGGCCTGCGCGGCGGCCGTCGCGACCATCGGTGTGATGGAGGACGAGGGCGTCGTCGAGAACGCGGCCCGGATCGGCGCCGACGTCCTCGCGCCCGGTCTGCGCGACCTGGCCGGGCGGCACCCGAGCGTTGGCGACGTCCGCGGCACCGGTGTCTTCTGGGCCCTGGAACTCGTCCGCGACCGCGAGACCCGCGAGCCGCTGGTCCCGTACAACGCGACCGGTGAGGCGAACGCCCCCATGGCCGCGTTCGGCGCGGCGGCCAAGAAGCGCGGTCTGTGGCCGTTCATCAACATGAACCGCACCCATGTCGTCCCGCCGTGCACCATCACGGACGCCGAGGCGAAGGAAGGTCTGGCCGCCCTGGACGAGGCCCTGACGGAGGCCGACCGCTTCATCGCGTGAGGGTGGCACTGCGGACGGCGACCAAGGACGGCGACCGAGGACCGGAAAAGAAAAGAAATCGCGGCCCCGAAAACATCGCCGGAACGCAGTGACTCAAAGCCCCTGAAAATCGGCACCGATTTCCGGCCCCCCGGAAAGGTAGGGTTACCCCCGCTCGTCAGAGCGATTAGTGACCCACACCGCCCGGGGGGAGGACGCCACATGCCAGGTATCGGCGCGAACGCCGCCGCCGTCACCCGCAACACCCTGCGCCAGCAGATCGCCGACGCCCTCCGCGACGAGGTCCTGGCCGGCCGTCTCCAGCCGGGCCAGGAGTTCACGGTCAAGGAGATCGCCGACCAGTACGGCGTCTCCGCGACCCCGGTCCGCGAGGCCCTGGTCGACCTGTCGGCCCAGGGCCTCCTGGACTCCGTCCAGCACCGCGGCTTCCGGGTCCACGAGTTCTCGCTCGCCGACTACCGGGGCATGGTCGAGGCCCGCAGCCTGGTCACCGAGGGACTCTTCCGCGGCCTCACCGAGGCATCGCACCGCCGGGGCGCCGCCGAGGCGCTGCGCGGGGTCCGGCGCCGCGGCGAGGAGGCCCAGCGCGCGGCGGCGGCCGGTGATCTGAACGTGCTCATCGGCTATGACCTGCGGTTCTGGCGGGAACTCGGCGCCCTGTTCGGCAACCCGTACCTCTCCGACTTCCTGCACCGGCTGCGCGTCCAGTCCTGGGTCTGCGCGGTACCGCTGCTCCGCCGCGAGAGCGACCTCAGGGGCTGCCTCTGGGCGGGCCACACGGAACTGGTCGACGCCCTCGCCCGCCGCGACCAGTCCGACGCCGGCGCGATCGTCGCCGCCTACAACGCGCACTCACTCGCCCTGATCGAACGGCTGGCCGCTGGATGAACGCAGTGGACCTGTCGGTGGTCGTCCCCGCGTACAACGAGGAGCACCGGCTCGGTCCCACGCTGGAGGCGATATGTGCCCATCTGGGTGCCGCCGACAGCCGCTGGGGGACCTGGGAACTGATCGTCGTGGACGACGGCTCGACCGACGGCACCCGCAAGCTCGCCGACGAGGCCGCCGCCCGAGACCCGCGCGTCCATGTCGTCGGGAGCGAGCACAACGGCGGCAAGGGGCATGCCCTGCGCGTGGGCGTCCTCGCCTCGTACGGCCGCCGGGTGCTGGTCACGGACGCCGATCTGGCCGCGCCCATCGAGGAGTTGGACCACCTCGACAAGGCGCTCTCGGAAGGCCACGCGGCGGCCATAGGGTCCCGGGCGACACCGGGCGCCACCATCGAGAACCGTCAGCACCGGGTCCGTGAACTCCTCGGCCGCACCGGCAACTTCCTGATACGCGGCGTCGCGGTGCCCGGCATCCGCGACACCCAGTGCGGCTTCAAACTCTTCGAAGGCGACCTGGCCCGTGAGGCGTTCGCCGCGTCCCGGCTCTCCGGCTGGGGCATCGACGTCGAGATACTCCAGTACCTGCGCCGCCAGGAGGCACCCGTCGCCGAGGTCCCGGTCCGCTGGGCCCACCAGCCCGGCTCCAAGGTCCGCCCCCTCGACTACGCGCGCGTCCTCGCCGAACTCTCCGTCCTCAAGGCCCGCTCGCTGCGCCGCGCCGACCTGCTGGCCGCCGCCCTGTTCCTGATCGCGTCCGTCGCCCTGTACTCCGGCCGCTGGTCCGGCGGCCCGGAGCACCGCTATCTGACGGACTCCATGCAGGACCAGAACCAGTGGGAGTGGTTCTTCGCCGTCACCGCCGACAACATCGCGCATCTGCGGAACCCGCTGTTCACCACGCTCCAGGGCTTCCCGGACGGCGTGAACCTGATGGCGAACACCGTGATGCTCGGCCTGTCGGTCCCGTTCGCGCCGGTGACCTGGCTCTTCGGCCCCGCGATCAGCCTCGCCCTGGTGATGACCCTGGGCCTCGCCGCGACCGCCCTCGCCTGGTACTGGCTGCTCGTCAAGCGTCTCGTACGCCACCGGGGCGCCGCCGCCGTCGGCGCGCTGCTCGCGGCCTTCGCGCCGCCCATGGTCAGCCACGCCAACGCGCACCCGAACTTCGTGCTCCTGTTCATGATGCCGCTGATCGTGGACCGTGTGCTGCGGCTGTGCGAGGGCGGCCGGCCGGTCCGGGACGGGGTGCTCCTCGGCCTGTTCGCGACGTACCAGATCTTCGTCGGCGAGGAACCGCTGCTGCTCGCGGCGATCGGCCTGCTGCTGTTCCTCGTCGGGTACGGGGCGCTGCGCCGCGATCTGGCCCGTACGGTGTGGCGGCCCCTGGTCCGGGGGATCGGCGTCGCGCTGGCGGTCTGTCTTCCGCTGGTCGCGTTCCCGCTGTACTGGCAGTTCTTCGGGCCGCAGAGCTACCACAGCGTGCTGCACGGCGACAACGCGGGCAACAGCCCCCTGGCCCTCCTCTCCTTCGCCGAGCGTTCCCTCGCCGGCGACGCCGAGAGCGCCGCGCGGCTGTCCCTCAACCCGACCGAGCAGAACGCCTTCTACGGCTGGCCGCTCACCGCGCTCGTCTTCGCGATCGTCGTCCGGCTCTGGGACCGGACCGTCGTCAAGGCCCTCGCGTTCACCGCCGTCTGCGCCGCCCTGCTCTCGCTCGGCCTGCGGTTCCGTATCCCGCTGACGGACATCGTCCTGCCGGGCCCCTGGAAACTGCTCGCATCGAAGCCCCTGTTCGAATCGGTCATCGAGTCCCGGGTCGCGATGATCTGCGCCCCGGCCCTCGGCATGCTGCTCGCGCTCGCCCTGGAACGCCTGCTCACCACCCGGAACCTGGTCAACCGGACGGTCGGCCTCGTCGCCGTCACCGCCGCGCTGCTGCCGATCGTGCCGATGCCCCTGAAGGCCGTGGACCGGGCGCCCGTACCGGCGTTCATCGCCGACGGCACCTGGCGCTCGTACGTCGACACCGCGCGCGGCGAATCGCTCGTCACGGTCCCGCTGCCCGACCCCGGCGCCGCCGAGGCGTTGCACTGGCAGACCGTCGCGGGCCTCGACTTCGCGCTGCCCGGCGGCTACTTCAACGGCCCCTACGGACCCGACCGCGTCGGTATCTACGGTGCCTCGCCGCGCTGGACGTCGAATCTGCTCCGGGACGTCCGTTATTCGGGCCGCATCCCGGCCATCGGCGATTCCTGGCGGAACCAGGCACGCAAGGACCTCGCGTACTGGCGCGCGGGCGCCGTCGTCCTCGCCCCGCAGCCGAACGACGAGGCGTTGCGCCGCACGCTCGAACAACTCCTCGGCCGCCCCGGGACCTGGGTCGACGGTGTCTGGGCCTGGGATCTGCCGCGGGTGAGCTGACGGTGTGACCTGCCGCGGGGGAGCCGACCGGCGGCCCGCGCATTACGCTGCTGCCCGGCGTCCTTCCCTCTTCCCCTCGCGAGGAGTGCTCTCTCTTGGCCTGTGACCTCTGGCTGGTCCCGCTCGTCGACGTGCTCTGCCACAGTTCCGACAACCCCTTCGCCGAGGAACTCGCGCTCTACGACCGGACCTTGGGCGAGGCCGGCCTGCCCCCGGTGCCGGTGTACGCCTATATGCCGGGCCTTTCCGGTGACGTGGCCCCGGTCGCGGGCTTCGACTACGACGCGCTGCACTTCCTGCGCCGCGCCTACCTCCTCCAGATCTGCGGGCTCGCCGTGACGCCCGTGGACGCACTCGGCGGCGACTACGAACAGCTCCTGGAGATGTTCGAGTCCACCGCCCAGCAGTCGCACCTGGTCTGGCACTACGACCACGCGGGCGCGTACGTCCCCCTCGACTTCCCGGCCCCGCTCTCCAACGACGAACTCCTCGCGGGCGGCGGCCCCCTGGGCTCCTCCCAAGCGCTCCTGCGCGAACTGGAGTACGTGGCCCCGGCGATCGGCATCGACCCGGCCAACCCCCCGGCCCCCCCGAGCCCCCCGGCGGGCCCCACGGACCTGGAAGAACCAGCGGCCCCCGCCCCACCGGACGACAGCCCCTTCGCCAGAGAACGCCACGTCTGGCTGGGCCTACACGCAGCAACAACAAGAAGCCTGGCCCAGGGCTCCATGATCATCTTCAGCTAACACTCACCGGTCCTGGATACTTCCGCTGCTTCCGTTGTGGGCAGGCGTCCCGCACGGCGCCCCCACCCCACCCGCGCCAGCCCTCCCGTTCCGCCTCCGTTGTGGGCAGGTGTTCCGCACGGCGGAACGGGTGGGCACAACGGAACCCCGGTGCCGGGCAACCCGAAGCAGTCGTTCACCGAGACCTCGGTGCCGGGCAACTCAAGAGCAGACGTTCACCGAGCCCCCCGTACCGCGCACCCGTACCCCAAGGGTTACCGAGGTTCCGGCGGCCGTTGCCGAGGCATGTTCGGGCGGGCCGCCCCGGAGGGGTGGGGGAGGACCCGCCCCCCGGACACACCGTCACCCCGGGGCCCACCCGAACCAACCACCCCGGTCTGCAAACCCAGCGGCGCGGGCCCGGCCCGAAACTCCACCATCCAGTCCGCCGTCTCCACCCGCACCAGCTCCGTCACGTCGTCACAGAACCGCCGCAACACCCCAAGACACCGATCGGCCGCCTCACTGGCGGTCCCCTCGGTCGGCCCCAAAACCTCCCGTACACACTCCGACGCCCAGTCGAACTGAAGAACCTGAAGCCGCCGCTGCACCGCCTGCGCCGTGGCCACGTCCCTTATCCACCCGGACGTCAACCCGAAGAACCGGTCCCCGGCCACACACGCCACCGCCAGCAACAGCGCGAGATACCCCCAGGCCGCGACCCCGCCACCGACGGCCCCGGTCAGTTCCATGAGCGGCAGCACCCCCGCGACCACGGCCCCGACCGCCGCCCCGCCCCGCAGCCCCCGCGCCCCCCGCCGCTTCCACACCCGGTCCGCCAGATACCAGTCGGCGGTGGCCAGGGCGCCCTGCTCCACCCACCGGTACAGCTCTTCGAGCCGCTGAGCCGGTTCCGCCCAGTTGCCGAGCGGAAAGCGCCGCCCGGCCAGATCGTCCGGCCGCAGGCCCCCGCCCTCGCCCCGCCCGTCCTGGGGCGGTCCCTCGGGCTGCATCTCCGGCTGACTCACCCGGCACTCCCTATGTGCTGCATGTCCTGCGGTACGTGATGACGGCGATTCGCGATGATTGCTCTGAGTGATGAATGGGCGACGTTACGTGATGTTGCTGTGACGTGCGGTGCCGATCGGCCGCCCCCTTCCTACCGCCCAATGGGTGGCCGCACTTCCGTTTTCGCAGGTTTTCCGCCCGGAAGTGGCCCTTGATCAGGTATAGGAGAACGGCCCAACTCACTCGAAAGAGTGCTGGGGCGAGTGACCCTCCGAGCACGTAGGCTCGTGCCAGGCGGAAAACCCCGCCGACCTGTCATACCGTCGTCCGCCGGCGTGGAAAGCGCCGGCAGCCAGGAGCTGATCGTGATCCCCGGTGGTGGCCAGCCCAATATGCAGCAGCTGCTCCAGCAGGCCCAGAAGATGCAGCAGGATCTCGCGCGCGCCCAGGAGGAACTGGCGGCGACCGAGGTCGAGGGGCAGGCGGGCGGCGGCCTGGTCAAGGCGACGGTGACCGGTTCCGGTGAACTGCGTGGCCTGGTCATCGACCCCAAGGCCGTAGACCCGGAGGACACCGAGACCCTGGCGGACCTGGTCGTCGCGGCGGTCCAGGCGGCGAACGAGAACGCGCAGGCGCTCCAGCAGGACAAGCTCGGCCCGCTCGCCCAGGGAATCGGCGGCGGCGGCATTCCGGGACTGCCCTTCTAAGGCGGTCGACGGCCAACTACGGTTACGTACCGAAGCACTCCAGGAAAGGCAGTCCGTTGTACGAAGGCGTGGTCCAGGACCTCATCGACGAGTTGGGCAGGCTGCCCGGCGTCGGTCCCAAGAGCGCGCAGCGGATCGCCTTCCACATCCTCCAGGCGGAGCCGACCGACGTACGCCGCCTTGCCCACGCCCTCCTTGAGGTGAAGGCCAAGGTCCGCTTCTGTTCGGTCTGCGGCAATGTGGCGCAGGAGGAGCAGTGCGGTATCTGCCGTGACACCCGGCGCGACCCGGCGGTCATCTGTGTCGTCGAGGAACCCAAGGATGTCGTGGCGGTCGAGCGGACCCGGGAGTTCCGGGGCCGGTATCACGTGCTGGGCGGCGCCATCAGCCCCATTGAGGGCGTCGGCCCGGACGATCTGCGCATCCGCGAACTGCTGGCCCGCCTCGCGGACGGCACGGTCACCGAGCTGATCCTGGCCACGGACCCGAACCTGGAGGGCGAGGCCACGGCCACCTACCTCGCCCGCATGATCAAGCCCATGGGCCTGCGGGTCACCCGTCTCGCCAGCGGCCTGCCGGTGGGTGGAGACCTGGAATACGCGGACGAGGTCACCCTCGGCCGCGCCTTCGAGGGGAGGCGGTTGCTGGATGTATGACACCACTGGCATCGGCATCGGCCGCCCCGTTCGCCGGGCGGCGCCCAGTACGGCGTACCGCACCGGACGACCCGTCCGCCGGGCCGAACGGCCCGGCATAGTGTCCCGCCGTCCGCACGACGGTGCGGGGGACGCAACAAGAGCCGCCGCGGAAGAGGTGACTCTCGGACGCGCCTTCGAGGGGAGACGACTCCAAGATGTCTGACGCCACGCTGCACGCCACGACTCAGGACCCGGACGACTTCGCGGTCCAGATCTCCGATCAGATCGAGAGCTTCCTCGTCGCCGTCGGCGAGGTCGCCAAGGGCGACGAGCCGGACTCCGCCGTGCCGTTCCTCCTCCTGGAGGTCTCGCAGCTCCTGCTGGCCGGCGGCCGACTGGGCGCGCACGAGGACATCGTCCCCGACGAGCGGTACGAGCCCGACCTCGGCCCCGAGCCGGACGCCGACGAGCTGCGCGAGCGCCTCGCGGTCCTTCTCGAACCGGTCGACGTCTACTCCGAGGTCTTCGACCCCTACGAGCCCCGCAAGGCCCCCGTCGCCTGCCGTATCTCCGACGACCTCGCCAACGTGGTCGCCGACCTGCGCCACGGCATGGCCCACTACCGCGCGGGCCGCGTGGTGGAAGCCCTGTGGTGGTGGCAGTTCTCCTACTTCTCCAACTGGGGCTCCTCGGCCTCCGGCGCCCTGCGCGCCCTCCAGTCCCTGGTGGCCCACGTCCGCCTGAACCAGCCCCTGGAGGCCCTGGACGGCCTGGACACGGACGAGGACCTGGCGGACGACGACCTGGCGGAAGCGGCGGGCCGAGTCATGGCAGAAGAAATCGCGGCCCCCTTGGGCCTCCGCACCACTTCACCCTGACGGTTTCCACCGGCGTTCGCCGGCCTTCACCCACCCCATAAACCCCAGATAAACCCCAGGTCGGCCCGAGGCTCAAGCCTCGGGCCGCGGGTTTCGGGCCCCGAGCTTCTCCCAAGGAATGGTTGGTTGGTCTCTCTACCCACCCAACCAACCCGGGATCGCAGGCAGGGCGCCAACGCGGGGCGCCAACGGTCGCTCTGACATGGCCAGTTCACTTTGGGTGACCAGCTTGCGCCGCAGTGTGTGCAGGCTTTAGCGTTCGCGGCAGGAAACAGCCCCGGTCGGTGCGCCAACACCGAGTCCGGGGCCTGACCTACGAGTCGAACCCGGCTCAACCCACTCGAAAGATTGATTGAGGCCCGCTCGTGGCTATCCTCAACTCTACTTCCGCGCTGCCCGCCGCCGCACACCCCCACGCAAGTCCGGGGTACGGAAAGCGCGAGGCACCGGCCCAATTACCGCCCTCTGAGCAGGACTTCGCACACCTGCCCAGGAGGGAAGCCGAGATCGCCGGCTATCTGGATCGCCTGGACGAGGGATCGGCGATCGGCTACAAAGCGCTGGCGAGCGTGCTCGACGGCTACGGCCAGCAGGCGTGCCGCACGGCGATCGGCAACCTCACCGACCACGGCCACATCCGGCACGTTCTGGAGCATCTGACGGCGGCCGACGGCTGCATGCGCTGGGTGACCAGGACGTATTGGTCCCGTACGGCACGGGACGACGCGTGGTGGGCCGAGTTCGTACGCGACATCCACGGCACTGACGTGACGGTGCGGCGCCGCTCGGGCAAGGCGACGGTGCCGGGTCCGAGGGTTGAGCCCGCCGACGCGGACACCCCGCAAGTCCCGGAACCGGAGCGGGAGTCGGAGGCCGACCTCCCGTCCAAGGACCCTTCCCAGCCACCGTCCCCTTCCCCGTCCCCCGCGTACACCGCTCTCGCCCGCCTCGGCCGTCAGGACCCCCGGATGACGTTGTCCGGCGCGGAATGCGCGGCCCTGGAACCGCTCGCGGCCGAGTGGCTGGAGCGCGGTGCGAGCGTCGACCATCTCACCCGGGCCCTGACGGCAGGGCTACCCGTACCCGTACAGAATCCGGGCGCCATCGCCCGTCACCGACTGGAGAAGAAGATGCCCCCCAAGCAGACTCCCGCAGCCGCCGAGCCCCAGGGCGAGCGGGTCACCCGCGCTCTGATGGTCTGCCCCCTGTGCGACGAGGACGAACGTACGGTGAACCTCGTCCGAGGCATCTGCGAGGACTGCCGCGCCGAGTTCATGTCCCCCGAGCGCGACGTCCGCCCCGGCCACGTGCCCGACACCTTCCGCCCCGCCCGGCGCATCGACCCCCTCCCGGTGGCGCAGCCGTGGCACAGGTGAGGTGCGCGGCGCCGTCGATACCCCGGTGCTCCGTTACCGGGGTGACCGGTGGGGGCCGTCTCTATACTTGCGGCATGGACCGGGAGCTGGAGCAGGCGGCGCTCGTCGCACTCCTGCGGCGCGGGGATCGGTCCTGGTCCGACCTCACCGACCAGGTCGAATCCGTCGGAAGCGCCTGGGAAGTCCTCGACGGTGCCCTTGATGTCTCCGGGCAGGGTGCCTTGTTCGATGAGGCGTTCGCGGACGAAAAGGACCTGGAGGGCATCGCCGCCGAGATCGCGGCCTGGGAGAGCGAGGGCATGCGGCTGGTCACCGTCCTGGACGACGACTACCCGCTGTATCTGCGGCTGGTGCACCAGCGTCCGCCCTTCCTCTTTCTGCGCGGCACTCCCGTAGAGGACGATCTGCGGGTCGCCGTCGTCGGCACCCGTAACCCCACCCCCGAGGGCGTCGCGCACGCGCGCGCCATCGCCGGAGGGCTCGCGGAGCGGGGTGTCACCGTCGTGAGCGGCCTCGCCGCCGGCATCGACACGGCAGCACACGGAACGGCCCTCGCGGTCGGCGGGCGAACCGTCGGGGTCATCGGGACGGGCCTGCGCCGTTCCTATCCGGCGCAGAACGCCCGCTTGCAGGGCGAGATCGCCGAGCGGGGGCTGCTGCTCTCGCAGTTCTGGCCCGACGCGCCGCCGTCGAAGACATCCTTCCCGATGCGCAATGCCGTGATGAGCGGGTACAGCCTGGCCACCGTGGTCGTCGAGGCCGCGTATCGCAGCGGAGCCCGTATGCAGGCCCGGCTCGCCCTGGAGCACGGGCGTCGGGTCTTCCTGATGCGGTCGCTCATGACACACGAGTGGGCACGGGAGTACGCGGCACGACCCAACACCACGGTCATCGACGGCCCCGACGACGTATTCACCGAACTCGACTCCCTCGTCCCTGCCACGGGCGAACTCAGCTGGATGTGACGGCGAGGCGACATGGTCTCCTGGGTTCGGACAGGGCGTGTTGCGGGAGTGGTGACCGTGTTGCACGACGACGTCTGATTTCCGCGAGCAAGATGTGGCCTTGCTGATCACGCTGGTGTCATGACGATCTCATCCACTACAGACTCAGTGACGGTCCTCACCTGCATGTATGCGGCTGAGGCCGAGTACCTCGCGGCCGGAGGTCCCGGCGAGGCTTCGTTCGACTTGCTTGCCCCCTTCTTCGCGTCGGATGTCGAGCTGCATCAGGCGGATGCCCTGCCGTACGGGGGTACTTGGCGTGGGCACACAGGAATGACGCAGTTCTTCCTCACGATGGGACAGGTCTGGGAGACCTTCGACATGGTGGAGCAGGAGTTTCTTGCCACCGGTGAGACCGCGGTCGTACTCACCCAGGTCCGTGCCCGTGCTCGTGCGACCGGCCGTGAACTCAGCTTCCCCATCCTGCAAACGATCACGGTCAAGGACGGGCAGATCGCCGAGGTCCGTCCGTTCTACTGGGACACGCAGGCCATCGCCGACGCCTGCGCCGGATCCACGCCGACAGACTGAGACCGACCGCAAGTCCCTCCCCCCGGTCGTCCCGCCGTGGGCAAGTGTCCCCGGAAGCCTGACGGTTCGGGTGTGGGCGCGGCATCATGTGGCGTATGAGCGGGATGTTCGAGCGGCGGCCGGTGGTGGGGGCCTCGGGGGACGGGGCCGTGGCGGCGCAGGGGGACATCGGTGTCGCCGTCACCGGGGCCGGTGCGATCGGGACCGTACGGATCGATCACGCCACCGTGCTGCCGGCCGGCGCGTATCCGCAGGCCGCGTCCGTGGAGTGGCCCGCCGGGCTGACGAATCTGCCCGAGCGGCCCACTCTGTTCGTCGGGCGTGACCGTGAACTCGCCCTGCTGGACGCGGCGTTGGCGAGTCCCGGTGGCGCCGTCGTGCACGCCGTGCACGGCCTGGGCGGTATCGGCAAGTCCACGCTGGCCGCGCGCTGGGCCGCCGACCGGGCCCGGCGTACCCCCGTCTGGTGGATCACCGCCGAGAGCCCCGCGTCCGTCGACGCCGGACTCGCCTCGCTGGCCGGCACCCTCCAGCCGGCCCTGACGACCCTCCTCCAGCAACGGCAGTTGCGCGACTGGGCACTTCAGTGGCTCACCGCGCACGACGACTGGCTGGTCGTCCTCGACAACGTCTCCGACCCGGCCGACCTCAAGCCGCTGCTCGCCGCGACCACCGGACGGTTCCTGATCACCAGCCGGCGCGCCACCGGCTGGCACGGCATCGCCGATCCCATCAGCCTCGACGTCCTCGAACCCGCCGAGGCCGCCGACCTGTTCACCCGGATCTGCCCCGGCGCGGGCGACGGCACCGCCGAGGTCTGCGCCGAACTGGGCTGTCTCCCGCTCGCCGTCGAACAGGCCGCCGCCTACTGCGCCGAGACCGGCGCCACCGCCCGCGAATACCTCGACCTGCTCGCCGACTACCCGGCCCATATGTACACGGCCACCGCGGAAGGCGGTGACATCCAGCGGACCGTCGCCCGGGTTTGGCGCCTCACCCTGGACCGCATCGCCGACGACCCGCTCGCCGTCACCATCCTGCTGGCCCTCGCCTGGTACGCGCCCGACGGCATCCCCCGTTCCCTCCTGGACACCCTCGGTGCCCGCCCCGCCGTGCACCGCGCCGTCGGCCGCCTCGCCGCGCACAGCATGCTCACCCTGCACGGCACCACCTCGCACGGCACCACGCTGTCCGTGCACCGGCTGGTCCAGGCCGTCGCCCGTACGCCCGACCCCGACGATCCGCACCGCGGCCCCGGCGCCGTCGCGCAGGCCCGGGAGATCGCCGCCGAATCCCTCGCCGAGTCGCTGCCCACCGACGCCGACGACCCGGCCGGCTGGCCCGAATGGCGCACCCTGCTGCCGCACGTCGAGGCGATGGCCGAGCACAGCCCGCAGGACGCCGACCCCGTCGAACTGGCGCGTGCCGTCAGCCGGTTGGGCGCGTTCATGTCCGAACAGGGCATGTCCCAGCGCGCCCTGCGGTTCCTGGAACGCGGTGCGGCCGGTCTGCTGCGGCACCTCGGCCCGGACCACCCCAGCGTGCTGATCGCCCGTAACCGCCTGGTCAGCCGGCAGCCGCTGCCCGTCGCCGAGGCCGAGCGCCATCTCGCCGACTGCGAACGGGTCCTCGGCCCGCGCCACCCCGAGACCCTCACCGCGCGCTACGAACTCGCCGGTGCCTGCCTCAAGGCCGACGACGCCGAACGGGCCGGGCGGATCGTCGAACACGTGGTGAAGCTCCGCACCCGGGTCCTGGGCGCCGGACACCCCGGCACCATCGAGGCCCGGACGGCCGGCGCCATGATCCTCGTCAGGGCCGGGAACCTGCCGGGCGCCGTGGACGGCCTGCGACGCACCATCGCCGACAGTGCCCGCGCGCTCGGCGAGACCCATCCGGCGACACTGGACGCCCGCGGCCGGCTGTCCCAGGTGTCGAACCTGGGAAGCCTCCTGGGCGACGACGCGGGAGCCACCCTGATGAGCATCGGAACCCGGCTCGACGAGAGTGAACTCACCTCCATGGTCAAGGACTTCAGCCAGTCCGTCGACCCGGACGAGACGCAGGAATGGGCCCGCCGCCAGGTCGTCGCCGCCGAGGAACAGCTGGCGGACTGTGAGCGCGTACTCGGCCCCGGACATCTGGAGACCATCCAGGCCCGGCTCACGCTCGCGCAGCTCTCCGTGTTCAGCCGGGACATCGAGGGCGCCCTCGCGCACGCCGAACGCAGCGCCGAGGACGCGGCGCGCCATCTCGGCCCCGACGACGCGGCGACCCTCAGCGCGCGCGGAATCCTCCTGCTGATGCACCTCGTCCAGAGGGCCGAGTCGAACGGGTCCTTCGACCTGGACGACGCCATGGACTCCGCCCGGCAGGTCCTGGGCGGCGACTCCCCGGCGTTCCGGGAACTCCTCAGCCGCGCCGACTCGCTACGCACCTCGCTGGAGGAGGAGGACGACCCCGGTGCTCCCCAGCTCCCTCCGGGTGTGAGCCCGGACGTGTGAGCCGGACGTGTGAGCCCGGACGTGTGAGCCGGGACACTTTCCGGAGTGGCCGCAGATACAGGGGGCAGGTTCCGCGATGGAGCGGGCCGTCCGGTCGGGTGATCACGTGGTGGGCGGGACATCTCACCATGTGATACGTACCCGGCCGTGACCGGCCGCTCGTTAAACTGAGCCGACCGCAGTGGTGCGGACCGAGACGGAATGAGCGAGGAGCGCACGTGGGCCTTGTCGTGCAGAAGTACGGAGGCTCCTCCGTAGCCGATGCCGAGGGCATCAAGCGCGTCGCCAAGCGGATCGTGGAAGCCAAGAAGAACGGCAACCAGGTGGTTGTCGTGGTCTCCGCGATGGGCGACACGACGGACGAGCTGATCGATCTCGCCGGGCAGGTATCCCCGATGCCGGCCGGGCGTGAGTTCGACATGCTGCTGACCGCCGGGGAGCGGATCTCCATGGCCCTGCTGGCGATGGCGATCAAAAACCTCGGCCACGAGGCCCAGTCCTTCACGGGCAGCCAGGCGGGCGTCATCACCGACTCGGTCCACAACCAGGCGCGCATCATCGATGTCACGCCGGGCCGTATCCGTACCGCACTGGACGAGGGCAACATCGCCATCGTCGCCGGGTTCCAGGGCGTGTCGCAGGACAAGAAGGACATCACCACGCTCGGCCGGGGCGGCAGTGACACCACGGCAGTCGCCCTCGCCGCCGCGCTCGACGCGGAGGTCTGCGAGATCTACACCGACGTGGACGGCGTCTTCACCGCCGACCCCCGGGTCGTCAAGAAGGCCCGGAAGATCGACTGGATCTCCTTCGAGGACATGCTGGAGCTGGCCAGCTCCGGCTCCAAGGTGCTCCTCCACCGCTGTGTGGAGTACGCACGCCGGTACGACATCCCGATCCATGTCCGGTCGTCCTTCTCGGGCCTCCAGGGCACCTGGGTCAGCAGCGAAGCACACGCCAGGCAAGGGGACCAGAAGGTGGAGCAGGCCATCATCTCGGGTGTCGCGCACGACACCTCCGAGGCGAAGATCACCGTAGTAGGCGTCCCGGACAAGCCCGGCGAGGCCGCCTCGATCTTCCGCGCCATCGCCGATGCCGCGGTCAACATCGACATGGTCGTGCAGAACGTGTCCGCCGCGTCGACCGGTCTGACGGACATCTCGTTCACGCTCCCGAAGACCGAGGGCCGCAAGGCCATCGACGCCCTGGAGCGCACCAAGTCCGCGTCCGGCTTCGAGTCCCTGCGCTACGACGACCAGATCGCCAAGATCTCCCTCGTCGGCGCCGGTATGAAGACCAACCCGGGCGTGACGGCGACCTTCTTCGAGGCGCTCAGCGACGCGGGCGTCAACATCGAACTCATCTCGACCTCCGAGATCCGTATCTCGGTGGTCACCCGCGCCGACGACGTCAAGGAAGCCGTCCGCGCCGTCCACAGCGCGTTCGGCCTCGACTCGGACTCGGACGAGGCCGTCGTGTACGGGGGCACCGGGCGATGACCGGGCGACCGACGCTCGCGGTCGTGGGAGCGACCGGAGCCGTCGGCGCGGTCATGCTCCAGATCCTGTCCCAGCACGCGGACATCTGGGGCGAGATCCGACTCGTCGCGTCACCGCGCTCGGCCGGCCGCAAGCTGACCGTGCGCGGTGCCGAGACCGAGGTCGTCGCCCTCACCGAGGAAGCGTTCGACGGCGTCGACCTCGCGATGTTCGACGTGCCCGACGACATCGCCGCGCGCTGGGCGCCGATCGCCGCCGCCAAGGGCGTGATCGTCGTGGACAACTCCGCCGCCTTCCGGATGGACCCGGACGTGCCGCTGGTCGTGCCCGAGGTCAATCCGCACGCCGCCCGGGTCCGGCCGCGCGGCATCGTCGCCAACCCGAACTGCACCACCCTGTCGATGATCGTCGCGATCGGCGCGCTGCACGCCGAGTTCGGGCTGCGAGAGCTGATCGTCTCCTCGTACCAGGCGGTGAGCGGCGCGGGCCGCGCGGGCATCGACACGCTGCGCGAACAGATCAACCTCGTCGCCGGTACGGAGCTGGGCACCTCACCCGGCGACGTACGCCGTGCCGTCGGCGACCGCACCGGCCCCTTCCCGGAACCGGTCGCGCTGAACGTCGTACCGTGGGCCGGCTCGCTGCGCGAGGACGGCTGGTCGTCCGAGGAGATGAAGGTACGGGACGAGTCCCGCAAGATCCTCGGGCTGCCGGACCTGCGGGTCACCGCGACCTGCGTCCGGGTACCGGTCGTCACGACGCACGCGCTGACCGTGCACGCCCGCTTCGAGAACGAGGTCACGGTCGACCGCGCCCGGGAGATTCTCGCCACGGCGCCCGGCGTCGTCCTCTTCGACAACCCGGCCGCCGGTGAGTTCCCCACCCCGGCCGATGTCGTCGGCACCGACCCCACCTGGGTCGGCCGCGTCCGCCGCTCCCTCGACGACCCGACCGCGCTGGAACTCTTCGTGTGCGGCGACAATCTGCGCAAGGGTGCCGCCCTCAACACCGCGCAGATCGCCGAGCTGATCGCGGCGGAACTGGCCAGGGGCTGAGTCAGGGGCTGAGCCAGGGGCTGAGCGAGGAGCTGAGCCACGGGCTGAGCCAGGAAAATCGGTGCTCCGCACGTTCGATAGCCGGACTCCCTCTGGTGTTCACCGGATTCATTTGTAGGATCTGTGTGTGTTCCATGAAACGGCAGGGGGCCGTGTCATGTGAGCCGGGCCGTCCTGGCCGTCGTCATGGCGGCCGAAATTTCTCCCCGCCCTGTGCAACCGCGCACACGGCGGGGAGCGTCTTTGCGGTCGCCTTCCGGGGCGTCGGGTGCGGGACATATCGGGGCACGAGGGAAGAGCTGGTACGCATGTGGGCATGTGACGTGACGTCAGGAAGGGCGCCCGGCGAGAGTGTGATGCCTGTCGCGTACAAGACGGCCGGCGCCGCGTACAACCCTGCCGGGGGGACGCGTGTCCAACAGGCGTGGCAGAGGTACTCGAATTCACAGTGGTCCAGGTGCGGGGCGCGGCTCTGCGCCCGGCCGGCCGTCCCCGCAGGCCCGGCGCACCGCTCGGCGGTATGCCCGTGATCGCGCCGGTGCCGGCGGCGCGGTCCACCCGCGTACCGTCGCAGCGCGGCGGTGACGCCGCGGGCGCCGAGGCCGTGGCCGAGGGGACCACTGTCGACCACCTCACCGAGACCTATCGCGCGCACTACCGGTCGCTGCTCGGTCTCGCCGCCCTGCTCCTGGACGACACGGCCTCCTGCGAGGACGTGGTCCAGGAGGCGTTCATCCGCGTGCACTCCGCGCGTAAACGGGTCCGTGACCCCGACAAGACCCTCGCGTATCTCCGGCAGACCGTGGTGAACCTCTCCCGGTCCGCGCTGCGCCGCCGCATCCTCGGGCTGAAGCTGCTGTCCAAGCCGATGCCGGACATGGCGAGCGCCGAGGAGGGCGCCTATGACCAACTGGAGCGCGACGCCCTCATCAAGGCGATGCGCGGACTCCAGCGGCGCCAGCGCGAGGTCCTCGTCCTGCGGTACTTCGCGGACATGACCGAGTCCCAGGTCGCCGAGACCCTCGGTATCTCCTTGGGCTCGGTGAAGGCATACGGCTCTCGCGGCATAGCCGCCCTGCGCGTCGCCATGGGGGCGTCGGCATGAGCAAGCACGAGTGGTACGAGAACGAGCAACACGCTGGGAACGGAACTGTGAACCACGGCCCCGATCGCTCGCCCGACGACGCGGATCACACGCCCGACGGCCCCGACACCGGTGCCTTTGATCTGGGCTCCGACGAGCCGGCGCTGCGCAGGCTGATGCAGCAAGCCGTGCAGAACATCGAGCCGGTCGACGGCACCCTCGACCATCTGCGCCGGGCGGTGCCCGCGCGGCGCGCCCGTAAGCGGCAGGCCGTCGTCGGGATGGCCGCCGCCGCGCTGCTCATCGGCACCGCGATCCCCGCCCTGGTCCATGTCTCCAACGCCGGCGGCTCGGGCGACGACCGCACGTCCATCGCCGGACACGGCGAGCAGACACAGGGCGGTACGGGACGGGGCAAGGGCGCCGACAGCGGCCACAAGGACTCCGACAGCCCGTCCGACAAGGCCAGCTCCCAAGGCAAGGGCGACAAGAAGGACAAGCCGGGCGACAAGGGGAAGGGTGCCGACGCGACCGGCGGTTCCGGCAACCCGTCCGGCACGGTGGCGTCCAACGCGCCCGCGTGCGGCGTCTCGGAACTCGGAAGCGCCAACACGGTGGTCGGCAGCCCGGACGCCGAGGGCAAGGTGTACGGCACGTTCCGGGTCACCAACATCTCCGGGGCCGGCTGTTCCGTCGAGGGCGGCGGCTCCGTGAGCACCGCGGTCGCGGGCGCGGCCGACCAGGGCAAGGTCATCACGGCGACGCACACCGCCGGTGACGCGGCCACCGGACTGCCCGCTCCCTCGGACGCGGCGGCCCCGGTCCTGCTCCACCCCGGTGCCTCGTACGAGGTGCGCTTCGCCTGGGTCCCGTCCGAGAGCTGTCCCCCCGGCGGCGGCAGCACGGGCGGTCCCTCACCGGACCCGTCACCGTCGGACCCCGGCACGGCATCGGCCGGCGCCGGAGGGGCCGGAGGCACCGGGGATCAGGGCACATCGGCGCAGCTGTACCGCGAAGACGGGGGGCAGGCCGACGGCAGTGTGACGGTCTCCCACACGGCCGAGCCGGGCGGACCCTCCACCGGCGCCACGATCCCCAACGCGTGCGCGGGCACGGTGTACTACACGGGTGTTCTGCCCGCGTCGTAGTCGTTCCCCCAGCCGTTTCTGTACGGGGGCCGGGGTGGCTCAGCTCTGTGTGGCGGGGGTGAGTCCCAGGGCGGCGTCGCGGGCGAACTCGGCCTCGCGGCGCAGCAGTCGGAACCACATGAACACCACGAACCCCGCGAAGACGAACCACTCGCCGGTGTAGCCCAGATTCTGGAACGCCTTCAGATCCAGGCCCGTACCCTGCGGCGCCGTCGCGGGCACCGGCTTCATCCCGCCGTCCGCGCGGTCGACGGTGACCCAGGCGTCGTACACGTCGTACGGCACGAGGTTCACCAGCGATGCCGCGCTGATCAGGCCGAGCTGGCCCTTGGGCAGTCCGCTGACGGTGCCGGAACCCGGGCTCTCGGATGCCTGGAGGGCGCCGGTGACGGTGACCTCGCCGGTCGGTGCCGCGGGGACCCGGGCCGGGTCGACATCGCCGGGCAGCCAGCCCCGGACCACGGGCAGTGCCCTGCCGCCGCCGTCGTCGGTACGGAACATCGAGACCACGTAGAAGCCGCGCTTGCCGTCGAGTTCACGGTCCGGGACGAGCAGTTGCTCGCCGTACCGGCCGGTGGCCCGCGCGCGCTTTCCCGACGTCTCCTTGTCCACGGGGAGCAGGGAGGCCAGCGGTCTTGCCGCCGCGGTCTTGTTCTCGGCGGACTGCTCGGTCTCGGACCGATGGTCCTTCACCCGGTCCTCGAACCGGCCAAGCTGCCAGGACCCCATGAAAACGCAGAAGGGGATGGCGAGCACGACGAACACGTTGATCCCCCACCAGCGGGGGGTCAGCAGGAACCGGTACACCTCTTCACCGTACGTGGTCCCTGCCGGGGGCTGACCGGTGGGGGGCCGGGGGCTCCGCCCCTCTGGCCCCCGCCGGGGAGATCGCGGTTCGGCACCGCCGGTCACCTTCGCGGAGGTGCGCGCCGTCGCGGCGGAGTGAGTAGAGGGGCTGCCGCCCCTTCACTGACCCCGCGCTGCTGCGGCGGGGACGGCGGAGGGGCCGGCGCCCCCCCACAGACCCCCTCCCCAGACCCCGCTAAACCGCCGGAGGCACGTGCTTGGCCAGGAAGGTCAGTTCCAAGCTGACCTGTTTGATGCGTTCGTCGACGACCAGGGAGCCATGGCCCGCGTCATAGCGGTAGACCTCGTGGACGGCCTCGCGGGCGGCCAGGCGGGATACGTAGTTCTCGACCTGTTGGATCGGGCAGCGTGGGTCGTTGACGCCTGCCGAGATGTAGACCGGGGCCTTCACGGCGTCGACGTAGGTCAGCGGGGACGAGGCCGCGAAACGCTCGGGGACCTCCTCAGGGGTGCCGCCGAGCAGGGTCCGGTCCATCGCCTTCAGCGCTTCCATCTCGTCGTGGTAGGCCGTCACATAGTCCGCGACCGGCACCGCCGCGAGCCCCACCGCCCAGGCGTCCGGCTGGGTGCCGAGTCCGAGAAGGGTGAGATAGCCGCCCCAGGAACCGCCCGTGAGGACAAGCCGCTCCGGGTCGGCGAGACCGGACGTCACCGCCCACTCCCGCACCGCCGCGATGTCCTCCAGCTCGATCAGCCCGACCCGGTGCTTGAGGGCGTCGGTCCACTCCCTGCCGTACCCCGTCGAGCCCCGGTAGTTGACCCGCACCACCGCGTACCCATGGTCCACCCAGGCCGCCGGGCCCGCCGCGAAGGAGTCGCTGTCGTGCCAGGTCGGCCCGCCGTGGATGTCGAAGACGGTGGGCAGCGGCCCGCTCGCCCCGGCCGGCTTCTGGATCAGCGCGTGGATGCGCCCGCCGGGCCCTTCCACCCACACGTCCTCCACCGGCACCGACGCGGGCGCCCGCATCCCCGGCGGGTCGAGGACCACCCCGCCCGCCGTGGACCGCACGACCGGCGGCTCCGCGGCCGACGACCACAGATACTCGACCGTGCCGTCCGGCCGGGCCGTCGCCCCGGACACCGAACCCGGCGGTGTCTCGATCCGGGTCAGCGCGCCCGACGCGAAGTCGAACCGCCACATGTCGCTGCGCGCCTCGAAGCTGTGCACGATCAGCAGCGCCGAACCGTCCGGATACCACTCCGCCGACACATCCCCGGGCAGATCGAGCCCGAGGTCCCGTTCCGCACCCGACACCACGTCCCACACCATCGGCTCCCAGCGCCCGCGCCGCTGATGACCGACGAGCAGCCGGGTGTCCCCGTCGACCGGGGCGAAGCCCAGTACCTCCAGGCCCAGCTCCTCCGTACCGCCCTTGGTGTCGTCCAGGTCGGCGACCGGCGAACCGTCCGGCCTCATCACCCGCAGCGCCGAGTGCATCGCGTCACCGTGCTCGGTGTGCTCGATCGCGATCAGCGAACCGTCGTGCGAGAGGTCGCCCACGCCCGCCGACTCCCGGTGCCGGTACACCTCGACCGGGTCGCCGTCGCCCCGCACGACATGGATCGTCGAGCCGTCCTCGTCGGTGGAGCGCCCCACCACGGCAAGGCGTTGGTCCCGCCCGATCGCCAGGCCCGCCGGATACGAGGCGTCGAGCCCCGGCACCGCCACCGGGTCGCCGCCGTCTGGGGCGTCCCCTTCCTCGTACCCCTCGAAGGGGTGGCGGCGCCACACGCCGAACTCGTCGCCGTCCTTGTCGTCGAACCACCAGATCCACGCGCCGTCCGGCGACAGCGTCCCGTCCGTGGTCCCATTCGCTCGATCGGTCACCCGCCGCTGCTCCCCGGTGCCCCGGTCCCAGGCGTACAACTCATACGTCCCCGTCGCGTTCGACACGAACAGCGACCGGTGCGGTGCGTCCTCCGCCCAGTCCGGCAGCGACACCCGGGGCGCCCGGAAGCGCTTCTCCCAGTCCGGCATCGTGCTGTCCCCACCCACGGGCCCGTTGCTCTCAGTCATGGCCCCATAGTGCACGCACCGACCCACAATCCGCTGGCGAGGTCCCCAGCCTGTGGATAACTTCCGGGATGTACGCGTCAGGACGCCCTGCGGGACCGCGGTTGGGTAGCGCCCCGAAGGGGCGCGGGGAACTGCGCGACCAGCCGGTCGCCGAAATGCGCTTACTGAAGTGCGTTTACTGAAAAGCGCCCGCTAAAGGCCACGCGCTCCCGGTCCGTCCGGCGTCGGCACGTGTATCACGGCCACCCCGCCGTCCAGGTCCACCCGGGTGCGGTGCGGTGGGGCGCCGTCCTCCTCGTCGTCCCGCATGATCAGGGCCGACTGCCGCTCCTTGAGTTCGTGCTGCTTGCCGGGGGACAGGGCGCCGTGCAACTGCTCGAAACCGGTGGCCGACACCTGTCCCACGCGCGCGCTGTTACGCCACGGCAGCACACCGGCGCGCCCGGCGCGCAACAGCAGCTGATCGACCAGGGCGATCACCGTGAGCAGGATGACGAGCCCAGGCAACGTGGCGAAGACGACGAATTCCATACGGGCCAGTCTTGCCGCCGAAAGGGCCCGGCGACACCCCCGCGCCGGCACCGGGGCGGGTCGTAGCATGGGACATCGCTCCACGGGCGGACGAGGGGAGGTGAGGTGCGGATGTCGAACACGCCAGGCACGTCGAAAACTCCAGCCACGTCGAACACGCCAGGCACGTCGGACACATCGGGTACGTCAGGCACGTCGGACGCCGGTGACGGCGCGGGGCGTGCGCGGCGGCGCGGGCAAGGGGAACTGGAGGCCCAGGTGCTGGGCGCGCTGCGGCGGGCGCCGGGTCCGGTGAACGCCGGCTGGGTCCAGGAGGCCCTGGGCGACGACCTCGCGTACACCACCGTGATCACCATCCTGACCCGGCTGCACGACAAAGGCGCGGTCACCCGCGAGCGCGCGGGCCGCTCCTTCGCCTGGCGCGCCGCCTCCGACGAGGCGGGCCTCGCCGCCCTGCGCATGCGCCGCGTCCTGGACGGCGAGTCCGACCGTGAGGCGGTGCTCGCCCGGTTCGTGACGGCGCTGTCGCCCGACGACGAACGGCTGCTCAGGGACCTCCTGGAGCGCCCCGACGGCCTCGCGGACGGCTGAGACCGGGCCATGGGGGTCTTCGTCTTCCTGCCGCTGGTGTTCCCGCTCACCGCGATGCCGGTGGCCCGTCTCGCCGAACAGCACCTCCACCCGCGCCTCGCCACCCGGCTGCTGACCGCGCTCGCCGTGGTCCTCGCCGTGTGCAGCACCCTGTGCCTGGGCCTGCTCGTGGTGGTCGGTACGGCGCAACTGCCCGGCAATCCGCTGCCCGACGCCTGGTCCGATCCGGAGGTCAGGGCCGCGCTGCCGTACGACGAGGTCGCGGGCCGCACGGCGATCGCCGTCCTGTGCGCGGTCGCCGTGGCCTGCGCCGCTACCCTCTGGCGCCACCGCGCCGTGCACCGCGCCGCCCACCGCGCCCTGACCGCCCTGCCCCGGGCCGACGCGTCCTCCGATATCGCCGTCGTCCCCGACCCGGCCCCGTACGCCTACGCCCTCCCCGGCACCCCCCGGGGCCGCGTCGTCGTCTCCACCGGCATGCTCGACTCGCTGGACGCCCGTGAGCGTGGCGCCCTGGTGGCGCACGAGCGGGCCCATCTCGCGGGCCGCCACCACCGTTTCCTGCTCGCGGTACGGCTCGCCGCCCGCGCCAACCCGCTGCTACGGCCCCTTCAGGACGCCGTCGCCTACACCGCGGAACGCTGGGCCGACGAGGAAGCCGCCCGCGCGCTCGGCGACCGCAGGGCGGTGGCCCGTGCGATAGGCCGTGCCGCCCTCGTCTCGCGCGGTACGCCCTTACCGGTGCTGACCGGTTTCGCGGCGCCTGGTCCCGTACCCCGCCGGGTCGCCGCGCTGCTCGGCCCCGCGCCCGCGGACCGCACCTGGCCCCCGGCGTCGACGGTGGTCGGCCTCGCCGTGTGGACGGCGGCGATGGGCGCGGCGGGCTCGGCGCTGTCCTCCGCGAACGCCACCGTGACCCTCTTCCTCGTCCTCAAGGCCGCCACCGCGATCTGAGATCTCCATAGACCGCAGAGCAGAACGCAGAACGCGGCCGATACGAGGCGTAGCACCTCGTACCGGCCGCTCACCGCGCACGGCGGACCTGCGGATCGGGGCGGACCTACAGGTCGAACTCGTGCGGCGGCAGATCGAGGGTGAAGCACGCCTCACGGACCACGGCCTGTTCCGTCTTGTCGAAGTCGCCGTCGGCGCCACCGATGACGATGCCGATCTGGATGACGGCCCGTGCCTCGGCGGGCTTCTTCTTGGCCTTGGCGATCTCCTGGAGGACGCTCACCTTGCCGAAGGCGAAGTCGGCGGTGAGCTTGTTCAGGTTCTCCTCGAACCGGCGCCGGAGGTCGTCGGCGGGGAAGTTCTGGAGGACCTCGTTGGTGCCGATGAGCTGGGCGACGCGCTGCCGCTCGGCGGGGTCGATGTGCCCGTCGGCCGCGGCGACCAGCGCGCACATCGCCATGCTGGCGTCACGGAACGCGCCGCTCTTGAGGTCGTTCTTCTTCGCCGTGAGCTGGGTCTGCATCGTCGATGCGGATTCCTTGATGCGATCCCACAGGGCCATGCGTTCTCCGTTGGTCTCGTCCGGCTAACTTCTACAGCACTGTAGAAATTATCAGGGACCGGTCGCCCGTGCGGGCCAGTCGAGCAGCCGCGCCCCGATCACCGCGGTCTGCAAGGTGTACCGCTGCACCGGATCGGACGGATCGGCGCCGGTCAGCCGGTGGATGCGCGCCAGGCGGTAGGTCAGCGCCCGCACGCTCAGCGAGAGCCGCCGGGCGGCCTCGGCGGCGACACAGCCCGCGTCGAAGTACGCGGAGAGCGTGTCGAGCAACGGCACCGCGCCCCCGCGCGCCTGCTCCAGCGGCCCCAAAGTGTGGTGGACCAGGTCGGCCATCGCCTGCCGGTCCCGGGACAGGACCGGGAACACCAGCAGATCGGCGGCGCGCAGCACAGGCCCGTCGAAGGCGAGCCGCGAGGCCAGATCGAGCGTGCTGAGCGCTTCCTCGTACGAGTGCGTCACCCCGCCGACGCCGGGCTGTGGCCGCCCGATGCCGATCCGGGACCCGCCGGTCGCCGCGAACGCCTGCTTGGCGAAGAAGTTGAGGACGTCGTGCTGGTCGCCCGGCGCGACGCACACCATCCGCCCGTCCTTGGTGGTGAGCAGCGTGCTCCGGTCGCCGAACCGGGCGATGAGCGCCTGCTCCACCTGCCGGGGCACCGAGTCGCCCTCCTCGTAGCCGATCGTGCCCTCCGCCACGGCGACCGCGTGCGCCGTGGAGAACCGCAGCCCGAACCGCTCCGCGCGGGCGGCGAGCCGGCCCAGGTCGCTGCGGCCGTGCAGCAGGTCGTCGATGAACTCCCGTCGCGCGGCCTCCTCCTGGCGCACCGCGATCCGCTGGGCCCGCTCGTACCCCTCGGCGACGGCGTCGATGGCCTGCTCGACGGCGGCGAGTACCCGGTCGAGGGCGGCGCCGGAGCGCAGCGTGGGCCCAGTGGGCCAGTGCGCGCGGGTCGCGGCGAGATGCGCGGTGATCAGCGGGCGCATCCGCACGCCCGCCTCGGCGGCCTGTTCGCCCAGGGCGCGCCGTTCCTGGAGTTCCTCACGGGTGAGCCGGCGCCCGGTCTCGGCGACCTCGCCGAGCACACGGGCGTACCCGTCGAGGTAGTCCTCGGGTATGTCCTTGCCCGTCATGTAGCCCCCGATTTCCTTGCTGAGTCCTTACGCCTTTTTAACGCATCCGTACGGGAAGGCGCCCCGGGCCCCTCGGCGCCACCGGCTCCGGGCAGCACGAAGGGGGTCGACCGGCACGACGGTCGACCCCCTTCCGAGGCGGCGGTCAGTGGTTGCCGGCGCCGTTGCCCGAGAGGACCGGGATGTCGTCCAGGATGTGCGACAGCGCCTCGTCGCCCTTTGCCTGGGTGGAGTTCTCGGTGCACTGCTGGTTCTGCGGGGAGGACAGGACGTTGATGTCCTGGACCGCGATCGGCCACCAGCCGATCAGCGAACCGGCGTTGACCTTGGCCGGCAGAGCGACACAGGGCTTGTTGAGCGAGCCCTGCACGAGCGCGAACTGCGGGCTCATGTCACCGTGCGTGGCGGAGTTGCCGTAGACCTGCGAGGCGCCGTTGCCGCTGAGCGAGGTCGTACCGCCGTCGTCACCGATCGCCAGGGCCTGGGGGGCGGCCATCGCCGTGACACCGGCAACGGAGGCGGCGACAGCCGCGGCTGCCCACAGCTTCTTCATGTGTGTTCCCTTTCGAAAGCGGGCTCCGGGGGATGGAGCTGCGTGATGATCAACTGCGTGTTCGACCCGGGGGTTGCGCCAGACGACCCTTTTGGCGGAGCGCGCCCGGCGCAGTGGGGGCGCTGCCCATGTCAGGCACGGCGTCGGCGCGTTGGACCCGGCGACGGGACATCCGCCCGTTCACCCCAGGGCCTCGTTTCGTTCCGCCACCGCTGAGGAACGAATGGCGCGGCGCACGTCCACCGATGACGAGGGAACATGACGGCAACTAAGGGTGGCTGGAAGAGACAGGGATTCATCCCGGTGAGCCGCAGAGCACCCGGCCACCAATCGCCGGAGCCGGTGTACACCTCGCTCGTGGAGGCGTGGCACCGAGCGGGCCGTACGGTGCCGGGCCGCCCCGACCCGGAGTGGGACACGCTCGTCACCCGGGAGATCTGGCCCCGGTGACGGGGACACCACCGGTAAGGGCGAACACATGGCGTCCGCCCACACATGGCATCCGCCTGGGGCGGCGCAGCAGCGAACGGGCCGCCGTGGTGGTCACGGCGGCCCGTTCGCGTGGTGCCGGGATCAGTCGTTGCCGGCGCCGTTGCCCGAGAGCACCGGGATGTTGCTCAGGATGTGCGACAGCGGCTCGTCGCCCTTGGCCTGCGTCGAGTTCTCGGTGCACTGCTGGTTCTGCGGGTTGGACAGGACGTTGACGTCCTGGACCGAGATCGGCACGACGCCGCCCAGCGAACCGGCGTTGACCTTGGCCGGCAGGCCGATGCAGGGCTTGTTCAGCGAACCCTGGATGAGCGCGAACTGCGGGCTCATGTCGCCGTACGTGGCGGAGTTGCCGTAGACCTGCTCGGCGCCGTTGCCGCTCAGCGACGTGGTGCCGCCGTCGTTGCCGATGGCCAGCGCCGGGGCGGTCGCGGCCGCCGTGGCTCCGATGACGGAAGCGGAGATGGCCGCGGCGGCCATAACCTTCTTGATCACGAATTTTCCCTTCTGAGAAGCCCCGTCCCGTGGCTCTCTGCCCGTCCCGGAGCGCCCTGCCCAACTTCGGCGGCCGGGCATGGTTGCTGCGCTTCACTCCGATGGCGTACACGGCGGGGGTGACAGGGGAGCGAACGGGTGCGTGAGCGGTGCGTATGCGGGCGCCGGGGGCGCGAGTTATCCGAGGCGCGCGGGCCGGTTCGGGCGCCGGTGCAGATGGAGGAACGACAGTCGGGTCACGGTGTCCCGGTACGGGCCGGGCGCGCCGAAGGCCACCGGGCGGGGCTCGGCGTCGCCGAGCAGATCCGTGTCCTCCGGGGCGATCCGCCAGGACAGCTTCCCGGCGGCGGTGTCGACGTGCACGACGCGCCAGCCCCCCGGATCGGGGGCCGTGACGCAGCCCGCGTGGAGGCGCGAGACATAGGCGATGAGGGCGGCGCGCTCCTTGTTGAGCGTGTCCAACTCCTCGTGCACGGTGGCGAGTCGGTCCACGAGCCGCAGCTCGCGATCCGTCCACGCGCCGTGCGGTCCGCTGCTGCTCGGCTTGCCGTTCTTGATGATCACGCGCTTCACGGAATCCTTCCACTGCCGATGACGGCAGAGTCGTCCCCGATGGCCGGGGCGAATTCACTGAGTCGGGGTCGGCCGAATAGATAATCGGATCTTGGGCGGCCGACCGGAGAGGGTGCGCGCGGTTTTTTTGGCGCTGTGGTCAACGGATCCCTCTGCGCCAAGCGGATGACGCGGGCCGACCGGGTGAAGCTCCGCAACCAAACCGGCGGGCCGTAGTTGTGCAGAGGGCCAGTAACTTGTCCTGCAGAAAAGGAACCCTGGAAAAATGTTCAAGAAGGTTATGGCCGCGGCCGGTGTCGCTGTCTCCGTGGTCGGTATCTCGGCCGCCGCCGCCCCCCAGGCGCTGGCGATCGGTGACGACGGCGGTACGACCTCGGTCAGCGGCAACGGCTCCTCGCAGGTCTACGGCAACTCCGCCACGCACGGTGACATGAGCCCGCAGTTCGCGCTCGTGCAGGGCTCGCTGAACAAGCCCTGTGTCGCTCTGCCGGTCAAGGGCAACCTGGGTTCGCTGGGCGGCGTCGTGCCGATCGCGGTCCAGGACATCAACGTCCTGTCCTCCCCGCAGAACCAGCAGTGCACCGAGAACTCCACCCAGGCGAAGGGCGACGAGGCGCTGTCGCACATCCTGAGCAACATCCCGGTCCTCTCGGGCAACGGTGTCGGCAACGGCTGAACCAGGCCGAGCGCGTCACGGCACCCGGGCCGCCCGTAACTCCGAGCGCGGGCGGCCCGCGTGCCGCACGGCCCGTCCGGTGCGGCGGCGGAGCCGTTTTATTTATACCGAGCCCTATGTTCTTTCCGGTTGTTCGGGTGAATGAAAAAAAGGAACAGAGGGCGTGGTTTCCTCCCCTGTTCGTGGTCGTTTGACAGTTCGCAGGTCATGGTGCGGGCCATCAATGCCGTGTCCGCTCGGTTTTATCGCCGAAACATCGCCATGACCGCCGAGAAGGGATATCCCGTGAAGCTCAAGAAGACGGCGACGGTTGTCGCCGGCATGCTCATGGCCATGGGCGTCGCCGCCCCCGCGTTCGCGGACGCCGGCGCCGAGGGTGCCGCCGTGGGTTCGCCGGGCGTTCTGTCCGGCAACGTCGTCCAGATCCCGGTCCACATCCCGGTCAACGCGTGTGGCAACACCGGCAACCTGTTCGCGCTGCTGAACCCGACCTTCGGCAACGCCTGCGCCAACAAGTGACTTAGCGCGCCAGCTTGGCTGGCCGCGTTACCCGCCGGCTTCGGCCCGTCCCTGACGGTGCCGGGGCCGGCATTCCAACTGCGAGCAGGAAGACCCCTAGATGCGACAGGCTCTCAGCAAGGGAATGCTCACCGCCGCCGCGGCCACGAGCATCCTGTCCCTGCCGGGCGGTTACGCCTTCGCCGCGGACGCCGACGGATCGGCGGCGGAGTCGCCCGGCGTGCTGTCGGGCAACAGTGTGTCGGCGCCGATCGAGGTGCCGATCAATGTCTGCGGCAACTCGGCGAACGTGGTGTCGGCGCTGAACCCCTCGTTCGGCAACAACTGTTCGAGCCACGAGGCCCAGCAGCGGACCTCGGCCCCGGCTCCCCACAAGGTCCAGGCACCTCGCGCGGCCCCGGCCCCGGGGGTTGCCCCGGCCCCCAGGGCGGCTCCGGTTCCCCGGGCGGCCCCCGCGCGGCAGGAGGCTCCGGTGCGACATGCGGCTCCGGTACGGCATGAGGTTCCGGTCCAGCATGGCGCTCCGGCGCCCGCTCCCGCCGAGCGCGAGTCCGGTCCTTACGCCGGGCCCGCCACACACACTGCTCCCGCACGGCACACCGCGCCGAACCACCGTGAGCACCAAGGGAGTTCGGCCCAAGGGCGGGCCGAGGGTTCGCCCGGGTTGCTCTCCGGCAATCTGCTCGGGGCGCCCCTGGATCTCCCGGCGAACGTGTGCGGCAACACCGTGAATGTCGTGGCGCTGCTCAACCCCGCCTTCGGCAACCGGTGTGCCAATGCGGCGCCGAGGCCGGCGCCGACGCCGGCGCCCGAGGAAGTGCCGCCGGGTGTGGGAGTGCCGCCGGGTGTGGGAGTGCCCGGAACTCCCCCCGTGGTGCGGGTCGTTCCGCCGAGGCCCGCGCCGGCTCCCGCGCCTGGGATTCCCACGACCCGAATGGTGCCGCCCTCGTCCGTGGCGGCGGTCCACCACAACCCCGTGGGGCGGGCCACTCTGGCGGAGACCGGTGCCGATGGGGGTGTGATCGGCGCGGCTGCGGCGAGTTTCGCCCTGTTGATCGGTGGCGGAGTTCTGTACCGGCGTGGACTCGCGGCGGCGCGGCCGTAGCACTCCGTGCCTACCTGGTTCCCGGCCGGGAAGTGACGTCTGCGGCGTCCTTCCCGGCCGGTGCGTTGTTCCTTGTCAGCGGGTCCGTCGTGGCTGGTCGCGCAGTTCCCCGCGCCCCTGTCGGGGCGCTTTCCTATCGGGGGGCGTTCATCAGGCTTCGGGGGCGGGTTGGGGTGGGGAGGGTCAGTTTGGGGCCTGGGTGGCGTAGGTGGTGGTTGATGCCCTTGACCAGGCGGGATGCTGTGTACGTCGCGCCGTGGACGAAGCGCATCGCGGGGCCGAAGGCCGATGCCGTGACCAGGCCGGCCAGGAACAGGCCCGGCCAGGAGGACTCGAAGTCGACGCTGACCTCCGGTGAGCCGTCGGCCCAGGCCGCGAGGCCGTCCCGTAGCTCGTCCGAGAGCAGGTCCATGCGGTCACAGGTGGGGCGGAAGCCCGTCGCCGCGATGACATGGTCGGTTTCGAAGGGGGCGAGCGGTCCGGAGGGGCCCGTTACGTCGAGGCGTACGCGGCTGCCCTCCGCTGTCGCCCGGGTGATCCGGTGGCCGAGGACGACCTGGACGGACGGCTCGACCCGGTCGCGTACCCACCAGGCGCCCGCCGGGCCCAGGGCAGAGGACGCGATCCGGGTGCGGGTCGACTCCGGGAGGCGGCGGAAGGCTCCGGGGAGTTCCGCGTAGCACCAGTTGCGCCAGCCGGGGCCCAGGCCGCTGTGCGGGGTGCGGGCCGACTGCCACCAGGGGCGCTGCCAGGGGAGCGGCACCGTGTTCCAGTTGAGGCGGTCCGAGCGGGCCAGGACGCGGACACGGGTGCCCTGTTCGGCGAGGAGCGCGGCGGTCTCCAGGGCGGCCTGTCCGGCGCCGACCACGGTGACGTCCAGACCGTGGAAGCGGAGCAGATCGCTGTGGTGGCTGCTGTGCGAGACCAGGTCGGGGCCGAGGTCGCGCAGCGCGGCGGGGATCTCCGTGAACGGCAGCACGCCGACGGCCAGCGCGACCGCGCGGGCGTGCACGATCTCACCGTCCGAGGTGACCGCACGGTAGCCGCCGGGCCCGGTGCCGACCCCCGTGACCATGCGTTCGTCGACGCCGGGCACCGCACGTTCGGCGAACCACATCCCGTACCGCGCGAAGGTCTCCACCGGGATCGGCTCGGCGTGCCGGGCCGGGACGCCGATGCCGGCGCAGTAGGTGTCGAGGCCGAACCGGGCGTCCGGGTCGGACAGATGGGACGCCCACGGCTCCGACTTCAGGTACATACCGCGAGGCATGTGGTCGCGCCATGACGCCATCGGTCTGCCGAAGACACGGACGTCGAGGCCGGACGCCGCGGCGTGCGAGGCGATCGACAGGCCGTAGGGTCCGGCTCCGACCACCACCAGGTCGTACATCAACAACTGCTCGCTTTCTCGTCGTCGCGCCGGGCGGCCCCGCCGGCGTCGGTGCCCGGGTCGTCGACCCCGGCGGGGGCTGGGTCGGGGGCGCCCGCCTGACGTCCCACCGGAGCCGGGGTGCGGATCGGTGGGACGCGCCGTGGCGGCAGGACCGTGCGGCGGAGCAGGCCCGGCAGTTTGTGTGCGACGTGTCGGCTCCACAGGGCGGCCATGGCCAGGCCGGGGGCGCGGTCGTCGGGCGCGTACCAGGCCAGTTCGCTCAGGTGGCCCGGCGCGGGAAGGGTGCGCAGGGCGGCGAGCGGGGCGTAGTTCTCGACCACGAAGGTGCGGCCCGGCAGCGGCGCCGGCTCCGGCAGCGACCGGTGCGTGAGGTCGAGGTGCAGCGCGCGCACCACGTCAAGGCCGGTCGCGTCGGCGAAGAGCCGGAACTGCGCCCCGGGACGCGGATTGAAGTCGAGCAGGTGGTACGTACCCGCCTCGGGGTCGAGCCGGAAGTCCAGGTCGAGGATGCCCCGGTACCCCAGGACGCGTACGAGGTCCTCGGCGGCCGACCGGAGGCGGGGGTTGGGTAGCCAGCGGCCCTCGGCGGTCAGGCCCGCGCCCGGCGGCCAGGCGCGGTGTTTCCAGCCGGAGCCGCCGCCGTGCACCGTGCCCGAGCGGTCCGCGTACCCGTGGAAGAACCAGTCGCGGCGCGGGCCCGGCGGCAGATACGCCTGGAGGAGCAGCCGGCTGCCCGCGTCGCCGGTGCGCCGGTACAGCGCCTCGGCCTCGTGCGCGGAGCGCAGCAGCGTCGTGCTGCGAAGGTCCGAATCGGGCGGCAGCAGCCACGGGCGGCTCCATTTCGCGACCACCGGCAGGCCCAACTGCCAGGCCGCTGCCGCCGCCTGCGCCGGGCTCTCCGGGATCAGCGTCACCGGGTGCGGGAGGTCCAGGGCGCGGCAGACCTCGGCGAGTTCGGCCTTGTCGGCGACGCGTTCGGGCAGTCCGCCCGGCTGGCTCGGCAGCAGGAACAGGTCGGTCAGCTCGCGGTAGAGGCGGCTCACGGCGATGGCACTCGCGTCGTCCATCGGGATCAGCACCGCCGGGCGCCCCACGCGCGCGGCGACCCGGCGCAGTACGGCCGCGATGTCGCCGGGTGTCGCGCCGGGGCGCGGGGGAGGGTGCATCCGGTGCAGGAACCGGGAATGCGGCACCGGGCTTCCGGCGGATTCCGCGACGGCGTGGACCTCGACTCCGCAGCGCCCCAGTGAGCGTACGGCGCCGAGTGTGCCGTGATGAAAAGGGTTCCGGTCGATCCGCAACAGAACGGCCGGAACTCGGGGATCGAGCAAGGACACGGTCATCTCCTCCACTTTCACTCACCCGACCGGGGGAGACACACCCGCAATGGGTTAAGGGGCACGATCGGCGCAATAGAAATATTTATGACTCGGCGTCAGCAGGCAGGGTCGAATACAGCAGGCAGGGTCGAACGCGGAGCACACCAGCCCGAGGAGCAGGTATGGCCAATCAGCAGCGAGGGATCGTCAGGGGACGCCTTCTCTCGATCGCCGCGGGGGTCGTCGCGTCCGCGGCCCTCGCGTCCGGTACGGCGTTCGCCGTGCCCGGCACCCTCCCGGGGAGCGGCCCGCCGGCCGCGGCGCCGACGCCCCCGCCCGCAGCCGTGGCCCCCACCGACCCGACGGCGGCCACGGCACCCACCACCACAACGACACCCACACCGACAACGACACCGGTCGCCCCGACGACACCCACGGCTCCCACGACACCCGCGGCTCCCACCGCACCGGTGGCTCCCACCGCGCCCACCGCACCGGTGGCTCCCGCCGCACCCGCCGTCCCCGCCAAGCCGGCCGACGAACCCGCCAAACCGGCAGTGCCGCCCTTCTTCGGCGCCTACCTCGACTACGGGCCCCGAGGCGTCCAGCGCATCGCCGAGCTGGGCAAATGGCTCGGCGGCGCCGATCTCCGGGTCGGGCACACCTACCTGCCGGGCGACCGCTGGGCGGGCATCGAGGGCAAGGTCGACTTCCTCGACAACTGGGCGACCTGGCGACGCGCCGAACCCGACCGGATGTTCGTCCTCAACGTGCCCATGGCCGAGCGCAACGAGGAGGGGCTCAGCGACGACCGGGTCCGGACGAACCTGCGCCTCGGCGCCGCCGGTTACTTCGACGCGCACTACCGCGCGCTCGCCCAGCGGCTCGTCGACCTCAAGATCCCGGACACGGTGATCGTGCTCGGCTGGGAGATGAACGGCACGACGTACAGCCACCGTTGCGGACCGGACCCGCAGGCGTGGAAGACGTACTGGAACCGGATCGTCACCACCATGCGGTCCGTGCCGGGGCAGAAATTCCGTTTCGATTTCGCGCCCAGCCGGGGACGGGACGCGGTGCCCTGGACGGATTGCTATCCCGGTGACGACACCGTCGACATCATCGGCATGGATTCCTACGACCAGCCGGGCGGAATGGACTTCGACCAACAGATCAAGGAGCCTTACGGGCTTCAGCAGCACGTCGATTTCGCGAAAGCCCACGGCAAGCCCATTTCGTACCCGGAATGGGGGCTGTTCCGTAATGGCGACAACGCGGAATACATGCGGCGCATGATCGAGTGGATGAACGCGCACAAGCCGGTCTACAACACCATCACGGACTACTGCCCGCACGGTGTCTGGCAGTGCGGGGGGAACCCGAAGGCGACGGCGGTGTACCGGGCGCTGTTGTCGGGTGGCACGGGGACGACACCTCCGGTGACTCCCCCCGTCACCCCGCCGGTGACTCCGCCCGCCAACCAGCCCGCCTGTTCGCCCCTGAACCTCGGGAACTGGGTGGAGTACTGGCTCGGTGGGAAGTTGTGTCTGCGGTTCGACTGGTTCCAACGTCGCGGGTAGGTGCGTTGCGGGGCGTGGGGTCTGGCGGCGGGTCCGTTGCGGCAGGTCGCGCAGTTCCCCGCGCCCCTTTCGGGGTGCGTCTGTCGGTGGTTGGCTGCGGGTCGGCTGTGGTTGGGTGCGCAGTTCCCCGCGCCCCTTTCGGGGTGCGTCTGTCCGTGGTCGGCTGCGGGGCCGTCGTGGCTGGTCGCGCAGTTCCCCGCGCCCCTTTGGGGCGCTCATGCGCTGGCCTCGCGGTTGCGGCGTAGGAGTTCCTTCGCGTGGGTGCGGGCCTTTGCGTTGCAGAGGGCTGCGGCGAGTAGGGGGGCTGTGCGGCGGCGGGCGAGGAGGAAGCGCTGGTTGGTGACCTCGGTGGGGCGCCAGTGGTGCTTGTACGGTTCGTTGCCGCGCAGCAGGCTCAGTGTGCCGCCGCTCAGGTGCTCGGTGCTGGCGTGCAGGAGCATCGTCGCGACGTCGACCTTCCGTTCCCGCAGCCCCGGGTGCGCGCCGTACAGATAGCCGCCCGTCAGGCCCGGTGCGAGCAGCGTCAGATCGGCGGCGACCACCGTGTCGTCGAGGCGGAACTCGGTGACCACGGCGGCGCCGGACCGCACCATCGGCCCGACCGACCGGATCAGGTGCTCGCAGAACCGGGGCCGCAGATGCTCGGTCGTCACCTTGCGGCCCTGCCACTGGAGCCGGTGCAGATCGAGCAGGGTGCGTACGGCGCCCTCGGCCTCGTCGGCGCCGACCACCCGGCGCTGTACGCCGAGCGCGTCGATCTTGCGCATCTTGGCGCGGGCCCGCTGGGCGCGCGGCGTGGGCAGCCGGGCCACCAGGTCGTCCATCGGCAGCGCGGGCAGCTCAAGGCAGAGCGAGTCCGGCAGCGCGCGGCGCGGACCCGACCAGCAGGCGTAGACGCGTTCGGCCGCGCCGCCGGGCCGTACCTCGCGCAGGTCGACCAGCGCGGTACGGGCCGCGTCGGCGAGACCATGGGCGAGGGCACGGGCCGCCGGTTCGGCGCGCTCGTCGTCCAGGAGGACATCCGTGAAGTCGGAGATCGCGCCGCCCAGCGGGACCAACGTGGGCAGCGGTGCGCGGAGGAGCATCAGCGGGGCGGCGGCGAGGAGTTCACCGTCGGCGTCGCGGACGAGCACCATCCGCAGTCGACCCGGCCTGCCGTACGACACCCACCACGAGTGCAGCCACGCGTGGCTCTGGAACGCCGTCACGGACCGGCACCGCCGGTAGAGCCGTCCCCAGTCGTCGGCGAGCGCGGCGAACGCCTCGTCGTCCCGGCACAGCTCGACGCGCGGGGCCCCGGGTCCCGTGGCCCGGCCGCTCACCGTTGGAGGTCCGCCGCAGGGGCCGGGTTCGGCACCGTTGCGGGAAGGTCGTCGGGGATGCGGCGGCGCGGGCGGACCAGGAGGGCGAGGCCGCCGATGAGCGCGCCCGCGCAGCCGCCCACCAGGGCCGTGACCGGTGCCGAAGTCGAGCTGGGGGCGGACGGTTTGACGGCGCGGGAGAACTGGAGGAGCTGGACGCGGGTGTTGCGCACGGTCTGGTTGGCGTTGATGGTCAGGGCGCGGGACACGGCGTTGGCGATGTCCGCGGCCTGCGCGGGGCGGGGCGCGGTGGCCGAGATCGCGACCATCGGCGCGTCGGGCGAGGTCGACGCGCGCACGCTGTCGCGCAGCGTCCCCACCGGAACGCCCGCCCATACCTGGGCGTCCCCGAGCACCGCGAGCTGGGTGGCGGCACGGCCGTACGCCTGCGCGAAGCCGAGGGCGGTCGCCGGGTCGGACTTCTCCGTCGGAACGGCGATGACATAGCTGGTGGCGGTGTACTCGGGTGTCTTGACGACGCCGTACGTGCCGCCGGCGAGGGCGCCGGCGAGGGCGCAGACGGGGAGTACGGACCAGGTGGGGAACCGGTGGGCGCGGGACCAGACCCGGGCGGCCGGCCGGCCGGGGCGGCGGGGCCGTCGGCTGGGGTTCTCGGTCATCGGGATGTCACTCTCTCGTAGACGCGGGTGAGGCGGGTGGCGCTGTGGGCGATGTCGTAGTGGTGGACGGCGTCGTCGGCGGTGGTGCGGTCGCGGGGGGCCGGGGGGTGGCGTAGGGCATCGGTGAAGGCTTGGGGGGTGCTGGGGACGCGGTGCGCCCGGGTGGGGCGGCCGGTCGGGAGGTCGTCCAGGGCGGGGCAGTCCGCGTACACCACCGGCAGCCCGGCGGCCAGACCCTCAAGGACGGCCAGCCCGAATGTCTCCTCGGGCGAGGGCGACGCCAACACGTCCATCGCGGACAGCAGTTCGGGCAACGTGGCGTCTTCGGCCGGGAACGGGGAGCCGGCGTTCCCGGGTTCGGTCTGCGGTGGGCACTCGCCGGTGAAGTGGACCCGGGCCGCCACCCCCGCCCCACGTGCCGCCTCACGCAGCGCCGGCGCTTCCGGACCGTCTCCCACCAGGACCAGGTGGTGGGTCGGGGGGAGTTGAGGGAGGGCGTCGATGAGGACGTCGAAGCGTTTGGGCGGGGTCAGGCGGCCCACCGCGCCGATCAGTACCGCTTCCTCAGACAGCCCCAGTCCCGCCCGGACGCGCGCCCGCGCCCTCGGATCGAAGCGGAAGCGTCCCGCGTCGATGCCGTTGGGTACGACATGGATGCGCTGGGCCGGTACTCCCCAGCGGCGGAGGCGGTCAGCGACCGTCGGGGACACGGCCACCGTGGCGCGGCCGAGGCGTTCACCGGCGAGGTAGAGGCCGCGTACCCCGGCGGTGAGCGGTCGTCCCTCCAAGTGGGCCTCGCCCAGGGAGTGTTCGGTCGCCACGACCGCCCGTACGCCCGCGATCCGCGCCGCGAGCCGCCCGTACAGGCAGGCCCGGTAGAGGTGGGTGTGGACGAGGTCGTAGCGGCCCGCGCGGATCAGGGCGGTGAGGCGGGGGAGCGCGCGCAGGTCGCGGTTGCCCGACATGCCGAGGTGGACCACGCGGACGCCGTCGGCGGTGAGGCCGTCCGCGACCGGGCCGGGGTTGGTCAGCGTGACGACGTCGCAGCGCGCGGGCAAATGGCGTAGCAGGAGCCGGAGTTGCTGCTCGGCGCCGCCTACGCCGAGTCCGGTGATGATGTGCAGCACCTTCACGACGACTCCAGGGAGGGCGCCGTGGGGGGTGCGGGCATCGGGCGCCGGAACGGGCTGATGCGCCGCTTGAGTTCCAGCCGCATCCCGGTGTCCTCCTGCCCGATGTGCACCCGGGGCAGCGCGAGGTCACCGGCGAGCGGACCGGGCGCGATGGCGCACGCGTACCGGTAACCGGCGGCCCGTACCGCCTCGATCGCGCGGGCGTCGACCGTGCCGTACGGGTAGCAGAACCCCGCCACCTCGCGGCCGGTGATCTCGCGCAGCCGGGCGCGGCTGTCGGCGGTCTCGGCGCGCAGCGTCGCGTCGTCGGCCTCGGTGAGGTCGACGTGGGTGAGGCCGTGCGAGCCGATCTCGACGCCCTCGGCGGCGGCGTGCCGGATGCCGTCGGCGGACAGCAGCGGCTTGCGCGGGCCCAGCGGGTCCCACGCGTTGTCGCCGCCGAGCCGCCCCGGCAGGACGAACAGCGTGGCGCCGCAACCCCGTTGGCGCAGGATCGGCAGGGCGTTCTCGGTGAAGTCGGCGTAGCCGTCGTCGAAGGTGAGGGCGACCAGGTTCCGCGCCGAACCGGCGGCCCGCGCGGCGACCAGCTCGGACATGGCGACGGCCCGCAGTCCGCGCCGCCGCAGCCGGTGCAGCTGGTCGTCGAGGCGTTCGGGCGTCACGGTGATGCGATACGGGTCGTCCGTGGTGTGGGTGACCGAGTGGTACATGGCGATCCACTCGGGGGCCCCGGCGGAACGCCGCCGGGCGGGGGCGGCCGGGCCGTGGGGTGCGGTAGGTGCGGCGGGGGGCGGGTCAACGGACATGGGCGCGCTTTCTGGCGAGGGAACGAAGACCGGGAGTCCTGCGGGTGAGTGAGAGGGGGAGCGCGAGGACGAGGGCGAAGACGGCGGTCACGGCGACGGCACCGGCCACCACGGCGAGCAGCGGGTCGGCGATCCGTGTGGTGCAGGCGAGCCCGGCACCGGTCGCGCAGAGCGCCGCCGTCACGGGCCGGGCGAGTCCGGCGAGTACGCGGAGCCGGTGCAGCGGCACGGTGCGGGCGCCGGTGCCGCACAGCAGCAGGACGGCGCCGAGGGTGATGCCGAGGGCGTTGGCGGCGGCGATGCCCCGGACGCCCCACGGGCCGACGGCGCAGGCACCGACACCGGCGGTGACGGCGATGCCCACGGCCATCGCGGCGGTGGGGTACCAGGTGGGCCGTCCCGCCGAGAAGTACGTACGGGCCAGGGCGCCGACCAGGGTGTGACCGAGCAGCCCGAGCGCGTACACGCGCATGACGCCCGCGGTGGCGGCCGTGTCTGCGGCCGTGAACTCGCCGCGCTGGAAGAGGAGTTGGATGAGCTGGGGGGCGCAGGCGATGACGGCGGCGGTGCCGAGCAGGACGACACGGCCGGCGAGCGCGATGTCGCGTTCGACGCGGACCCGGGCGCGTTCGGTGTCGCCGTCGGCGAGGGCCTGCGCGACGACCGGGAAGGTGACCGTGCAGAGCATCAGGGACAGCACCATCGGCATCTGCGCCACTTTCTGGGCGTAGTTGAGATGCGAGATGGCACCGGCCGGCAGCGAGGACCCGAGAAACCGCTCGATGAGCACCTGGGACTGCCGGCACAGCGCGAAGAGCAGCACGGCCGAGATGAGCGCGATTCCGGCGACCCGATGCGGTGCGGGGGCCGGGTCGGCAGGGGCAAGCGTCCCCTTGGCCGCCGTTGCCCCGGTGGTGGTGCGGCGCCTCAACTCCCGCCACAGCGAGGGACCTTGAGCCACCACCATCAGGCAGCCGCCGAGCGCGACGCCGAGTGCCGCCGAGCGCACGCCCCAGCGGCCCCCGAGGGCGAACATCGCGGTGATGATGCCGATGTTGTAGGCGACGTAGATGGTCCCGGGGGCGAGGAAGCGGCGGTGGGCGCGGAGCGCGGCGCTGGCGTATCCGGCGAGGCCGAAGAAGAAGGCGCAGGTCGCGATGATCCGGGTGCAGTCGACGGCGAGTCCGGGGTCCGGCAGGCCGGGCGCGAGCAGTCGGACGAGGAGCGGCGCCCCGGCGACGAGCAGCACGGTGAGGGCCGCGAGGGCGAGCGTCAGGCGCGGCAGCGACCGGGCCACCAACGCCCGTACGGGATCGGCCGGTTCGCCGCCCCGGGAGCGTCGCGCGAGGGCCAGGCTGAACGCCGGTACGAGGACGAAGGCCATCCCGTCCTCGATGAGCAGCGTCGCCGCGAACTCCGGCACCGTCCACGCGACCAGGAACGCGTCCGTGTCGAGTCCGGCGCCGAACAGATGGGCGAGCGCCTGGTCCCGGCCGAGCCCGAGCAGCGCCCCGGCGACGGCGAGTACGGCGGTGACGAGCGCGGCGCGGGCGAGGAAACGGTTGGTGGCGGGCGGCGGCCCACCGTCTCCGACCAGGGACTCGCCGTCTCCGACCAGCGCCTTGCCGCCTCCGGTGTCTCCGGGGTGGGTACGTGGTGGCCTCAGCGGTGTCGTCGGGTGGGCGTCCGTGAGCTGGGGTGCCTGGCCCGTTCCAGGGGTCATCGCGCTGCGACCTTTCCGGTCGGCGACCCCGTCGGCGCACCCCTGCGTACGGTCGCCGGTGCGCGGTCGGCCAGGGCCCACCACGCGACGACGCCGAGGACCACGGCGGTCAGCACGGTCGAGGGGCCGCCGATGTCCGCGTACGCGAAGTCCACGAGCTGCCAGATCAGGAGGCCGCACGCGAGCAGCCCGCAGTCCGCGCCCCGGTCACCGCCCCGGTCACCGTCCCAGTCGCTGCCCCGGTCACCGCCTTGGCCCACCCATCGCCGCGCGTCGGCCAGCCTTCGCAGACCGCACACCAGGAGCGCCGCCCAGCAGCCGACCAGCGCGGTGAACCCGATGAGGCCCTGTTCGCTGAGGACGAGGAGGTACATGTTGTGCGGGGACAGCAGCGGCTGGCGGCGGAAGGCGGCGCCCGCCCCGCCGGTGTCGCTGCCGGACGACAGGGCGAGTGAGGCGTGGCTGTCGCGGTACTCGGGGAAGTTCTTCAGGCCCACGCCGGTCACCGGATGCTCACGCCACATGTCGACGGCCGCCGACCACATCGTGTACCGGTCGACCACCGACTGGTCGGGCTGCGCGGTGACCTGCGTGATGCTGTCCAGCCGATCCTGGAGCTGCGCGGTACCGACCCCGACCCCGCCGACCAGCACGACGACCACCGCACCGACAGCCGCCAGGACCCCTACGGCCCGACGCACCCCGGCGAGCAGGAGTTGCGCGCCGCAGGCGACGGCGGTGGCGATCCACGCGCCCCGGCTGAACGACAGCGCGAGCGGCACCAGGAGCAGCAGCGCACACCCGAGGGCGACCAGGCGGCGGGTGCGGGTCGCGGGGTCGCGCGGCCCGAGCGCGAGTCCCACCGCGCAGACCAGACCGTACGCGACCACCGTCGACATCCCCATCACATCGGCCGCCCCGAAGGTGCCGACGGCCCGGATGTCGGAGCCCATGTAGGAGGCGCCGGTGCCGGTGACGTACTGGTGGACGCCGACACCGCCCTGCCAGAGGGCGAGTGCGGTGAACGCCCAGGCGACCAGGCGCAGATCGGCGCGGTCCCGGATCAGCAGCAGGACGGCCGCCGGGACCAGGACGAAGATCTGGAGGTAGCGGCCGAGCCCGGCGAGTCCGGAGGCGGCGTCGACGGCGCCGGTCGCGGCGACGGCGATCCCGGCGACCGGCAGCGCCAGGACGGCGGCGGCGGTCCGGGTCAGCGGGCGCCGCGCCCGGCGCAGCAGACCGAGCGCGCAGCAGACCACGAGCAGCCCGGACGCGGCGTCGGCGGCCGTGCCGCCCCCGGAGTCCCCGCCCGCGCCGGACGGCGCGGGCAGCGCGAGGAGCGCCACCACGAGGACCACCGGCAGGACGGGCGCGTACCGGCGCGCGTACCCGTGAAGCACGTCGAACAGGACGACGGCGGGAGCCCGGTGGTCGAGCGGCAGGCCCGGCGGAGAGAGGGTCGAGTGGGTCGAGTGGGTCACCGGCTCAGCTCCCCGTCGGACGGACGAGCGCGGCGGCGGTGCGCAGCAGGATGCAGATGTCCTGCCACAGCGACCAGTTGTCGATGTACGCGTTGTCGAAGCGGGCCCGGTCCTCGATCGAGGTGTCCCCGCGCAGCCCGTGGATCTGCGCGAGCCCGGTGATCCCGGTCTCCATCCGGTGCCGGGCCGCGTAACCGGCGTACGTCTGGCTGAACTTGCCGACGAAATAGGGCCGTTCGGGGCGCGGCCCGACCAGGCTCATGTCGCCGCGGAACACGTTCCACAATTGCAGCAGCTCGTCCAGCGAGGTGCGGCGCAGGAACCGGCAGAAATGGCTCATGCGCCGTTCGTCGGCGACGCTCCACCGGGTCGCGGCCTCGTGCGGGTCGGCCGGCCGGTGGGTACGGAACTTCAGCAGCGTGAACGGCCGCCCGTCCTTACCGATGCGTTCCTGCCGGAACACCACACCGCGCCCGTCGGTGACCCGCAGGACGAGCGCGCACAGCAGCAGCACCGGCGCGCTCGCCAGGAGCAGCGCCCCGGACACGGTCACATCGAGGGCCCGCTTGCCGAGCCGCCCGCGCCCCGGCCGCGTGAACACCAGCGGCCGGTACGCGAACCCGGCGACGTGCCCGCCGGGCAGCGGCCCGCCGATGGTGCCGTACGCGGGTGACTCGGGTTCGATCCGCCACAGCGCGCAGCCCTGGTCGTCGAGGGTGCGCAGGAGCGGGGCGTGACTGCGGCCCGCGTCGGCGCCGACGACGAGCGCGGCCCGCACCCCGTTCTGGATGAGCGCGCGCTGCACCTCCTCGGTCGACAACAGGACCGGAAGCCCCGGGCCCGTGTCGGAGCGCTCGGCGGGCTGCGTGGAGACGATGCCGACGGGCCGTACCCCGCAGTCCGGTCGGCGCAGGAAGGCGGCGGCGACGCGCTGCGCGGTGTCGGCGGGGCCGATGACGAGGGCCGCGCGGGGCTGTCGCAGCAGGGCCGCGCGGCGCCTGCCGTACACGACGGCGCGGCCGGCGCAGCTCGCCAGGGTCTGGAGCGCCCAGGCGGTGACGAGGGTGAGAGGGGACAGCGCGTGGCCGGGCGCGACGGCCGCGACAAGGGCGCCGATGAGGGCCCAGGCGACGATGATCCGGCCGCACAGGGCGGGCAGTTCGTCAAGGACGGCGGGCGGCGCGGCGGTGGGGTGCGGCGCGCTGCGCGCGTTCCAGCCGCTCACCCCGGCGATCAGGAGCACGATCAGGACCGGGTGCCGCTGCGACCCGCTGAGGGCCAGCGTGGCCAGGAGCGCGGCGGCGCCGTCCACGGCGAGCAGCGGGAGCTGCCGGACGCGCGGTGCGGCGGGAGGCCGCGGCGGCGGGCCGAAGCCGCCGTGGGGGGCGCGCGGGTGGAGGATCGAGACGGAGGAGGCGTGCCCCGCCGCGCGTGGCTGCCCCGCGGGAGGGGGAACGGTGCTGTCCGCAGTCACGAGGTGATGGACTCCCTGCACTCGGTGCGCGCCGTGCCGAGCAGGTCGCGGTAGACGGCCGCGACCGCGTCGGCGGCGTGCCGCACATCGTGGGTGGTGAGAACGTGCCGGCGCCCTTGCCGGCCGAGCGCCGCGCGCCGCGCCGGGTCCCGCAGCAGCCCGACGGCGGCCCGTGCGAGCGCGCCGGGATCCTCGGGCGGTACGAGACAGTGCGGGGCGTGGCCGGGCGGCAGGCTCTCGCGGGCGCCGTCGACGTCGGTGACGAGGACGGTCCGCGCGCAGGCCATCGCTTCCAGCGGCGCCAGCGCCATGCCCTCCCAGCGGGACGGCAGGACGACGAGATCGGCGGCCCGGTACCAGCGGGCCGCGTCGGCGGCGGCGCCCGCGAAGACGACTCCGGCGGGCGCCGCCGCGCGCAGCCGCTCCGTGTCGGGCCCGTCGCCGACGAGGGCGAGCCGCGCACCGGGCACCTCGGCCGCGATGGTCCGCCACGCGCGCAGCAGGACGTCCTGCCCCTTCTGCGGGCACAGCCGCGCCACGCACACCACGAGCGGCGCGGTGTCGGTGCCGTCGAGTGCGGGCAGTGCGGCGCGGGCGGCCCCGGGGTCGCCGGGGGTGAAGCGGGCGGTGTCCACGCCGTTGGGGATCACCGCCCAGCGCGCCCGGATACCGGCCGCGATCCCGGTGGCCCGCTCCGCCGCGCTGACGCACACCACCCGCGACGCCCAGCGGGCACCGGCGCGCTCCCAGCGCAGGGCGAGCCGCGCGGTGGCCCCGCCGACCGCCTCGAAGGACCAGGCGTGCGGCTGGAACACGGTCGCCGTCCGGCCGCGTACCGCCAGACGCGCCACGAGCCCGGCCTTGGCGCTGTGCGCGTGCACCAGATCGGGGCGGACCCTGTCCACCAGCCGTGCCAGCGCCCGCACTTCACCGGCGAGCGAGGGCCCGGGGGAGCGGGTCGCCTCCCACCGGTACCAGTCGGCGCCGAGATCCCGTACGGCCGGGGCCAGCGGCCCGTCCTGGGGGCAGGCGACAGCGATTCGGTACGGGTCGTCGGTGGCGGTCGCGAGGTGGGCCCGGGTCAGATCCGCGACCACGCGCGCGACACCGCCGTCGACGGGCTGCACGACATGCAGGACCCGGGGGCGGGGGGATCGGGGTGGGGGTGGCAGCGGCATGCGCGGCGCTCCGCTCAGGGAAGGGAGGAGGGCGTGGGGAAAGGGAGGAGGGTGTAGGGGAAGGGCAGTTGTGGCGGGCTGGGCCGGCGGGCCGGGGCGTCGGCTCGGGGGTGGGTCGGTCAGCGCCGAGTGTCGGCGGCGACGAAGAGGACCCCGGCCCAGGCGGCGTCGCGGCGCACCGTGAGCCGCAGGTCGAGTCGCTCGCCGCCCGCCTTGAGGGCCCGGTCGAGCGAGAAGACGTCGGAGTCGTAGCCGAGGGTGTTCGCGTAGGCGGGTCTGCGCTCGGCGGGGGTGTCACCCGGTTCGCCGATGGTCGAGTTGAGGAGGTCGTAGGCGGGGTTGCGCGCGTCGGACAGGGTGGTCGCCGCGCCCTTCCCGGTGGACACGGTCAGCGAGTCCCCGGTGGTACCGCGGTCGCCGTCGTACGCGACCAGGCCCGCCCGCCCGGACGCGCCGGCCGGGATCCGGGCGCCGTCGAGCCCGACGGAGAGGTCCCGGAGGCCGGGCTCGAAGCACGCGAACCCGTCCCAGAGGGCGAGTTGCCGCAGCGGCTCGCTCGCCTTCTCGTACGCGGTGACGAGCGTCCAGCCACCCCACGCGCCGGCGGCGGACCGGCCCATGGCGACGTTCACCTGAGCAACCGTCCACAGCCCCGGACCGCTCGACCGGACCAGCTCGGTGACATCGGCGGACGCCTGGAACGCGTCCGCGCCGTGCGCGACCCGGTGCCCGACGAGGGTGTCCGCGAGCACCTCCTGGTAGTCGCCACCGGGTTCGGCGATCAGCACCCGCCCGCTGTCCCGCGGTGGCTTCTGTTCGCCGACCAGCAGATTGCCGCCCCAGTACAGCCGCGCGTAGGTGACCCGCGCCCCGGTCGGCAGCTTCAGCTCGGCCCGGCTGGAGTTGTACGTGTTCGGGTCGTCGTCCACGTCGATGTAGAACATGTCGAAGTCGTGGTTGGCGGCCCACTCCGTGCCCCGCCGACCGGCCCGCGCGGCGTCACAGGCCGTGGCCGCCTTCGCCGGGGTGTCGTCGGTGGTACGGCAGCTGATCGAGGAGTTGGCGGCCCGGACGATGCCACCGTGCTGGACGGCGTGGAAGCGCTGCGTGAAGGGGATGCCCTCGGCCTCGTCGGCGACCGGCTCCCCGGTCGGCGCGGGCTCGGCGGAAAGGGCGGGAGGGACGGAAAGGGCGGACGAGACGGAAAGCACGGAAAGGGCGGTGAGGGCGCTCACGGTGCCGCGGCGCAGAACAAGACCGAGAGAATTACGCATGACCGGCTTTGCCCTTTCGGGATGTAAAGGTTCTGACCCGGTGGGGAGGCAGGATGACCATCACACTTCGACGCGTGAACTCCCGTACCCGTTTCAGCAGGTGTCAGGAGGGAAGTCACTCTAGCCTTACGCACTATTTCGTTTCAGAATCTCCGCAAGTCAGTGTGTCGGATTAGTTGAGCATCCGCGTTTTCGTTCGGCAGGGGAGCGGCGGTGGATGAGCACGGCCGTAAGAGATCACCCTTTCGGAGGCGGAACTCCGGGGCGCGTGTGGCGTTGAGCATCGGCCGGGCATCCCGCCCCGGTGTGTCACGAATACCGAGGAGCAACTCCCCATGTCGCGTACCGCGAAGGCTTTCGTTCTGTCCACCGTCGCTGCCGCCGCCGTCGTCGGCACCGCGGGCATCGCCGCCGCCGACAGCGGTGCCCAGGGCGCGGCCGTGAAGTCGCCCGGCGTGCTCTCGGGCAACGTCCTCCAGGCGCCGATCCACATCCCGGTCAACATCTGCGGCAACACCGTCAACGGCGTCGGCGTGCTGAACCCGGCCTTCGGTAACGCCTGCGTCAACCGCTGACGGCGTATCACCGGCCGGCCATGACCGGCTGAGCATGACCCGCTGAGCATCACTGGCTGAGCATCAGCGCCCGACCGGCCGCCCTCTCCGTACCGGGGAGGCGGCCGGTCGTGTCATTTTTTCCCCCGTACGAGCCAGTCTCCCGGCGGTCCGTGCCCCGAATGGCGGCGCTCGGTTGCGTACCGGTGTCACCGCTTTCACGGTGATCACACGATCGTACGCACCACCGAAGGGAACATTCATGCGTGCTCTTCCGGCACGACGCCTGGCCACCACGGCGGTCTGCGCCGCCCTCCTCATCGGTACCGCCGCCCCTGTCTTCGCGGCCGACGGGGCGTCAGCCCCCGGCGCCCACGCGGCCCAGGGCGCTCCGGTCCCGGGAGTGGACGCGCTCCTCGCCCAGAGCAGGACACTGAACAACGCGGGTGGTGTGCTGACGCCGGTGACGGACCTGCTGACCGCCGTCCTCAAGGCGGACAACGGGCAGTTGCCCGCGGCCGACGCGGCGAAGCTCGCGGCCTCGGCCAAGGCGGCGATCGACGCGGCGAAGGCCACGGCGCCGGCCCCGGGCTCCCCGGCCGCGGGCGCGGTGCACGAGAAGGCGCCGATGGACGTCAAGGCGGACGCGCTCGCCGCGCTCCAGTCCGCGGTCGACGCGCTGGTCAAGGCGGCCACGGCCGGCGATGTCGCGGCGGTCGTCAAGCAGGCACCCGTGGTCGTCACCGGACTCGTCAACTTCCTTGCCGCGACGCTGCTCGGCGGCGGTCTGCCCGCGGCGAACCTGCCGGGCCTGCCCGCGCTGCCGGCCCTCCCGGCCGACCCGGCGGCCCCGTCGCTTCCCGCGGCTCCGACCGTGCCCACCCTGCCGTCCTGACCCGAGGCAGTCGCTTTTCCGTACGTCGTGCCGGTGCCGGTTTTCCGGGACCGGCACGACGCATGTTCGACGCGTGTTCGGAGTGCGTTCGGATCTGTTCGGAATCTGTTCGGAATCTGTTCGGAACTCGACGTTTGTTCGGGGTCTTTCGCGCACCCGTTCGCGTGCGCGAGTATTCATATGAGAATCAGAAACGTTTCCCCTGTGTTCGAGTGGGTTCCAGGACAATTTATTGGCCAATAGTTTCCCTCCAGTCGAGGGATCGTTAGCCACGGCGAAGTGAGTATTCCCCCTGGCGATCTTCCGTCGCCGAAGAAAGGACCACGATGAAGCCCCTGAAGGCTGCCGCCGTCGTTGCCGGGTCGCTCGCGATGGTCGGTGCCGCCGCACCGGCGTTCGCCGCCGACCTGACGCCCACGAGCCTCAACGGCGCGCTGGAAACGATCAGCAGCCAGTCGACGCTCGAAGTGCACCCGCTGCACACCGACGCGATCGACACGGAGAAGGAGGGCTCGCTCGTGAACACCCTGGGGGACACGACCGATCACCTGAACGCGGGTGGCGCGACCGCGCCGACGCAGCTCCTCGGTGGCCTGCCTCTCGGGAAGTAGCCGGGACGCGGTGGCCGGCCGCGCCCGCCGTCGCGCCGTACCCCCGCCGTCGGCACAGGAGGGCCGGTTCCCCGGAACCGGCCCTCCTTCGTGTGATCGGCGTCCCGGGATCCCCCGGTCGGGTGACACGGACATCAGGGTCATCCGGATATGTCGCTACGGTGCCCGGGTGACCTCGATCTCCTCCGAAACGCGCCCCTTCCGCCCCGCCGATCTCGGCACCCTCGCTGTCGTCGCCTGGAGCGGCGAACACCACGACGGCAAGGGCGACATGGCCTTCCTGCTGGCCTACACCCTCGGTGACGGACCTGGTGGACCCGAAGCCTCCGTCGAGGCGGCCCACGCGCTCCTCGCCCGGAACGGCGTGCCTGTCGGCGGTCCCGTGGTCGACGCCGCCCAGCAGCCCAGCTTCCCGGTCACGCTCCTCGTCGAGGCCGGGCAGGCGATCCTCAACATGCCGCCGCTCAACGCCCAGTGCGTCGTCCCGCCGGAGTGGCTGACGGCCGTGAAGAAGCGCGGCCACGCCTGCTTCCTCTTCTCGACCGTCCCGTGGCCCGAGGGCAGGCCCGGCGTCGAGATGACCGAGGAGACCCTCGCCGCTTACGCCGGTGATGAGGACATGCTCGCCGCCGCCGCGCACTGCCTGCTGCCCGCCCGCAGCCTGCGGTTCTGAACCGGACCGGTGAGGGAACCCATGAGTACCGGAGACACCGCCCGCGTCCGACCCCCGCGCCGCCCCGCCGACGCCCCCGCACCTGTCCCCGTACGCCAAGTCCCGCAGAGCGAAAGCCCGTACAGCGAAAGTTCGTACAGCGATAACCCGGCCGGTGAAGGTTCGTCCGGTGTGGTCGGTGGGGGCCGTGCGTTGGCGCTGCTTCTGGTGATCACGGGGGCTGCGGGGCTGCTCGCGGCCTGGGTGATCACGCTGGACAAGTTCAAGTTGCTTGAGGACCCGAACTTCACGCCGGGGTGCAGTCTGAACCCGGTGGTGTCGTGCGGGAACATCATGAAGAGCGAGCAGGCGTCGGCGTTCGGGTTCCCGAACCCGATGCTGGGTCTGGTCGCCTACGGCATGGTGATCTGTGTCGGCATGAGCCTGCTGGGGCGGGCCCGCTTCCCGCGCTGGTACTGGCTCACGCTCAACGCGGGCACCCTGTTCGGCGTCGGGTTCTGCACCTGGCTCCAGTACCAGTCGCTGTACCGCATCAGCTCCCTGTGCCTGTGGTGCTCCCTGGCGTGGGTCGCCACGATCGTCATGTTCTGGTACGTGACCTCCTTCAACGTCCGCAAGGGGTTCCTGTCGGCACCGAACTGGCTGCGGAACTTCTTCGGCGAGTTCACCTGGGTCCTGCCCGTCCTGCACGTCGGGATCATCGGGATGCTGATCCTCACGCGTTGGTGGGACTTCTGGACGAGCTGACAGTCGTCCGATTGGTACGGGTGGGGGAATTTTGCAGTGGACCGGGCGGGCGACTCGTTACCCGGGTGCCGCCGGGCACCCACCGGCGCACGAACTCGGAAAGGGACCGCCCGAGATGAAGTCGACTGCCCGAGGAAGCCTTGCCGCACTGCTGACCTGTGTGGCCGCCGCAGCCGCCGCCACTCCCGCCGTCGCGGGGGAGCAGGTGCCGGTTTCGGTGCCGATGGAGGGCGTGGAGAACGTGCTCGGACTGCGGGCGCCCCAGATCAGCGGCGGCATTCCGGTGCCCACGCCCGGCGCGATGGACCGGCCGCGTTATGTGCAGGGCCGGATGCTGCCCGCCCATGCGCTGCCGCAGGTGCCGCTCACCAGTCCGTTGCCGGAGGCTCGGCTCAGCTCTCCGGTGCCAACGCTTCTTGGCGGGGCGTCGGATCGGCTCGGTCTGTCGACGGGGGGTAGCGAGCTGACGACTGCCACGCCGGGCGCTTCGCTTGATGCCCCGCTCAGTGCTCCGCAGGCTGATCAGTTCGGGTTGCCTCGGGTGGCCTTGCCTGTTGCGGCGTTGCACTCGCCGTTGCTTCAGGCTGCGCCTGGGGCTGAGCTTGGGCTCAATTGAGGGGTTTTCGGGTGCGGGGGGTGTTCGTTGCCGGTTGCGCAGTTCCCCGCGTTCCCTTTTTTTGGGGTGGTTCGGTCGTTGGTCGGGTGCGGGTTCGTCGTGGCTTGTCGCGCAGTTCCCCGCGCCCCTGTCGGGGCTCGGTTTCGCACCGTGAGGAGACACCGTGAATCGTCGGATCCTGTTGCGGGCGCTCTTTGTCGGTGGTGTGGGGGGTGGGGTTGCTGGTGCTTTGGTTCCTGTTGTCGTGGTGGGGCGGGGTGGGCGGCAGGATGAGGCGCCTGGGGGGTGGCGTGGGGGTGTGGTGTTCGACGAGGTGTATCGGGGGCGGCGGATTCGGGGGTTGGAGGTGACCATGGTTGGTCTGGGGCACGGGCACGGTGGGTCCGTGCGGGTCACCGTGGACGGGCGGGCCTTGCCGTTGATGCGGCGCGCGGACGGCGGTTATCTGAGCATGGTCGACCACTACGCGTCGTACGCCACGCCCCTGGAGGCGACCCGCGCCGCCGTCGACGAGTTGGGGACCGCGCGGCTCGCTCGGGAGCGCGGCGCTTCGCCCACCGTCTGACCATCGCATCCGCCGGGAGGGGAGCCGCCGTGGTGTACACGCGCAAGAATCTGAGCAGTCTGACGGCCGCCGAGAAGAAGCGGTTCGTCGGTGCCGTTCTCGCGGTCAAGCGCAGTGGGCGGTACGACGATTTCGTTCGCACGCATGTCGAGTACTACGTCTCCGACGGCGACCGCGGACTGCGGGTCGCGCACATGGCGCCGTCGTTCCTGCCATGGCACCGGCAGTTCCTTCTTGAGTTCGAGCGTGCCCTCCAACAGGAGGCGCCGGGTGTCACCGTGCCGTACTGGGACTGGATCGTGGACCGTTCACCGGTGGCGGGCCCCTGGACCGACGATCTGCTCGGCGGCACCGGACGTGGCCCCGACCGGGAGGTCAAGACCGGTCCGTTCACCCGCCGTAACGGATGGGTCATCGATGACGGAGTCACCGACGCGGAGTTCCTCGTACGGGACCTCGGGCGCCCCTCGAATCCGCTGGAGCTGCCGACCCGGGGTGAACTCGACGGTGCCATGCGGGAGTCCGTGTACGACGTGTCGCCGTGGGACTCCACCTCGTCGTCCGGCTTCCGTAACCGGCTTGAGGGCTGGACGCGGGAGCGGGGCGACGGGCGGTGGCGCAACCACAACCGGGTGCACCGCTGGGTCGGCGGGAACATGCTCGGCGGCGCCTCCGTCAACGACCCCGTGTTCTGGCTGCATCACTCCTACGTCGACCTGCTCTGGTCCCGCTGGCAGCAGGCGCACCCCGACGCCGCGTACCTGCCCGCCCGGCCGCCCGGGATCGGCTCCGCGCAGCGCGGCCGGGTCGTCGCCCGGGACGAGCCCATGCCGCCGTGGAACGTGAAGCCGTCCCAACTCGCCGACCACAGCCGGATCTACCGCTACGCGTGACAGCCGAAGGCCCCCGCCGGTTTCCTTACCGGCGGGGGCCTTTACGGACGCTGACGGGAGATCAGCCGCCGTAGCCGTGGCCGTGGCCGTCACGCTTGTGGTGGCTCTCGTTCTTGCAGTGGTTGCCGAACGTCGGGTTCAGCGCGCCGATGACGGTGACGGTGTTGCCGCAGACGTTGACCGGGATGTGGATCGGCGCCTGGACGACGTTGCCCGAGAGGACACCCGGCGAGCCGATGGCTTCGCCCTGGGCGCCCGCGTCGGCCATGGCCAGACCGGCACCACTGAGCACCACGGCACCCGTGCCGGCGAATACGGCGGCTGCCTTCGCGATGCGAGACATCACGTTCTCCTTCAGTTGTCGACCAAGTGCGGGCGCACGATCGCGCCCGCACTTCCCCTTCAACGCCAGGAGACTCGCCTGGTCACGGTACGGGTCGTCCGTACGGGCACCTGGCCCCGGGACCCTAGCCCTTGGAGACCGAGTACGAGTGGGCGCCCACTCCGGCCAGGGCGCCGCCGTCCACGATCAGATACTCGTCGCGGATCGGCTTTCCGGTCAGCCAGGACTCCAGGATCTCGCGGGTGCCGGCCGCGTACCGGGCCTGCGCCGACAGGGACGAGCCGGAGATGTGCGGGGTCATGCCCTGGTGCGGCATCGTGCGCCAGGGGTGGTCGGGCGGCGCGGGCTGCGGGTACCACACGTCGCCCGCGTATCCCGCCAACTGCCCACTGCGCAGGGCCCGGTCGACCGCGTCACGGTCGCAGATCAGGGCCCGCGCGGTGTTGATGAGATACGCGCCCCGCTTCATCGTGCCGATCAACTCGTCGCCGAACAGGCCCTGGGTCTCCGGGTGCAGAGGCGCGTTGACGGTGACGACATCGCAGTGCGGGACCATCGCCGCCGCCGACTCGTGCCAGACGAGACCCAACTCCTCCTCGATCTCCGGCGAGAGCCGGTGGCGGTCGGTGTAGTGCAGCTTCACGTCGAACGGCGCGAGACGGCGCAGGACCGCCAGCCCGATACGGCCGGCAGCGACCGTGCCGACGTGCATGCCCTCCAGGTCGTAGGAGCGGGCCACACAGTCGGCGATGTTCCAGCCGCCGTCCAGCACGATCTGATGGGACGGCAGATAGTTCCGTACCAGCGACAGCGTCATCATCACCACGTGCTCGGCGACGCTGATGCTGTTGCAGTACGTGACCTCCGCGACGGTCACCCCGTGCGCGATGGCCGCGTCCAGGTCGACATGGTCGGAGCCGATGCCCGCCGTGACCGCCAGCTTCAGGTTCTTCGCGGTGGCGATCCGCTCCGGGGTGAGGTACGCGGGCCAGAACGGCTGCGAGATCACGACGTCCGCGTCCGGCAACTCCTGATCGAAGACCGATCCGTCGCCGTCCTTGTCGGAGGTGACGACCAGGGTGTGCCCTCGGCTCTCCAGGAAGGCGCGGAGGCCGAGTTCGCCGGAGACACTGCCGAGGAGGTGGCCGGGGGTGAAGTCGGTGGCCTCCGGGGTGGGGGTGGTCTGGCCGCCCGGGTAGTGGTCGATGGCGGGGAGGTCGTCGCGGGCGTAGGTGGTGGGGTAGCCGTCGGTGGGGTCGTCGTAGAGCACGCACAGGACTTTGGCCATGAGTGCGGGTCCTCACTGGTGGCAGGGGATGTGCGGGTTGCTCCTTACGGTCCGGGGTTGGCTGGGGGTGGGTCAAAGCGAAGGTTTCTATGCGGGGATAGGGGGGCGCTATGAGGGCTGGTCCGGGCGCTGGTCGGAGAGGTGCGCCTTCAGTAGCGCGTCCAGGGACTCTCTCACTCCGGCTTCCCGCGCCGTTTCCAGCAACGCTCGGGCCATCGGGGGTTCCGGGTGGTGGGTGGTGGTGACCAGGCCGACTCGGGGGCCGTGGGTCGGGCCGGTGATGCGGAGGACTCTCATGCCCTTCGGGATGCCGAACATATGGAGCCAGGCGTGGGAGATCACGCTGGACCAGCGGCCCGCGGTGAGATGGGCGTACAGGCCCGCGACGGTGTCCGACTCGACGGCGGGGGACGCCACCGCTCCGTCGGCGGCGAAGTTCTCGTCGAGGATGCGGCGGTTGCGCATGCGCGGGGAGAGGAGGCAGAGGGGGAGTGCGGCGATCTGTGCCCAGCGCACCTCGGCGTCCCCCGTGTGCGGGCCGTCGGCCGGTGTGAGCAGCACGTACCGCTCCTCGTACAGCGGCATTTTCCGTACGTCGCGGAGGTCTCCGTCATCGAGATAGGTGAGCGCCGCGTCGATGGTGAAGTCCATGAGGCCGCGGGTGATGTCGCGGGACGACAGGGACTCCAGGCTGACCTTGGCGCCGGGGTGCCGTTCGCAGAACGGGGTGGTCAGGAGGGACGCGGCGGTGAGTGCGGTGGGGATGGCGCCGAGGCGCAGTGTGCCGGTCAACCCGCCTCGCAGCGAGGCGAGTTCCTGCTGGAGGGCGTCGCGTTCACCGAGGATGCGGTGGGCCCAGGCGAGGACGACCTCGCCCTCCGGGGTGAGTCCCTGGAAGCGGACACCGCGCCGGACTATCGGCACACCCAGGTCGGCTTCGAGGCGGCGGATCCCGGCGGACAAGGAGGGCTGGGAGACGTAACAGGTGTCGGCGGCACGGGCGAAGTGCCGTTCGCGGGCGAGTGCGACGAGGTATTCCAACTGGCGCAGCAGCACGGTGACTTCCCTCCGGTCCCCCTGACGTTACGTGGCCACGAGCGTGACCTCGGTCGCCTTGACGCTGGTGAACACCGGGACACCGTCCTTCAGTCCGAGTTCAGTCGCGGCCTGCGGGGTGATCTCGGCGACGAGGTCGGGTGCCGCGTCGGAGGTGATCAGCACCCGCAGTCGGCTGCCGACGGCCGTCAACTCCCTTACAGTGCCCGGCCAGACGTTGCGCGGGCTGCCGCCGGGGCGGGTGCGGTGCACGGCGACGGACTCCGGGGCGATGATCGCGAGCGCGTCGGTATCCGGGGTGAGCGGTTCGGCGGCGACGATTCCCGTACCGTCCGGGAGGCGCAGGCCGTCCGCGGTGGCGGTGCCCGGCCAGGCGTTGCGGCCGAGCATGCGGGCCACCCACGGGGAGCGGGGGTGCCGGGTGACCTCGGCGGGCGGCGCGTCCTGGACCGCGCGGCCGTCCTCCAGGACGAGGACACGGTCGGCGAGCGCGACCGCCTCGACCGGATCGTGCGTGACCATCAGACAGACCCCGCCGAACCCGTCGAGGTGGGTGCGCAGGGTGTGCCGTACCTGGGCGCGGGTCGTCTGGTCGAGCGCGGCCAGGGGTTCGTCGAGCAGCAGCAGCCGGGGGCGGGCGGCCAGTGCGCGGGCCAGCGCGACCCGGCCCGCCTGCCCGCCGGAGAGCTGTGCGGGGCGGCGGTGCGCGAGATGGCCCACGCCGAGCCGGTCCAGCCAGCGTTGGGCGTCACGCCGGGCCTCCGCGCGCGGGACTCCGTGGGTGCGCAGCCCGTACGCGGTGTTGGCGAGGGCGTTCAAGTGCGGGAACAGGGCGCCGTCCTGGGGCACCCAGGCCACGGAGCGCCGGTGCGGCGGGAGCGCGGTCACCTCGGTGGGACCGAGCCGGAGGTCGGCGTGCGCGCGGTCGGTGAGGCCGAGCAGGGCGCGCAACAGGGTTGTTTTTCCTGCGCCGTTGGGGCCGACGACCGCGATGGTGGTGCCGGGGCCCGCGTCCAGGGTGAGGTGGGTGAAGCCGGTGACCTCGGCGTGCAGGGGCCAGGGGGCCGGAGTCTCCGGGGCGGGTGGGTCGGTGTCCGGTTCGGCGGTCTTCGGTTCGGGGGTCTTCGGCTCGGTGGTGGGGTTCTCGTCGTCGGGGCGTGGGGCGGGGTCGGCCGCCGTTCGAGCGGTACCCGTGGCCGCGGCGGTCCATCGGCCCCGTAGCGGAATCAGGACGGCCATGGCGATGGCGAGCAGCAGCAGCGAGACCGAGGTCGCGGCCTCCGGGTTGTCCTGGAGGAGCAGATACACCTGGAGGGGGAGGGTCTGGGTGGTGCCGGGGAGGTTGCCCGCGAAGGTGATCGTGGCGCCGAACTCGCCGAGCGCGCGGGCCCAGGTGAGGGCGGCTCCGGCGGCCAGACCGGGGGCGACCATCGGGAGGGTGACGGTGAAGAAGACCCGTACCGGTGAGGCGCCGAGCGAGGCGGCGGTCTCCTCGTAGCGGGTGCTCAGTCCGGCGAGGGTGCCTTCCAGGCTGATGATCAGGAACGGCATCGCGACGAACGTGGACGCCACCACCGCGCCCGACGTGTGGAACGGCAACGTGATCCCGAACCAGTCCTCCAGCCATGGCCCGAGCAGACCGCGCCGCCCGAAGCCGAGCAGCAGCGCCACACCGCCGACCGTGGGGGGCAGCACCATCGGGAGCAGGACCAGGGTGCGGACGAAGGACTTGCCGGGGAACGGGACGCGGGCCAGCAGCCAGGCCAGCGGGACGCCCAGGACCAGGGAGACGCCCAGGGACCAGAAGGACACCAGGAGGGAGAGTTTGAGGGCGGTGACCGAGTCGGGGCTGGTGAGGTGGCCGCCGAGTTCGGACCAGTTGGTGCGGGCGAGGATGCCGATGAGGGGGAGCAGGAGGAAGGCCACCGCCAGGAGTGCCGGGGCGGTGAGGGTGAGCGGGGGTCTGGGTCTCATGTGCTCGGGGGCCTTCCGGGTGGCCGGTACCGGTGGTCCCGGTACCGGCACACGGCTCGTCGTCTACGGCTGCTGGAAGCCCGCCTGCTGGAGGATCTTCTGGGCCTCCGGGGTGGTCAGCCACGCGACGAACTGGGCTGCCGCCGCCTTGTTCTTGGACTCGTTCAGAGTCGCCGCCGGGTACTCGGCGATCGCGTTCTCCGCGTCCGGGATGGTGATCGCGTCGACCTTGTCGGGCGCGCTCTCGGCGTCGGTCTTGTAGACGATGCCCGCGTCGGCCTCACCGAGTTCGACCTTGCTGAGCACCGCGCGGACGTTGGGCTCCTCGGAGACCGGCTTCACGGTGATCTTCTGCGCGTCGAGCACCTGACGGCTGTAACGGCCGACCGGGACCTCGGGCGCGGCGAGCACCACCTTGAGCTCGGTGTCCGCGAGGTCCTTGAGGTTCTCGATCTTCTTCGGGTTGCCCTCACCCGTCGCGATGACGAGACGGTTCTTGGCGACGATCGCCGGGGTGCCGGTGTCGCCCTTGAGGCCGTCCATCGTCTTGGTGTCGGCGGTGACCAGCGCGTCCGCCGGGGCGCCCTGCTTGACCTGGGCGGCGAGTTCCTGCGAGCCCGCGAAGGAGAAGGTGAGCGTGGTGCCCGGGTACTTCTTCTCGTACGCCGTCTTCGCCGTCTTGAACACATCGGTGAGCGACGCGGCGGCGAGGACCGTCAGCTTTGCGTCGGGCGCCGAACTGGACGAACTCCCCGTCTCCTTACCGCTTCCGGTGTCCTTCTTGGCGTCGTCCGAGCTGCCACAGGCGGCGAGCGGCACGAGCAGCGCGGCGGTGACGAACGCGGTGGCGGCGCGGCGCCGGGTGAGGGCGGGTCTGCGGAACATGGCGAGGGGCTCCTTGGTGAGGCGGGCCGGTGAAGACGGCCCGGTCGGTCGGGACGAGCCGCGCCGGGGACGGCGACGCCGCTGGGTTGTGCGGGCGGGTGCGCGGGGTCAATGTCGGTTGTGGTGAGGGCAATTGCGCTTGACGCGGTGTCAGTTCCGGTTACTGAGGCTGGTTTCGGTTGACGCGGGGTCAGTTCCGGTCGATGTGGACGTTGGTCGACTTCACGCGGGCGGTGGCCTGCATGCCGACCTCCAGGCCGAGTTCCTCGACGGCCTCGCGGGTGAGCAGGGACACCAGCCGGTGCGGGCCCGCCTGGATCTCCACCTGGGCCGCGACATCGCCGAGCTTGACGGCGGTGACGATGCCCGGGAAGGCGTTGCGCGCGGAGGTGTACGAGGGGTCCTCGTCGCCGCCCAGGCCGCCCTGGCCGACCTCGATGGAGAAGGCCGCCAGGTCCTTGCCGTCGATGAGGCGGCGCCCGCCCTCGTCGCGGTGGGTGGCGACGCGGCCGGCGTCGGCCCAGCGGCGTGCCGTGTCCGGACTGACGCCCAGAAGACGGGCGGCCTGGCCGATCGTGTAGGACTGCATGTGCGTCAAGGTAGGGAAGTTCAGCTGGTATCTGCAAGTCTTCAGGCGATACCTCCACAGCAGATGCGAGGGGCGTCGGAGGAAGGTCCAAGAGGGTGCGGAGGGGCGTCGGTACAGTACGGGCGCGGAAGTGTGCGAATCGGTGTGAAGTCGTACGAAATTCCGCGTATCCCCTAGTAGCTGAGTGAGGCGTGTCCGATGGCCCTGAGCATCCGGAACCAACTGCCCGGCACCGTCGTCTCGGTGACGCCCGGCGCGGTGATGGCGACCGTGAAGGTCCGGCTCGACGGCGGTCAGGAACTCACCGCCGCCGTCACCCGGGAGGCCGTGGACGACCTCGGGATCGCGGACGGCAGCGCGGTGCGGGCGCTGGTGAAGTCCACGGAGGTGTCGCTCGCCACGGGGTCCTCCGTCGCGGGGCTGAGTATCCGTAACCAACTGCCGGGCACCGTGACCGGCGTGGTCATGGGCGGTGCGATGGCGGGCGTGAAGGTGGCGGTGGCGGGCGGCACGGTGACGGCGGCGATCACCAAGGAGGCGGTGGCCGAGTTGGGCCTGGCCGAGGGCACGGCGGTGGTGGCGCTCATCAAGTCGACGGAGGTGGCGCTGGAGAAGGGGTGACGGGTGGGGTCTGCCGGCTGCCGCACGTCCCCAGCCATACCCGCGTGATGCCGCTGATGTACCGCGCGCCGCAGCGGTCCCACGGGACCACCAACTGGGTTCCCGTACCGTCCAGTTCGTGGCCGTCCAGGCTGGTGGCCAGCAGTATCGGGGCGTTGCCGAAGTCCTCGTCCACCTCCGCCCAGGACAGCACCGTGCCGTGGCCGTCGCCGCCGGTGATCTCCAGCAGATAGCGGGAACGGTCCTTGCGGCGGCGCGGATCGAAGGCCGGTCCTGCCGCCGTCACCACCTCGCGAAGGAGCGGGCCCGCGAAGCGGTGTTTCCTGGGGCCGCTGGTGGCGCAGTCGAAGACGACGTCCGCCGTGTGCTGGGGCCAGGACGTCCGCAGTTCGGCGACCGTCAGCCGGACGGGCCGCGCCACCGCACCCGTCACGGTGAACCGGCTCGCCCCTGTCACCGTGAACCGGTTCGCCCCCGTCGCTCCCATGGCCGCCCCTCCCGTCGCGTGACCGCGCCCCTCAAGGATGCCCGTCGGATGCGGGGCGGAATCGCGTGTATGGGTTGCTTTTACGAGGTCGATACGAGTAGCGGGACCGCAGATGCCGGACGGGAGTCCCTTTTGCCTCCGGTGCCGGAAAGGTGCCCGTGTGTCAGGGGGGCGTCAACTCCGACGGGTGAGGCGTCAGGGGTGTGTCAGGGGGTGGCCGGAAGCGGCGGGAGGCGGCGGATGGCGGGCATAGCGTCACTGCGTGGTTCCGTTTCGTTCCGTTTCGTTCGAGGATCCTCCAGGAGGAATCCATGCAGGACATTCCGTGCGCCGACGACCCCGAGCCCTCCGATCGGCCCCCGGCCGGACCCCTGTACGTACCGGTCCGGCCGGGACCCGGTGGGTGGGCGGCGCGGCTGTTCCGTACGCCGCTCGGTGACCGTACGGCGGTCGGTTTCAGCAGCCCGGGGCGGCTGGCTGACGCGCTCGGGGACGGGCAGCCGTGGATCCGGCTCGCCGCCCCGGCGCTGCTCGCCCTCACGGCGCCGCTCGGCGTCATCCGGCTCACCGTGGACCCGAGGTTCGCGGCGCCGGCCCCGAAACCGTCCACCGTACGGGTGACGACTCGCGGCCGTGGCGGCGTTCTTCAGGAGGTGTGAGCGATGACCACCACCCAGGTGACTGTCGACGCAGGGAACGGCTTGTCCGCCGAGGCCATGGATGACCTGTCCGTGTGGCCCGCGTCGACGGCGCGGCTCGCGCACGGGGACCTCGCCGTGGGCGGAGTGCCGCTCACCGAGATCGCGGAACGGTTCGGTACGCCCTCGTACGTACTGGACGAGGGTGAGGTACGGGCCCGGTGCCGTGCGTACCGGGCCGCCTTCCCCGACGCCGAAGTCGTGTACGCGGCCAAGGCGTTCCTGTGCCGGGCCATGGTGCGGTGGGTGGAGGAGGAGGGGCTCGGGCTCGACGTGTGCTCGGCCGGTGAGCTGGAACTCGCCGTGACCTCCGGATTCCCCGCCGAACGGATCGTGCTGCACGGCAACGCCAAGAGCCCCCAGGACCTGGAGTCGGCGCTGCGGCTAGGGGTCGGCCGGATTGTCATCGACAGCGGGTCGGAGGTGGCCCGGATCGCCGCCGCCGTCGGGCCCGAGGGGCGGCAGCGCGTGATGGTACGGGTGGTGCCGGGGATCGTGGCGGGGGGCCACGACAAGATCCGTACCGGGGGAGAGGACCAGAAGTTCGGACTGTCCGTGACGGATGGCTCGGCGCAACACGCCATAGCCAGAATCCTGGACCAGCCACAGCTTCAACTAACCGGTTTGCACTGCCACTTGGGGTCGCAGATCGTGAGCGTGAAACCGTATCTGGCGGCGGTACGGCGCGTGGTGGGGCTGATGGCGCGGCTGCATCGGCAGTACGGGATCGAACTGCCCGAGCTTGACCTCGGCGGGGGACACGGCATCGCGTACCGGCCCGGCGAGGACACCCTCGACCTCGCGGTGCTGGCCCGCCGGGTGCGGGCGGAACTCGCCGCGAGCTGTGCGGTCGCCGGGATCGCGGCGCCCCGGCTGATCGTGGAACCGGGCCGGGCGGTGGCCGGACCTGCGGGCGTCGCCCTTTACCGCGTACTCGCCGTCAAACGCACCGGTACGCAGGTCTTCGTGGCGGTCGACGGAGGCATGAGCGACAACCCGCGTCCCGCGCTGTACGGGGTGCGGTACGCGCCCCGCCTGGTGGGACGCCACTCACTGGCGGCACCCGCGAGGGTGACGGTGGTCGGCCGCCACTGCGAGGCGGGCGACGTGGTCGCACCGGACGTTCCCCTACCGGGCGACGTCCGCCCCGGCGACCTGATCGCCGTCCCGGTCGCCGGCGCCTACCACCTCTCCATGGCAGCCCCCTACAACCTGACAGGCCGCCCCCCAGTAATCGCCACCCACACGACGACGGCCCGCCTACTAATCCGCCGAGAATCCCTGACGGACCTGACGACGAGGGATGTGGGCGAGTAGTAAGGGACGGGGCCGCAAACTGGCGGGTGGCCGGCGGAATGGGCGAGGGTCGGGCAGTGGAGTCCCCGCCCTTGGCAGGGGGTGTTTCTTCCCGCGGTAACGGTGAGGTGCCGCACCGGTGTGTGTCCGACGGAATGGGCGAGGGCCCGGCAGGGGAGTCCCCATCCCCGAAAGGGGGTTGTTTCTTCCCGCCGCAGCGGCGAGGTGCCACCACGGTGTGTGTCCGGCGGAATCGGCGACGGCCCAGGCCGGGACCGGTCTGGAGAGGGGCCGGGTTCAGCGGTCCAACGGGGTACCTACACGGAGATTCCAACGCCCACTTCGCCCCGTCAAAGCCACAGCGGCCAGCGGCCCGGCATCGATACGCCAAAACGTCGCATCCGGCACCCCCAGCGCGTGAACCACCGCCGCCCGCACCACATCCGGCTCCACCACCGCGACCATCCGCCCCGTCCCGGCCACCGTCGCGTCGAGCCACCCGCCCACCCGCTCCCGTAGCCCGGTCAGCGACTCCCCGCCGTGCGGGGCACCGGACGGATCGGTCAGCCACTCCCGTACCGCACCCGGATCCTGAGCCGTCACCTCGTCCAGCGTGCGCCCCCGCCACCGCCCAACATCCCACCCGGTCGGCGCCACCGCACCGTCGTCCGGCGCGAGCCCGAGGGCCACCGCCGTGTCCCGGCACCGCCGCGACGGCGACACCGCGACCCGGTCCGCCGCCGGCAGATTCCCCGCCGCCGACCGCGCCCGCCGCAACCCCTCGGCGTCCACCGGCCCTTCGCCCGCGAACCGCACCTCCCGCAAGTCCCGCCCCACAGCGGGTGAGATCAGCGTCACCCGGGTGGTCACCTCACCACTCATCGGTCTCCGTTTCATCGGCATGGCGCACGGTCGCGCCACTGTAGGCCGACGGGACGTCAGGGCGTGACGATCGCGAAGTCGGGGTCGGGCCGGTCGAGTACCGAGACCAGCGACTTGAGGACGTCCGGGTCACCGGAGTACTCGACCCCGCCGAGCACATCGTCCCCGTCCCCGCTCGCGAAGAGCGTCAGAAGCTGGGGCTTCGTCAGCGTGATGAGCAACTGCGCGTCATCGGCGGGCGTGATGGTACGGGTATGCACCAGGACCCCGTTGTGCAGGGTCGTCCGGTAGGTCTCGCCGAGGTCGGTCACGTTCCAGCCGATACTCAGCGAAAGGTCCCACGCCTGGGGGCCGTTGACGCGGATGGCGAGCGAGTCGAAGAGCTGCCCGACGCTGAGGGCCGTCGCGATGCTCCCGGCCGTGACGGCCGTGGGCGTGATCCCGTGACGCAATTCGTCGGCGCCCATGAGATAGCAGTTGCGCCAGGTCGCGTTCTCGGCGCCGTACGCCAGCTTCTCGAAGGTGTCCGCGAGGAGTTCCCTGGCATCGGCGCTGTCCGGCGACGCGAACACCGCGTGCTTCAGGAGCTGCGCCGCGAACCGCAGATCACCCGCGTCGACGTACCCGCGCGCCTTCTCCAGTACGGCGTCCGGACCGCCCATACAGTCGACGTACCGCCGCGCGCTCTCGACGGGCGGGTGCTCCCACAGGGACGAGGGGTGACCGTCGTACCAGCCCATGTAACGCTGGTAGACCGCCTTCACGTTGTGGCTGACCGAGCCGTAATAGCCGTGCGTGTGCCAGGACTTGGCGAGTGCGGGCGGCAACTCGACCAGCTCGGCGATCTCGACGCCGGTACGGCCCTGGTTGGCGAGACGCAACGTCTGGTCGTGCAAGTACGCGTACAGATCACGCTGTTCGGCGAGGAACGTACGCAACTCCGCCGTGCCCCACGTCGGCCAGTGGTGCGAGGCGAAGAGGACATCGGCGTCGTACCCGAAGAGGTCGATGGCCTCACCCAGATACCGGGCCCAGATCCTGGCATCGCGGACGACGGCGCCGCGCAGGGTCAGGATGTTGTGCAGATTGTGCGTCGCGTTCTCGGCCATGCACAGCGCGCGGCGCCCGGGCAGCAGGAAGTTCATCTCGGACGGCGCCTCCGTGCCCGGCGTCATCTGGAACCGGAACAGCACCCCGTCGAGCGTCTCCTCCTGCCCGGTGTGCCGGATCTCGACGGTCGGCGGTACGAGTCCGGCCCGACCGCTCGACGCGGTGAAACCGAGCCCCATGCCGACCAGACCGGTCGGGCCACGGACCAGATTGGAACCGGCGTAGTACGCGCCCCGCCGCAGCATGGCCGTACCGGCGTACACGTTCTCGGCGACGGACTGCTCCATGAACCCTTCGGGCGCCACGACCGGTACCTGGTCGCGTCCGTACTCGTGGTCGCCGTCGTCCGGCGGGAGCACCCCGAGAACCCCGCCGAAATGATCGAGATGGGAGTGCGTGAAGAGTACGGCGGTGACGGGCCGCTCACCCCGGTGCGCCCGGTACAGCGCGAGCGCGGCGGCGGCACACTCCTCCGACACGAGCGGATCGACGACCACGACACCCCGCTCGCCCTCGACGAGGGACATGTTGGACAGGTCGTACCCCCGCACCTGATACACCCCGTCCGCCACCTCGTACAACCCGGCCCTGGCACACAACTGCGACTGCCGCCACAGCCCCGGATGCACGCTGTCGGGGCACTCCCCCTCCAGGAACACGGTGTCGTCGAAGTTCCACACCACCCGCCCGTCCCCGGCGACCACAGTCCGCTCGGCGGGCCCCGCCACGAACCCCCGGTCAGCACTCTCGAAGTCCCGCCGGTCCCCAAAATCGGGCCCACCACCGCTGCTACCGGAAGACCGGGCCTGACCACTCATGAACCACTCCGTTCCCGGCGAGCGCGCACGGATCCAACGGATCCAACGGATCCATCTGAGCACCGGGCGACGGGGGCCGCACGTCGATGAGGACATACGGCGCTGGTGAGGACATACGGCACTACGGCGCGCCGGCAGGCGCGAGTCGGATCGGGCATGTCCGGCGCCCCCCTTCATGAACCCTTCTTCAGTAATCCACCTAGGTCTTCCCCACGCCCTCTACCCCTGACAGGGACATGACGGCACTCTGGGTGCGCCCCGTGAGATCCCACGGGGCGTTCAGGTCCCCCACACCCGGAGGTCCCCCCATGCGTCGCAGCGTCACCCTTCCCCTCGTCGCAGCCGCACTCTCGGTCCCGCTGGCCCTGCTCCCGGCCGTCTCCGCGTCGGCGGCCCCCGCCGACAAGCCGCAGGTCCTCAACTCCTGGACCCAGACGAGTGCGGCCAGTTACAACGCCTGGCTCTCCGCCCGTAACAACCAGGGCGCCTGGTCCGCGTACGCCTTCGACTGGTCGACGGACTACTGCAGCTCCTCGCCGGACAACCCCTTCGGCTTCCCGTTCCAGACGTCCTGCGCCCGCCACGACTTCGGCTACCGCAACTACAAGGCGGCCGGCACCTTCGACGCCAACAAGTCCCGTATCGACTCGGCGTTCTACGAGGACCTCAAGCGCGTGTGCAACGCCTACTCGGGCGCCACCAAGGCGTCCTGCAACGCGACGGCGTGGACGTACTACCACGCGGTGGACATCTTCGGTTTCGCCCCGGCGAAGCAGCCCGCGTAGGCACACCCGTACGGCTTACGGTTTACGGATTGCAGCGGCTCGGACGGCCCGGAAGGGGGCGGTCCGAGCCGTAACCGTCCGTAACCCTCCGCGAATACGGCACAGCGTCGTCGCGGTCGCGGGCCGCCTCGCGCAGGTCATGGTCGCGAACGACTTGAGCGGACTGGTCGCCCTGAGCGAAATCCGGCGCCCCCACTACCGGGCCCGGCCAAGCGGCTGACGCGACACCGGTACCCGTATGAGGATGGCCGCATGTCCGAGACCAAGAACCCGCTGCCCCGCGAGGTCGCCGACGCCTATGTCGACGAGCTCATCGCCCTTGACCCGGTCACCGGAACGGTGCTCGGCGTGCAGGAGAGTTCCAGCCGTCTGCCCGATTTATCACCCTCGGGGCAGGTGGCCCTCGCGGCGCTGGCGCGGGCCACGCTCGTCCGGCTGGACGAGGCGGAGCGCCGGCCCGGCGGGGACAGCGACGTGGAGCGGCGCTGCGCCCGGCTGCTGCGCGAGCGCCTCACCGCCGAACTCGCCGTGCACGAGGCCGAGGAGGGCCTGCGCTCGGTCGGCAACATGGCCACCGTCGCGTACTGGGTGCGCCAGATCTTCACCATGACGCCGACGCAGACGGACGAGGACTGGGCGCGGATCGCCGAACGACTGCGCGCGGTGCCCGCGGCGTTCGCGGGCTACCGCGAGTCCCTGGCCCTGGGGCTGGAGCGCGAACTGCACGCGGCTCCGCGTCCGACGGCCGCTTTCGTCGTGCAGCTCGGCGAGTGGGCGGACACGGGCGAGGGACGCGGCTGGTTCGAGGACTTCGCCGCCGACGGTCCCGACGCCCTGCGCCCGGAGCTGGACGAGGCCGCCCGGGGCGCCACCGCCGCCGTGAAGGAGCTGCGGGACTGGATGCGCGACGTGTACGCGCCGGCCGTCAAGGGCGCCCCGAACCCGGTGGGCCGCGAACGTTACGCCCGCTGGTCGCGCTTCTACAACGGTACGGACCTGGACCTGGACGAGGCGTACGCGTACGGCTGGACCGAGTACCACCGGCTGCTCGCCGAGATGCAGACGGAGGCCGAGAAGATCCTGCCGGGCGCCGAGACACCCTGGGTGGCGCTGGCCCACCTCGACGAGCACGGCAAGCACATCGAGGGCGTCGACGAGGCCCGCGACTGGTTGCAGGGCCTGATGGACGAGGCGATCGAGCAACTGGACGGCACGCACTTCGAACTCGCCGAACGAGTACGGCGGGTGGAGGCGTGCATCGCCCCGCCCGGCACCGCGCCGTCGCCCTACTACACGTCGCCGTCGGAGGACTTCTCCCGCCCCGGCCGCACCTGGCTGCCGACGAGGGGCAGGACCCGCTTCCCGATCTACGACCTGGTTTCCACCTGGTACCACGAAGGCGTCCCCGGCCACCATCTCCAGCTCGGCCAGTGGGCACACGTCGCGGAGGACCTCTCCCGCTACCAGGCCACCATCGGCATGGTCAGCGCCAACGCCGAGGGCTGGGCGCTGTACGCGGAACGGCTGATGGACGAGCTGGGCTTCCTCAAGGACGCGGAGCAGCGGCTCGGCTACCTTGGCGCGCAGATGATGCGGTCCGTCCGGGTCATCGTGGACATCGGCATGCACCTGGAGCTGGAGATACCGGCGGACTCCCCGTTCCACCCGGGCGAGCGGTGGACACTGGAGCTGGCGCAGGAGTTCTTCGGCGCGCACAGCAGCCGTCCGGCGGCCTACGTGGAGAACGAGCTGACCCGGTATCTGACGATGCCCGGCCAGGCGATCGGCTACAAGCTCGGTGAGCGGGCCTGGCTGCTGGGCCGGGAGAACGCCCGCAAGCGCCACGGCGACGCCTTCGACCCGAAGGCATGGCACATGGCGGCCCTCTCCCAGGGCTCCCTGGGCCTGGACGACCTGGTGACCGAACTGTCGCGACTCTGACCGGTCCCGCCGACGCGACTGGGCACGGTGCGACACCCGACGCACCACGTCGCACCGTGCCCTCAGGGAATGTCGGCCGACTCGCGCCGGCCCATCAGGCACCCGGCTCATCCTCCCCCGGGTTCAGACGGTGATGACCAGCTTGCCCCGGGGGTGCCCCGACTCCAAGTGGCGTACCGCCGTGGCGACTTCGGCCAGCGGATAGGTGCGGTCGACCACCGGCTTGAGCGCACCGGCCTCAGCGAGTTCCGTGAGCGTCAGCAGATCCTGCCGCCGAGTGGCCGCGATCACCGGGCGGAGTTTCTGCCCGACGAAGGCGGACAGCACCAGGCCGCGCACCCACCGGTCCGTACCGCCGAACACTGGGCCGCTGTCTTCGCCGCCGACGAAGACGGCGGTGCCGCGTGGGGTGAGGACGCGGCGCACGCGGGAGAGGGAGCGGTTGCCCGCGGTGTCGAGGACGAAGTCGTAGCGGACGGGCCGGTCGGCGATGTCCTCCCGCGTGTAGTCGATGACGTCGTCGGCGCCGAGCGAGCGGACGAGGTCGCCTCCGGTGGGTCCGCAGACGCCGGTGACGCGGGCGCCGTAGTGGACGGCGAGCTGGACGGCGTAGGTGCCCACTCCGCCGGAGGCGCCGATGACGAGGACCTCCTGGCCGGGGCCGGGGCGGGCGATGTCCAGTCCCTGGAGGGCGGTCACGGCGGAGACGGGGAGGGCGGCGGCCTGCTCGAAGGTGAGGCCCGGCGGTTTGGGGGCGAGTTGTTCGGCCTTGCCGCACGTGTACTCGGCGAAGGAACCCTCGCACTGGCCGAACACCTCGTCCCCCGGCTTGAAGGAGGTCACCCCCGTCCCGACCGTCTCCACGACCCCGGCGGCGTCCCATCCCCGCACGCGGCGGGCGGGCTTGCGCAGACCGATCTGCGGATTGAGGCGGGCGAAGTACGGCCGTCCGGTCATGAGGTGCCAGACGCTCGGGTCCATGCCGGCTGCCCGCACCCTGACGAGTACCTCGTCGTCGCGGGGGACCGGCGGGTCGATGTCCCGCAGGTGCAGCCGGTCGGCTGATCCGTACGCGTCCTGGACGATGGCCTTCATCGGGGCTCTCCTTGACCGCCGCTCTGTCAGGGCTGCTCGTCCGTGATCGTCCCAACGGACCGCGCGGTTGGCCAGAGCCGGACGGGGCAGCCGGCCGGGAACCGGTCAGGAACCGGTCAGTCCGTCCAGCGTCATGGCCACCAACTGGCCCTCCAGAACCTGCTGTTCCGGCATGAAGGCCGCCGCCCGTAAGGTGCGGGCGGGGCAGCAGGGACAGCGGTCACCAGGCCACGGACACGGGCTTACTGGCCCCTCGCTCAGGCCCCTCGCTCAGGCCCTTCGCGCAGACCTGCGTGACCGGCGGTTACGCCAGCGGGTGACCAGCCACAGGATGTTCACTCCGCCCAGAATGACCAGCACCGCCACCGCGTCGGCGTTGGCCGCGAGGCCGTGGTCCGGCCCCAGTCCCCGGGCCGCGCGGACCAGCAACGTGACGTCGGCGGGAAGCGTGACAGCGGCCAGGAACATCAGGCAGACCACCGTGCCGACCACGAGGACAACGCTGTAGAGACGAACGGCTCTACGCTCGTGCGCGGGCAACCGGGTGCTCGGGTCGACGGCCTTGGTCGTTCCCGCGCGGCGCGGCCATCGCACCACCCGCCGGAACACGTAACGGGCGTACGCGAGACCGTCGCCGTACAGATCCCGGCAGCCGGTGAGGTCCTGGAGGACGAAGTACAGGTCCGTACGGGTGAACACCATGCATTGGAAGGGCAAGGGCATCAGGGCCAGGAGCAGGGCCGCGGCCAGCATCCGGTGGGCCGTCGTCCCGGTGTCCGTCACGGCGAGGACCAGGACCAGGGACGACGCGACGGCCAGATTGAGGGCGATACCGGCCAGGTAGGCCGTCAACCGGTGGCGGCGGGGCGCGAGTTCGATGCCGCTGATGTCGGTCTGCATGACGAGGAACTGGAGCCGGGTGCCCAGCCGCATGTTCGCCGGCACGCCCGCGGCGCGTGCGGTGACCAGGTGCGCCAGCTCATGGGCCAGCAACAGCGTCCACCCCGCCGCCGCGCCGGTGACCAGGACCAGGCTGCCGTGCGGGCTCCACAGCAGATCGCGATAGCCCGGTACCAGCTCGGGACGGCGGAACAGGGCGATGACGGCAGCCGCCAACAGCACCCCGACGAGTACGGGAAGTGCCGGATGCAGGGCGTACCGGACATGGCGGGGGCGCAGCCGCGGAAGGGTCGCGCGCGGCGGTTCGGCGTCCGGAACCGGGCAGTCCCCGATCCGTGCCACGAACCCCAGCGCGGCCAGATCCCTGACGAAGTCCGTGATGTCGAGTTCCTCACCGGTCTCGGCACGCAGAATCTCCCCCGTGCGGGCCACGCTGTGCCCCTCGCCCAGGAGTTCCACCGCGCGTGCGCCGGCCGCGGGGACGGCGACGAAGGTACGGGTGGACATCCGGCCCACGATCCACTCGTCCCGGTCAGGGCGTACGCCGAGGTCGCGGAGCAGGACGCGGGTCGAGGGTTCGATACGGGGGTGGTTCTCGGCGGCGGTGTCCGTCACGGGAGGTCCTGCGGTGCCGGGTCCACGTCCGGTTCCGGGTTCACCGCCGGTGCCGGTGCCGGTGCCGGTGCCGGTTCCGCTCGGCACGCGGGGCAGTCGGGGCGTCGCTCCGAGCGTTGCGCGATCGGGTCGCCGGGCACCATGAGGTTGAGGCCGAACCGGCATCCGGGCTCGATCTCCGGGATCCCGCACAGCAGTATGAGAGCGGCATGGGCCAGCAGACTTCCCGACAGACCCGCGGTCACGGCGTTGACCGGATTCCACGGCATGCGGGGTGAGGCGACCTCCTCGTCCTGGCCGGGCGCGAGCCGCAGATCGCGCCGCTCGGACTCGGTGCTGCGCAGACACTCCCAGCACGCGCCCCGGCCGGGTGTGAAGACCCCGACGCTCACCAGCGGTCCGCGGTATCCGGCTTCGGCCCACGGCGTGCCGGAGGCCAGGCAGACCTGATTGGCCCATCCGCGGATCACGGGGGGACGGTCGGCGGCCATCAGGAGGACGTCGTACCCCGAGCCGTCTCCGGCGGCGCCGGTCAGCAGGTCTTCGAGGTCCGCGGGACCGCGTACGACGCGGCGCTCGCCGGTGACGGTCGTGTCCGAGTTCAGGGCGCGTAACGCCGAGAGCGCCGCGTCGAGCTTGGGCGTACCGAGGTCGCTCTCGCGGAAGAGGGTCTGCCGGTTGAGATTGGACAGTTCGACGACATCCGGTTCGACGCAGTGCAGCCGCCCCACGCCGGAGGCCACCAGGTCCCGCGCGGCGGCTCCGCCCGTACCGCCGACGCCGACCAGCAGGACCCGGGCACGACGCAGGCGCAGCTGCGGTTCCCAGGCGCTCTCTCTGGGTCTCAGATCCATCCAGCGCAGCAGGGTCATGCCCCTGCTGTACCGCTCGCGCTCCCGCTCGGACAGCTCCGCCGGCGGCGCGGCACCGGCGTCCTCCACGTACCCGGCCATGGCCAGATCCGTCATGGCCTGGACGATGTCCGGTTCGGGCAGCCGCAGTTCCGGGTGGCTACGGGACACCACGGCGACGATGTCCGCGGCGCTCCGCGTACCGTCCATGGCCTCGACCAGCGTCCACACCCAGCCGTCGGGATCCTTGACCTCGGAACCGATGCCGTGAACGACGCTCCCGATTCTCACGTGACCGTCGACGGTCCGATAGGCCCGGTGTTCCGGCTTGATCCGAGGCAGCCGCATCGCGGGCACCATCACCTTCGCGCCCCTCTGGTCGCCCCAACTTCCCTCACAAAAACGGACATTGGCAAGGGTCACCCGAGAATCAAACCCTGGCAAGTGCACCTCGGAACCACGGCACACCACGGCACACCACGGCCCCGCGACGGCGGCTGACCGGACAAGGTTCCCGGGGCGCGCGCACCACCGTCACCTTCGCGCCAATCTCGTCAGCCCCAACTTCCCGGACAAGAACGGACATTGACAAACGTCACCGGAGAGGCAAACCCTGACAAGGGCACCTCGCACCACGGCACACACAGCCGTCAACGGGAGGAGATGACATGGCGAACAAGATCCAGATCCGTCCGCTGGACAAGAAGGAGACCACCGGCGACAGCGGTGGCAACGGCGGCGGTTGATCAGTTGCGGATGACGCACCGCTATCCCACGGTTGCGGAAGTCACCGATTCGGCACGGAAGTTGGTCTCCCGGTTCCCGGGAACCTGCCGCCTGCGCCGGATCGGGACATCCCGCGGGGGACGCCCGATCCAGATGCTCTCGGTGGGACACGGCCCGCGCCACGTCCTGGTGGTCGCCCGCCCGCACCCCGATGAGCCGGTGGGCGCCGCGACCGCGATGGCTCTGGCGGAGCGAGTGGCACACGGCGACGGACTGTCCCCGGCGACCGACCCCACCACCGTCACCTGGAACATCGTCCTGTGCCTGGACCCGGACGGGGCCGCACTGAGCCAGGGAATCGAAGAAGCGACGGCCGGTACCGGCCACACCCTGGAAGGCTATTACCGTTCCGCCTACCGTCCCGTAGCGGCGGAACAGCCGGAGTGGGCACCGATCGTCTCGCGGCAACTCCCGGAGAGCCAGGCACTGTTCGACGTGATCGACGAACTGCGGCCGTTCCTCCAGTGCTCCCTGCACAGCGTCGAAGCGGGCGGCACCTGGGTCCAGTTGACCCGCGACCTGCCCGAACTCGCCGTGCCTTTCCACACGTCCGCCGCGGAGAACGGCATCCCCGTGCAGCACGGCACGTTCGACGCCTTGTACTGGGAGAGCCCCAGCCCCGGGGTCTACATCCTGCCTCCCCCGGACCTCACCGACCGCCTGGCGGCCGGGTCCGAGAACATCGGGCTTTCCACCTGGTGCGCCCCTCCGCGGTACGGCGGCGTGACGGCGATCATCGAAGTGCCGCTGTGGACCACCGACATGGCCGACGACCTGACCCCGCACCCGGAACCCGCCGCCGCCCTGCGCGACCTGTCCGCCCTGGTACTCGACGGCGGCCGGCAGGTGACCGCGATCCTGGACAAGGCCCGCGCCTTCCTGCCCCAGCCTCAGGACAGCCCGCGCAGACGCGTGCTGGAGTGGATGGCCGAGGGGCTGTACGACCTGGTGGCCGAATCCTGGCAGCCACTCGCCACCAACGCGTCACACCCACTGACGACAGCCCAGATCTGCGCCCTGGACATCGTGGCCCGCCGCCAACCACTCCGCGCGGCGGGACTTCTCCAGCACCTACTGAAGTCAACGACCGACCCGGCGTCCCCCGACCTGCACCACGCCCTGAACGAACTCCTCACCACCTGGTCCACAGACTTCAAAAGGTCCCTACACCTACGCCGAGTACCGATACCCCACCAGGTGCAACACCAGTCCCAAACGGTACTGACAGCAACGGAAGCCGCACTGAAGGTAGTAGCGGCTTGACCGGCGACAAAGCACGAGAGGGCTCAGGGTCGCCGACGGTACACAACAGCGCCAGGAACGAAGGTAGTCGCAGCGGGGTCGCGTTCTAGGAAAGGGCATGACGCCTGCCAAGAGCGCTACTTCGGAGCTTCGCCGTCCGGGACTGGCCCGCGAAGCGCCTGCGCCACGAAGATCGTCATCTTGTCTTCATATGTCATCGCGCCTGCTGTACGACTTGCCGGGCGTCATTCCTGCGGTCCGGGTCTTGCCCCGTCCTGCTGGGGCACCGTAAGACGGGACTGCGTGGAACGGCCCGAAGGGCGCAGACACCGACAATCGGAGGGATGTCTAAGGCAAGGGGGAAGCCCTTGCCGGCTGGGCGCTCTTCGCCCGCCCTGTACAACTCCTTGGCAGTGCTCGTAGGCCCCGTATCGGAACTCGGCTCCCAAACGGCTCCCAGAACGCCCCCATAAACCACTCAGAGGCCCGACCTGCACTGCGGATCAGGCCCCTGACCTGGTGCTTCTCTGCCGGGGTGACGGGATTTGAACCCACGACCTCTTCGTCTCGAAGCAGGACCTGGAAGGTCGTCTACCTGTGCTCTAGGTCAATTGTGCAGGTCAGGGCGTCGGGAAGCACCGGTCTCCGTCGGCGCCTTAGGAGTCCCGACGTAAGATCATCTCCAGGATTTCTCCAAGGCGGCGCTCACGCTCAGTGCGCGCAATCCAGGAGCTGGCGTGGGGTCCGCAGATCCGTGGTCCGCTGGCCACCCCGCCCGCTTTGGCGCGAGGCACCGCGAGCCTCGGAGGCTAGGCCCTTCTGCGCGGGACTGGAACGGCGATGTATAGCTGTCGGAGTCCCTGCATGGCGGCATGGAACGCAGCCGCGATTTCGCGTGCTTTCTGCTCACTCTCGATCGCCCAAATGGAGATGTAGTCAGGTGCAATGTTGGCCTGCGTCACCGTGCCAGCAGATACCAACGCTTCAACCGCGGACTGCAGGACTGCCACTGCCTGGTCCGGGATGGTGGGCCCACTGCTGGCGATAGCGTCAAGCTCCACCTTCCAGCGCGATCCCTGGCGAGCGATGCACACAAAGATCGCGTCGTTGGTCTTGGCGCTTCTGTAGGCCGCGTGATGAGCTTCCGGTTTGGTGCAGTCGGGGATGAGTGCAGCGGGGAGAGGCGTTCCAGGCGTCGGCATGCTGGCATCGTCGCAGGCCCTCACACCGTTAATCAGGCGAACACCCATCATCACAGCGGACCCCGCGCCACCTGTACGGGCCGTCAGTGACCTGAAGTAAGAGCTTCCGGTCGCGACTAGAGGACCCAGCTCTGCTTCCTCGGCGACTCGCGTCGCCGAGGAAGCAGCTCCGCCTACGCCGATTTGAGGTGGCACGCCTTCCAACTGTCCGCGTGGCCGTTCAGAGGCAGGGCGGCTCAGACGGGGTGCGTGTACGGCGGTGAACTGTGACGGCCGTCAGCGCACTGGACAAGAACCCGGACAACGAGCAGCGCAGAGAGAGCCAGGCTGACACGGTTTCAAGACGAGCCGGATTCGAGCGCCCAGATGAGCTTGACCTGCACCCTAGAAGGGGCGGGTCCTCCTCTCCTCCCGCCAGAGGGACGCCAGCGCGATGGCAGTCTGAGCGCCGGCACCGACGTCCGTAACCACGGCGATAGCCAACCCGACGGAAGCGCAGGCCAACCCCATGACAAGCTTCTGCCGCACGGCGGGATCCGCCGCACGAGACTGAAGCGGCTTCTCCCAAACCGCAAAAAGCCGTACCCTCTTCATGTGTTCCTCTCCAACCTGGGACACTCTCGAACGGCTCTCCCGTTGCACCGGGAGAGCCGTTTTGCTCTGCACGAGCATCGATCTAATGCAGCGCCACATCAGTAGATCCTGACCGAATTGTTCACAGCAAACTGCAAGTGAACTGCCCGAACAATCGCGAACAATCGTCCATGGGTGTCGCCTTGGGGGTCGGTTCCGCGATTCTGGTGGCAATGTGACGCAGGAAGCTGAACAATCATCACCACGCTGAAGCCCGTCTGAACAATGGGAGCTCCCGTGGCTGGTCGCAACCTCAAGTCTCTGCCCGATGACGATCATCCTCGTACGCAGTTTGCTCGAGCCCTCCGAGAGCTGCGGAACAGGGCCGGGTCACCCTCGTACAGGATCTTGGCGGAGAAAGTGGGCTACACCCTCGCTACCTACTCGTCGATTTTTAACGCAAAAGCCCTACCTGAAAAAGAGCAACTAATCGACCTTGTGACATATCTGAAGGGTGACACTCGTGAATGGGCCCGACGTCTCGCGGACGCCGCTGCAGCCGAAGAACGATGGGATCGCAGTAGCGGTGCCCAGAGTGAATCCTTTGCGGAAATGGAAAGCCTAAAGGTCGAACTGGAGGGATATCGGGTCATCGCTAATGACCCTGCATCGGCATTCGCTCAGGCGAAGCGAGTGCAAGAAGATGCTCAAAAGAGAATAAATTTTGCCAATGATATAGAATCTCAATTGAGTGTCATACTCTATTCTGTCGATGTGCAACTGAATGAAGCTCGAAGCGCTATTCCGCTAGCTCAGGAAGAGGCGCAAGCCTTGGTAGGTGAGGCTAGAGCGACCGCCCAAGATATTGAACATTCTGCACGCATTGAGGCACAAGCTAGGCTGGAGAGGGCTCAGGCCAGCTCTGACAGACTAGTAGCCCGAGCAGAATCGGAAGCGAACGAAATTATCGACAAGGCTGGATCCGAGAGTCGTAGGCTTCGGGCGGACACAGGGCGTATCGTTGATCAGCTTCTCACTGAAGCGGAGCAATACATCGAAGACGCTAGGGCCGAGCGGTTGCAGACTGAATTGGAAAGGCAAAGAGGGGAGGCGCTTGTCGAGAGAATGAAACTCAGAGCAAAGATTGACCTGGCGCAGGTGATTATTGAGGCTCAGCAAGTCTTGGCTAATGCTGGGGCGGCGCAGTATTCTGAGATGCTTGATCTTCTTTTGCAGGATCTTGGGATCAATGACATGCCTACGGATGCTGAAAGCATCAAGGGGCGTCACCGAAAAGACGTATCACGACCGTCAAGCGAATACGTAAAGTTGCCCGAAGTCTTGCCGGTCGAGTCCACTGTAATCGGCGCTACGCACGCCGAGGATGAGCCTGATGCTAGAGCGCCTCTTCCGCGACGGCGCAGTGCTCGGAAGAATGACGTTGTCGGGAAAGCGTGAATTGACGGAAGTCGCGTCGAGGAATCACTTGGCTACATGAGTGATATGAGTCGGATAGCGCCCATCGGCTTAGACCGGCCGCTGCATACAACTCATCAACTGTGCGCAGGGCTGAATGGAAGCGTCCACGAGGTTCGGTCGGCAGGTCAGGCGAGGCACCCGTACGGCGGCAAACGGTGGCGTCCGTCGGCGCACTGGAAAGAACCAGGACAACCAGCCCCCCCACGGCCCGCGACCTCGCCGGTGACTGTCGTCGTCCGCCGCCCTCTTGATATCTGTCTTGATTGGGTCCAGTCGCGCAAAACCAGGCAGTAACCTCACGATTCGGACGATATTTTGTGGGCCGGTCGTGTGAACCACTAGTCAACCGCTCCGTTCGAATGAAAAAGACAGGGAATCTCGCCGTCAGGGACCGAAGCCAGTCGGGATTCTTTGCGCGCGACGGTCCGGGGGAATACTGACTCAGTCGCTCTCCGTAGCGATCAAGCACGCCATTCAGGTCAAGGTTCTCTCCGGTTACCATGTCGAACCATTCATTCGCTCCCGTTTGGTTGAGCTCATGAATGACGTCCTCGATCATGGTCTTCGGAATTCCGAGGTCTATGGCGCTTTGGCCCAGGGTCCATGGTGGATGAACAAGGCGATCTTCATCGTCAGTCAGTCGAAATTCGAGAGATGTTTTTTCGCGTGTTTGATCAATGTTGCGCTTAACTGCCAGAGTTTCACCATTGGAGAAGCGGGCCTGGAGTCCGGGAAAATGAATTGACCGCAACATCGAGAACCGTCGATTTGAAAGAGCGTCGATTATCTTCAGTACCGTGGTCTTGCCAACTCCATTGGCGCTGTGAAGAAGAGTCAAGCCGTCAATCGTGTTGAATGGGATGGCATGCGTGAATTCATCGAAAAGATTCTCGATGCGCAGCTCGTACAGGTCCATGCGCTGAGGGCAGCGGTAGGAGGGGACGCACAGGCCGCTTTCCGGTGCAATCAGTCATGGTGCTTCATCGCGATGACAGCAAGACCCTGCCCTCTGGCTGTCACAGCGAGACGCAGGCTGCCCTACCCAGAGGACCAAGCACTGGCGGAGCGGCCTTGAAGTGACGCTGTTTTCGGGAGTGATCATGACCCGGTGAGCCTTCGGCGCGTTGGGCAGTCTGTAGACCTGCCCGGTAGAGCACGGCATTGGGGCCATCGCCTTCGTGGCTCGGGCCAAAGTAGCTCCGTAAGCCGTGGAGCCAGCCGCCTAGGCGCGACGTACCCAATCTCAGTGGGCAAGTGGCTGCGTGCCACGCGGTGAGTGGAGCGAGCCGCCTTGAATCAGTAGAGAAAGTTACAACTCAATCGGTCGTTTTGGGCGTGTGTGGCTTGAAGTCGTATGCGCATGTGGGGAGTTCTGAGGCGTCGTGGCCAAATTTGCCACCAAGCGCGAGGCCAAGCAGGCCGCAGACACGGAAGTGGTGACCGTTCGGTGTGGACAGTGGCGCGACCCGGGCCTCGGTCAGGAGACCTTCGGCGAGTACGCGAGCCGCTGGTACGCGGCCCAGGACCTGGCCGCCAAGACGATGCAGAACTACAAGCGCCACATCGAGGAGTACCTGCTCCCCACGGCCTGGCATCCCGGCCCGATGCCGAGGCGCTGCTACTCGGGCGAACGTCAGCTGGCTTCCGATCGCCAAGGGCCTCATACCCCACGGCCTCCGCCACACGCACCGGAGGATGATGGAGGACCTCGGCACCGAGAAGGTCCTCATGGACGAACGCATGGGCTACATCGACGGCTCTGTCTCCGCGCGCTACGCCCACGTCACGCCAGGCATGCGCAAACGCCTCACTGCCGGTCTGACCGAGCAGGCAGAGGGGGCAATTGAAACTCGACTGGCCATGGCCCCCCGTTCGCCGTTGCAGATGCTCGACAAGATCTTCCAGCGCGGGCGACCGCAGGACGAACGTAGTCGCTGTCGGGACTGCGCTCTGGGCAACCGCATGGCGCCGACTGAGAGCGCTTCTGTTAGGCGTCACTCCTGCGGTCGGGCCTTGCCCCGTCCTGTTGGGGCACATCAGGACGAAGCGGTGTGTAACGGGTGGAAGGGCGCAGATGCCGTTCCGGATCGCGGATACCAGCGATCTCTCCCAGTCCGATCACATACGGCCGAAGGCGGTCCTGCAGTTGGCGGAGTTCCGCGCGAAACGCGGTGTTCTGGAGCCACTCGGACTCGTCTTTGTCCGGATGGCTGTTCTCGAACTCCGTCAGGCTTGTGTGCCACCTGGCTAGGAACGGAGCCAGCTCAAAGTTAATGACGTCCAGGGCCAGTTCATACACCGAGTCCCCCTTGGAAGGGGGAGGCGGAGCAGTATGGTCCTCTAGTGGATCGCGGTAGAGGTCGAAGAGGGTTTTCAGAGAGGTCAGGGCCTCGCGCAGGTTCCCGCTTCCCTCCTCGAGCGGGCGAGTGGCTACTCGGGTGGCAGCTTGGAAGAACATCCGCTGGGCGGCCTGGCGCATGTCCGTCTTGGTGATGAACGACATCTCGTTGCCAAGGAGGACAAGGCGCACCTCGGTCAGTTGAACGGACCTGCGGTACAGCTCCAGGCCGAATGCTGCGGCCACACCGGCTAGGCAACCGACGATGATCGACAACCGCTGCCCGCCGGTCTGACTGATGGAATACGCGGCGATGCCGATCACGCTGCCCGTGACGCCGGCTAACACAGCTCTCAAACCCGTCCGAATCGCGCGGTTGCCCTCATGTCCACTCCGTCTGGCCACCGGACCCCCCATCACGTTGACGCTCCGTCTTGTCCAGTGGCTCTCGCAGGGACGCGGCGGCCACCTCGCGCTCCCGGAGCACGTTGGACCTGCGCCGGTGAACATGGCCATGCCACTCTAGTGGGGTGCATTGGCAGCTGACTTGGCGATGGTGTCTCCGCGCTACGCGGCATCATCCTCTCGAACCACGTCAGCGATCTGTTGTGCGATCTCCTCGATGGAGTATTCGCTGGTGCTCATCGCAACCTTGTCCGCGAGAGAAGGGCTGTGGCGTCGGACGTCATGGGCGCTCAGGTCGTGCCAGATCGGCAAGAGTGACTGTTCGCCAGCCACGTTACGGGTGACGAGTCCGTCGAGTTCGTGGTTGGTCCAGCCCTTGGCGAAGAACGGCTCCGAGAGTACGACGATGCCGAATCGGCTTGCCCGGATCCCTTCATCGATCTTGCGGCGGAGGCTATGGCCGATCCGCATCTGGGCTTCATCGAGCCAGACAGTCACACCTAGCTTGGTCAGTGCGTCTCGGAGGGGTCGTGCAACGGCTCCTTTGTCCTCGGACGCATGGGAGATGAAGACATCCCATGTCTGGCCCCCAAGTACGTCACCAACTGGCTCCTCCGGCTCATGGACTGCGACGGAGCGGGCCGGGCTGCCTTGCGGTTCGCGGGCAGGGGGGAGGAAGGCGCGCGGAGGCGGTTGAACCTCAACAGATGAGCCGATGCGGCCGGTGCGGCCGCCGAGGTCGATGGCCGCGACCCAGTGTCCGTTACTCGGGATGGTGATCCTGTGAGGGGACCGATTGACGCGACCACCCAGGTATCGGTAACCCTTCCCCGACTTGTACTTGCTGTACTCGCTGCGCGTCATCACCTGGACGTTGGCTTGGTTGCGCAAGGTGACGACGACTGTGGAACCTCTCTTGAGGCTGCCGAGGTCGTAGTAGACGTGTTCCATAAGAGCTCCTGGGGGCGTGCGGCCAAGCACATCTCAGGGTATGGACTGCCACTGACAGTCGGTGGGGTTCCAAGGCAACGGGGAGCCGTTGCCGACTGGGCGCTTACCGCTCACTGGTGCCCGTGGGAGCCGACTTTCGAAAGTCGGTTCCCAAACGGCTCCCAGAGCACCCCCAGAAACCACTCAGGGACCCGACCCGCTCCGCGGATCAGGCCCCTGACCTGGTACTTCACTGTCGGGGTGGCGGGATTTGAACCCACGACCTCTTCGTCCCGAATGAGGGTCGATCATGTTGACCACCTGCTGTGGACGATATCTTTGCAGGTCAGCGCGTTGGTGATGGTTGGCCTCGGGTGGTCTCGCGGGGGCTCTGGGAGAAGATCTTCTCCCAGATTTCTCCCAAGCGGCGAGGGGACGGCATGACGGTTGCTTCCGCGCGCCGCGTCACGAAGGCGAATTTGCGCGATGCCGTACGCCGTCAGCGGCAGCGTGGCGCGTGGCACACCGCCGCCTACGCATCGCTCGCGCAGAGGAGATCGGCTGAACCGTCCTTTCAAGGACCTCGGCGCCTCTTTGCTCTGCCCGAGGGAGTTGGCCGAACCCGCGCGTGCACCTGCACATTTGGAGCAAGAATGGCGGCCTGGTGGATCAACAAGGCGCAGGGGGCGGAGTTCTGCATGACGAGCCAGGTGGAAGTAGGCGGCCTGAGGATCGCCAAGGCACTGTCGTACGTGTGTGGGCATCGGGACGAACTCGCAGCGCTGCTCGACGAGGACGACGCCGCCTTGCGTGCTGTCGAAGCCGCAGTCGGCAGGCCGCCCGCGGACGACGTCTCGCTCACTGTCCTTCTGGACGCTTTGCACGCAGCGGTTCGACGCGCAGGTGACCCGTCGGGGGTGTATGGGGGAACGGGCCGCAGTGTCGTACTGGCCGGTGTTGCTGATTTAGACGTCGTGTACCGGTGCCCCTTGCAGCTGTGTATCGGTCGGTCCGGTCATGAAGTGGATGACGACGTGCCACGCTGCCAGTTCGCCCCCGGCGAGACGGCGCTGATCCGGGAGAGGCTCCCGTAGTGGGAGGGCTGCTCAGTGAACTCAGCAAGAAGCTGGCCGAGCGGTGGCTGACTCTCCTCGTACTCCCAGGCGCGCTCTACTTGGCGATCGCCGCAGCCGGACACACCCTCGGGCAGAGCGCCGCGCTGGACGTGGGGCGGCTTACTCACGCGATCTCGGACGTTGCCCGGGCTCCCGAGGCGACCACGGTGGGCGGCCAGGTCGTGCTGCTCGCTGCCATCCTGGCCGGTGCGGCCGTCACTGGTCTGGCCGCCCAGTCTCTCGGCTCCGTTGTCGAGCGTGTGGCTCTGGCTGCCGGCTGGGGCGCATGGCCGTGGTTGTTCGGCGAGTTGGCCGAGCGTCACGTGTCACGCCGACAGCGTCGCTGGGACGCGGCACGGGCGGAGTACGAAGCCCTACGGCTTCTGGAGCGCGCTCCGCGTCCGGCTGACCGCCCCAGGCCCCGGGAGCGTCATCGTGCGGCCCACAGGTGCGAACGTATCTCCGTGGAGCGGCCTGAACGGCCGACCTGGAGTGGTGACCGGATCCACGCCACCGCGGTCCGGCTAGACCGAGACGCACATGTCGATCTCCTCATCCTCTGGCCACACCTCTGGCTCGTGCTGCCGGAAGAGATACGCGGCGAGATCGGCAGGGCCCGCGCCGCGTTGACGCGAGCTGCCGTCCTCGGTGGATGGGCCCTGCTCTATCTGCCTCTGGCCTGGTGGTGGTGGCCCGCGGTGCCGCTCGCCGCCACGCTGGTGGTCATTTCGGCACGTCGCCTCCGTACTGCCTCGGACACCTACGCCACGCTGCTGGAGGCATCCGTGCGCCTTCACCTGACGGACCTGGCCGACAAGCTGCGCATCGAGGAACAGCCAATGGGCCCTCCACTCGGTGGCGCGGTCATGCGACGGCTGAGCAGCCTGGCGCCAACGACGGAGTCGGCTTCGTGAGCTCCCTCGCATTCAGAGGCTCGCCTCGGCAGACCTGGACAGTGCAGCAATCAGACCTACCGGAGACCGGGAAGTGACAGGACGGTTCATGCATGGGCGCGAGCAGGACTTCGCAAGGGAACACGAACTGGAGCAGCGGATTGCCGTAGTGGGGTTGCGGCTCGAACGGCTGGCCCGTGAACAGGACCTTGGTGTGGTGCTGGAGCCGGAAGCACTGGTCGAGGCCCGCCAACTTGCCGCAATACTCCGAAACGGCGAGTCCGACCTGGAAGGTCATTACGTCCTCGGTTGGTTGCACGCCTTCAGGTACCGGGCACTTCCCGAAGGGGCTGGGCAGCGGGACAGAGAGGAAGCCGTCGCGAAGTTCACGCCCTGTTTCGTGTTCGGCGCAGATGAGGAGGATCTGCCAGACGAACTCCTTCCAGATGTGGCCCAGCACGCGCTTGGTTTCGTCTGGAGGATCCTGCAAGGGATGGACGCTTCGCCGAGCCCGGCGCTGCGTGCAAGAATGACCGATCTCCTGCGGCGCATCGCGGCCGCTATTCCCCGTGGAGAAAGCGAGCACGCGGAAACGCTGTCCAATCTTGCCGTCATTCTGAAAACCCATTTCGACATGGGTGGCGAACCGGCGGATCTGGACGCGGCGATCGACGCGGCGTGGGGGGCGGTGGAAAGTACGGCAACGGGGCACCTGAACCGGTCGGTCATGCTGGTCAACCTGTCAGGTGTGCTGATGGAGCGTTTCACTCATGCAGGTATGGCGGCGGACCTGGACAATGCAATCGAGACTGGCCGGCTGGCAGTCCAAGCGGCGGTGAGCCCTTCTGTCGACCGGGCTGGCGGGCTCAATAATCTGGGCACCGCGCTGAAGACCCGGTTCACCGAGAGAGGCATCCTGTCGGACCTGGACGCGGCGATAGAAGCTTTCCAGGAAGCGTCAGACTTCTGTGTCGAGGACCACGACAAGGCGGGAGTTCTCTACAACCTGGGTATCGCTTGGCAAGACCGATACGAAAGCACCGGCGTCCCGGCCGATCTGGAGAACGCGATCGAGTGCTGCCAGGCCGCTGTCGAGGCTGCCCCCGAGGAACATCCTAGGCGCGCCACATTCCTGGCTGGGCTCGGCAGTACCGCGCTGACCCGATTCAAGCGCACTGGGGAAACAGATCACCTGGGCCGTGCCATTAACGCGTTCCGGGGAGCTCTGGAGATGACCCCGCTGGGTCACCGGACACGGGGACTTCGCCTCTCCGGCCTGGGGCAAGCTCTCCTAGCGCGGTACCGCCTTGGCGGGGACAGGTCTGACCTCGATACGGCGCTTGAGATGAACCGGGCTGCCTCCCAAGAAATCGCCCCGCAACAAACCGAGGTCAACGCGGTTCTTAACAACCTGGGCATTTCTCTGTGGCAGCGCTTCGAGCTCAATGGTCATATGGCCGACCTGGACGAGGCGCTCAGCGCCAGCCGTGCTTCCGCGCAGGCCACAGCAGTCGGTCACGCCGATCGCCCGACCCGTCTGTCCAACGTCGGACTGATGCTGTGGACGCGGTACAAGCACACCGGGGCGCTGTCGGACCTGGATGCCGCGATCGAGTTCGCACACGACGCTGTGGGGGCAGCACCACCTGGCCACTCTGTCCTGGCAGGAATGCTGTCCAATCTCGGCATCGCACTGATGGAACGTTATGAACGAAACGAGTACACACCGGATCTCGATGAGGCGATCCAAAGCAATCGCGAGGCCCTCGCGATCACAGATTCCGCCAGTCCCGACCGTCCGCGCTTCCTCGCGAATCTGTCCGCCACACTGCACGCGCGGTTCCAACAAACCGGGGGGTTCGAGGACCTGGATGCCGCGATCGAGGCAGGACGGGACGCCGCCGCCGATGTCCCGAGCCACTACCCAGAGCGCCCGCGATACCTGTCCGCGCTGGGAGCCGTACTGTCCGTCAGATCCAGGGAGACCGGATCCGCAGTGGACCTGGACGAGGCGGTGGCAGCATGCGAGGCCGCGCTCGACACTACGTCCGCCGAACATCCGGAAAGATCTAACTACCTGCTCAACCTCGGGACAGCCCTGCACAGCCGGTATGAGCGGACTGGCTCATGGCACGACTTCGATCGCGCTCTGGCCGCACATCTGGAAGGCTCGCGAGCCGACTGGACCAGACCGTCAATGCGAATTCGGGCAGCTCAGGCGGCAGCCTCACTGGTCGGACGGGAGGACCCCGATCTTGCGGCCGATCTTCTGGCCGGGGCCGTACGCCTGCTGCCCGAGGTAGCTGATCGTCGGCTGGGCCGTGGCGACCAACAGCACGCCATGGGCAAGTGGTCCGGGCTGGCCGGAGATGCCGCGGCACTGGCTCTGGCTTCTCACGAGGGAACACCCACCGACCGGGCCGTGCGGGCGCTGCAATTGCTTGAGACGGGCCGCGGCGTTCTCCACAGCCAGGCACTGGACATGCGGAGCGACCTCGCAGAGCTTCGCGAGCGCCATCCCGACCTGGCCCATCGCTTCGAGGTACTTCGGGACGAGCTGGACCGGCCGATGGAATTGGCTCCCCTCACGGAGCCCGAGGGACAAGTCAACGCCGCCGTACGTGCGGTCGATGCCGAGGAGCAACGACGCAGCCGCGCCGACCAACTTCAGGCCACGTTGGGCAACATCCGAGCGCAGGACGGATTCGCCAGCTTCGCTCGTCCCCCCGCCGTCAGTGAGCTCCTGGCACAAGCCACCTCCGGCCCGGTGGTGAGCTTCAACGTCAGCCACTACCGCAGCGACGCACTGCTGTTGACGTCCGATGGAATCGAGTCCGTGAACCTGCCCGACCTCACGTACGACCTCGTCATCGACCAGATACAGACCTTCCATAGGGCTTTGGCAACTGTTGCGGATCCGCGCATGTCGCCCCTCACGCGAAAGGAGGCGCAAGCGACGCTTCACGCTGTCTTGGAGTGGCTGTGGGACGCGGCGGCCGAACCGGTCCTGCGCAGCCTTGGTTTCACTGGTGAGTCCGCTCCCGGACAGTCGTGGCCCCGCGTCTGGTGGGCGCCTGGCGGGCTTCTCTCGCTGCTACCTCTGCATGCTGCCGGCCATCACTCCGAGCCGCTCCGGGTGGACTTGAGAGAGGGGGAACCGCCGACAGTCATGGACCGTGTCGTCTCCTCGTACACCACCACTATCCGCGCACTGCACCACGCGCGCCGTCGTCACACCTCCGCGCTGTCCGTGAGCCGGTCACTGATCGTGGCCATGCCCACAACTCCGGGCGTTCAAGGCCGCCTGGACCACGTCTCGGAAGAAGCCGCACTGCTGTGCGGCCTGCTGCCCGAGCCGACGCTCCTCATGGCGCCGGGTGCAGAAGCTGACGGCATGACCGTCTCCGGGCCGGAGACACGACCGACCAAGGCTCGGGTCCTGAAGGCCCTCTCCGATTCCGGGATCGTTCATTTCGCGTGCCACGGTGCCCACGACCCCGACGACCCGTCCCAGAGCCTGCTGCTTCTGCACGACCACGAACGTGATCCGCTCACGGTGGCGAGCCTTGCAGAAATGAGGATGGACTCGGCCCAACTGGCCTACCTGTCAGCGTGCCGAACAGCGTTCATGGAATCCGTGGAGCTGATCGACGAGGCCATCCATCTCACGTCGGCCTTTCAGCTCGCGGGTTTTCCCCACGTCATCGGCACCCTCTGGGAGATAAATGACGAGGTGGCCTCGCATATGGCAGCTGATTTTTATGCTGAGCTCGGCGGGATCTCCGACCAGCATGGTGGCCTCGACACGGATTCAGCAGCCTGTGCTCTGCACCACACTGTGCGCAAGGTCCGTGATCGCTATCCCAAGTCCCCCTACCTCTGGGCGGCCCACTTGCACGCCGGAATTTGAACGCGGGCGGTGCCGTTGTTGAGCCGCGGCATCGACATACATACTGTTGTCGATGCCGCGTGTACCTTGGCCTTGACTGATCGTGAGTGCGCGGTGATTGAGTGTCCGTGACGCGGATCTTCCGCGATGGACATGTAGAAACTCCCCGGGCTATGGCTCACATTGCGGTGGTTGGGGTCCGACCAGGCCGAGATCCGACAGGACTTGGTGAGCCAGTTCGAATGGCTGGTTGCGGGGGCCGTGGGGTACGGAGGCAGCGGATTCGAAGCTGCGCTGTGCGGCGAGAGCTCGGGGGCCCACAAGTCCGGTGAGCCGGTAATGCCGCCAGAGGGGAATCGGCCGGCGGGCATCGACCACGATGAGGTCGGGCCGACGCCAGACGACGAGCGCCCAGGCTCCGCCGGAGTCCGAGCCCGAGTCGGCCCAGGCCCCGACCAGGGGCGCGTCCTCGGCGGCGCCGACTGCTTCGAGTGCCACCAGCGCGGGGGTGCTGAAGCGGCCGGTGACATGGAGCAGGAGTCGTCCGTGGCGATGTACGTCGCGCCCTTTCTCGGCGAGGGACCATACAGCGTCGGCGAGGGGATCGTCCTGGACGACGTCCGACGCGACATCGAGCACGGCGGCTTGGTCGACGGCCGGGCCGAAGGCTGTGTCGAGCAGCGCCGTGTACTCCCCGACGTACGCAGAGTCCACTGCGGGAAGCAGGTGGCCGACTGCCTGGGAGGCTTCGTTGAAGGCGATGGTCTCCGGTGTGATCTCGTAGCGCGGAGCGTGGCTGCGGAGCACGGCGAGGGCGACTGCGGCGAGGCTACCGACCTGGGGCTCGATCCGCTCGGGAAGATCGTTTCGGTTCAGTGCGCGGACGGCCCGGGAGAGCAGCGGGAGCCAGTCGGTGTGTGCCGGAGGCCAAGCGCCGGCCGCGACGGTCCACAGGGTCAGCCGGACGACGAGCATGCGCTCGGGAGGACCCAGGTGGGGAGCGAGGGCGACGAGGCGCTCCACCCAGCGCCGGTATCTACGGCGGACTTCCTGGTCGGCCTGCCGGAGGTCGGGCAGGGTGGCGGTGCCGCTCGCTTCGGCACCGGCTGTCTCGGGGTCGTACTCTGCCGCCATGGTCTCGGCGTCGTCATCGTCGAGGGCGGCTTCGATGTCGTCGGTGAACCGTTCGTCCCAGGAAACGGGCAGCAGGTCCTGAAAGGGCGTGCTGATGTCGGTGGGCAGGGGGAGCCCCAGCGCGAAGCGCGTGAGCGGATGTCCGACGCGTCCGGCGCATTCGTCCAGATAGCGCTCCCAGCCTTCCTCGTCGGCGTCCAACGGAGCCGTCGCGGCCGCACCGCCAGTGCTGCTGCTCGCGGATACGCCCGCTGGGGTGGGGGTCAGTCCCGTTCGGAGGGTTTCCAGGTCGCCCAGGAATCGTTCGGCGAGCCGGGGATCCGCGAACAGGTCGGGAGGCCGTGTCGTGGGGGCCTGAGACTGGGTCGGGGTCATTCGGCGCAGGGCGCGGTCAGGGTCGACGACGAACACGATGTTGCCGAAGCTTGGTACGCCGTCGCTGTCGACTACGACCAGGCGCACACGGCTGCCCGCATCCGCCGGAGCCGTCACCGTCAGTGTGGCCTGGCCGGGCGGGATGTCGGCGATGCGCTCCCATGCCTCCGGCGGTGCTGCGGCCTGAGACAACTCCAGGTGAGCGGCGTCGGAGAGAGGCCGGGCCACGCTGATCTCCAGGCCGTCCGGTACGCGTAGGGCACCGAGCAGCAGTGGCCCACTGCCGGCGATGGGGCGGGGAAGGGGCGGGACCGTGTTCAGCCGGGCGGCGGGCTCGTCGGTGCCATCCGGAAGGAGGGTGGCGGGGATGGGGGTGACGATGCCGAGTTCGCAGTTACCGCCGTCGCCTTGAGAAAGCAGCAGGGCCGCGGCGGAGAGGTTCGGGCTGCCGGTCAGGGCCCACCGCTGCCCCTCGGAGACCCACTCGACGAGTTTCCCGTGGCGGTACCGCTGGTCGTTGTCGCTGATGACGCGTCCGTCGTATTCCTTCACCAGGGCGGCGACCGACGGACCGTCGAGATCGCTGAGCCCGGGCTGGTAGGCGAGGGTGAACCGGCTTGGCCGGAACCGTTCGAGCAGCCGCCGCAGTGCCATCGAGCGCCGGTCGTAGAAGGGCGCGAACACGGCCAGTTCATCGACAGGCCCCTGCGGCAGCTGATCGATGATCGACGAACGCAGACTGCTGACGACGCGGACCTGTGACGCCGCAGGTGTCCTGTCGCGGTGGAGCCGGTCCAGTAGCGCTGCGACCCGACCCAGCGCCTGTGGCACTCCGGCGGAGAATCTCACCCTTTCCGGGAGGTCGCGCAGCCATGCCGACAGCTCCGGAACCACGGTGGGACTCTGCTCGCCGTCCACCCGCAGAACCGTCCACAGTTCAGCGTTGGCCTGCCACCCGGCCAGCGTGGTGTTGCCGGAGCCGAGGGCGATGATGGCGTGTTCGGGTCCGGCGAGGACGATCAGCTTGGGATGGAACGCGGCACCGTGGGCGTATGCCAGACCGGCGAGGTAGCTCCGGCCGGCCCGCCGGACGGAGCGGGGATCGTTCCGGGCCATGGAGACGTCTCCCGCCACCGTGACGCGTGCGCCGGTGGCCTGAGTGACGCCGAGGGCGACCTCCTCGAAGAAGCCGAGATCGGCGGTGAAGCTGAGGAAGAGCGCTTCCTCCAGGTTCCGCCCGCCCGCGCGCTCCTCGTCGAGGATGAGGGTCAGCGGAGAGGCGAACACGGTTGGTGGCTCCACCACTCCCGGTGCCGGCGCGGTCTCAGTCAACGAGAGCCCTCCCGCTACTGGTCACCGACCAGTGCTGGTCGTCGTAGTGCAGCACGCCGCAGGTGGCCAGGACGGTCCCGAGCTGGTCCAGCCGTAGCCCGACGTCACCGCGCCCCTCCTGGCTCGTCCGGTACAGCAGCCCGCCCCGTTCGTGCAGCCGGGTCGGTAACCACAGCGTGCCGTCAGCACGTCGGCGGGCCTTGGCCAGCGCGATCCGCTGCGACCGCGCCACCAGGTCGTAGGTGAGTCGGAGGGCGACGTCGCGCAGTTTCATGCGCCGAGCTTCGTCAAGCCGCCGCTGGACCCATTCCGGGCCGAGCTCGACACCGCGCTGGCCGAGGAACGCGTCCCGGACCCGACCGGTGAGTTCGTCCACTCGACGGGCACTGGCGGCGAGCACCCGCAACTCGGCGACAGGCAAGGGATCACCCGCCCACCGCAGGTCGTGCTCGGCGGGCAACGGCGTTCCGGCCGTGCTCTGTGTCGCAGGCAGGGAGGACAGGAACGCGTCCACCGTCATGTCGGGCAGTTCCGCGGCAAAGCGGTCGGCCACTTCCTCGATCGGCACCAGCCCGTCGACCTGTTCCACGAGCCAGGACCACAGGCGGCGCCAGGCTCCGACGGAGTAGTTCCGCAGCACCACTCCGCGCCAGGCGCCGGCCGCGTCGATGCCGCTGGTCACGGGATCAGTGGTCAGGAAGTCGCCGAAAGCGAGCACCTGGCCGATGTCGCGGGTGAAGTATCGGACGGGATGTGTGGCGACCACACGAGCCAGAAGCTGAATCACCTGGCGTCGCGTCGCCGAACGGGAGCCCGCTTCGGCCGGTGCACCGGGCTCGCACATGAGGTTCGCCAGCCACGCCCCGTCAGGATGCTCGCCGCCCACGCACACGCACAGCCGGTCCCCGCAAGAGGCGAGATCATCCACGTTCAGCGTGTCCTCGGCGGCCAGTTCGAGCAGCCCGTCCAGCCCGGCTCGTAGTGCCGCAGCATCCAGCCGCGGTCCGGGAACCGGCATCGGGCCCGCACCGAGGATGCCGAGCGCGACCTCGGATCCGGCGTACGGTCCCCAGAACCCCCACGAGTTGCCCACGTACCCGTTCTTGCCCGGGACCTCAGCTTCGGACATGGTGACCGTCCCGGAGTGCAGCCGCCGGGCGAGGGCATCGACCCCATGAGCACGCGGCAGCCACTCCAGAGCCTGCGGATGATGCGCGAACGACACGGCAGCCAACGCCACTTCGGCGCGGCGCAGCAGAGTCTGGGCGGCCGGGACCGTCAGGTCTTCCGCATCGGCTTGCGCCGCGACCAGCCCGTGCAGAGCGTAGTAACGCGCATGCGGGGTCAACGTGGTCACCCCTGGCACCAGATGATCGACCATGCGCCCCACATGCCGCTCCACCGAGAGCGGATAACGGCCCGCGGCGACGTCCAGTCCGGGGCGGCTCCAGCTGGGTCCGTCCACGAGCTCTGGTGTCTGCCCCTTGCCGCCGACACTGACCACGCTCGGCCATCTCCCGCTGCCACCCCCTCAGCGCTGCCCAGCCGGGAAAACTGATCCGTCATTCTGGCGCATCTCTCGGGAGGCAGCGGCACTTCGGATGTGAATCACCCAGCCGGATGAGACAGCCCGATGGGGTGTGAATCTGCATTCCTGTCTGATAACCGTCATTATCAAATGAAGGCGCACTCGCGCCGCTGGGGTCGGCGTATCGTCTTGTTGCGTCGGCGAGAATCCGCTGCGAGCGGAGCCGTGACGAAAGACAAGGCCCGGCCTGATGGCCGAAGCGGCTGATGTGACGATAGATGAGCGGGGGAGGGATGCGCACCGTGACCACTGGTCTGCCGGACCCGGCGCTCAGCTCCCCCGGGCCGCTACCTCTCCTGGTATCGATGTCCGACATCGCGACGTTCGCCCAGGTGAAGCGCCCTGTCGTGTCCACCTGGCGCCGACGCCACCCGGACTTCCCCGCCGCCGTGTCCGAGAACTCGGGACGGCCGCTGTTCGACGGCGCACAGGTGACGGACTGGCTGATCGCCTCCGGCCTGGGCAACGCCGCTCCACAGGAGCTCCAATCCGAGCTGGCCCTTTTCGGCATCATCGCGCTGCGGGACCGCTTCACGCCGTGGCAGCTGGTCGAGACGCTGGGCAGCCTGCTGTGCCTGCGCCGGCTCGGCGGCCGTCCACTGGCCGACGACGGCGCGAACGCCTGCCCGCCCGACGACGCCGAGGCCGACGAGGCCCTCTGGTCCACGCTGTTGCACCGAGCCGAACGGATCGACGCCGAGGACGATTTCGTACTCCGCGAGCTTCGCTCGATCGACGCCACGGCGGCCCCGCTCGCCCGGCTCGCCGAGGACCTGGTCGAGTCCGCCTACGACGAGCGCGGAGCGTACGAGTGGCTGCTCGCCGCCCGCTCGCGGCTCGGGCTGGACTCCCTCGCCGCCGACGCGGTCACCCCGGAGCTGCGGAGCCTGCTCACCCAGCTCACCGACCTCCGCGTCCGTCTTGAGCGAGGCGAGTCCCTCACCCTCGCCGACCCGCACGCCCGCGCCGGCGACCTGCTCGCCGCGCTCCTCGACGACACGGAGGACCGCGATCGCGTCACCGTCCTCGCCGCCGACCTCGACGACCGGCTCACCCGCATCACCCGCCGCCGTTTCCTGCTGGCGGGCGTAAGCGAACTCGACCTGGACGTGCAGACCGGCTCCGACCTGGAGGAACGCTTCGCGGACCCGGACATCGTCGTCACTCAGCTCCCGTACCGCCCGGGTGAGGACCGCTCGGTACTAGCCGCCCTGACGGAGCTCGAACGCGTCGCCTACCTCCTCCGCCCCGGCTGCACGGCCCTCGTCCTCGGACCGGCCGACGCGCTCGTCGACGAACTGAAGAGCACGGAGGCCGCCCAGCTCCGCTCGGCTCTCCTGCGCGAGAACATCGTCGAGTCGGTCATCGCCCTTCCCGGCGGGGTCCTTCCCTTCCGCCCCGGCTACCGTCCCGCGTTGTGGACGCTCACACGCGGTCCCGTCCGGGAGGCGGAGGGCCTGGTCCTACTGGCCGACATCAGCTCGGAACAGCTCACGCCGGGCGTGCGCATGCGGCTCGCCGAGGACGTCCTCCTCTGGCGGGCAGAAGGCTTCCGAGGACTCGACGGTCACGACCCGCGCTACGGCCGTGTGGTCCCCGTCGCCGACCTGGACCGGGCCTTCGGCGGTCCGCTGACCCCGCCCGCGCCACCGGCCTCCGCGATCTGGTCCGACAAGGTCACCGAACGCCCCGCCCTGATCGCCGAGGCTGAGGCCCGCCTGGAGCGTGCGACAGCGGACACCCGGGCGTACGAGGACGAGCGAGGCGCTTACCGAGGGGCCGTAATGCGCAGGGTCGGTCTCCTGCCCAAGCGCACCACCCTCGGCAAACTGATCACCGCACGCAGGGTGACCCGGCTCCCCGGCCACCGTATCGACGGCAAGCACCTCACCCGGGACGGCCACCACACCGTCCTGGGTCCCGAGGAGATCACCGGCGAACGGACCGTGGGCGACCGCCGCATCGACCGTCTGCTGCTGGCGACGGCGTATGAACGGGCGGCGCTCACCGAGCCCGGTGACGTCGTCTACACCCTCGCGCCCCGCCTCGGCGTGTACGTCGACCACGACGGCTTCTCGGTCGTCGCGTTCCCGGCCCGGGTCCTTCGCGTCAACGCCGACTCCACGCGTCCGCTCACTCCTCGGGTCCTCGCGGCCCTGCTCGGCGCGGCCCGCGGCACCGCCCGCAGCCCCAGCGCCGTACGCCCCGCCCGCCGTATCGAGGACTACCAGCTCCCCGACCTCGACCCGGACGAGGTCCTGCGCTTCGAAGCCCTGCTGGCCGAGACCGAACGCCGGGAACGCCTGCTGCGCGCCCAGTCCGACACCCTCGCCGAGGCCCGCCACCTGACGATCGCGGGCCTGGCCGACGGCACCCTCACCCTCGGCGAAGCCCGAACCATCAACCGTACGTAACCCATCCAGACCCACCCGCTGACGAGTCGGAAGAAGGAACGATGCCTCCCCGCAAGCGAGCCGCGGCAGCCGCCGGACAGGGCGAACTGCTCAGTGTCTCCAGCACCAAGGAGATCCAGGACATCCTGTGGAAGGCTGCGGACAAGCTCCGCGGCTCCATGGACGCCGCTCAGTACAAGGAGTTCGTGCTCGGCCTGGTCTTCCTGAAGTACGTCTCCGACGCCTTCATCGAACGCCGCGAGGAACTGGCCGCCGACCCCGAGCTGGCCCAGATCCCCGAGCACCGCCGGGCGGCCTTCCTTGAGGAGAAGGACGAGTACACGGAGAAGAACGTCTTCTGGGTGCCCCCGACCGCCCGCTGGGACCACATCTCCGAGAACGCGGCCAGCGCGGAGGGCGGCGTCGGCAAGCTCCTCGACGAGGCCATGGACGAGGTGATGAAGGCCAACAAAACCCTCACCGGCGTCCTCCCGAAGATCTTCAACCGCGACAACGTCGACCAGAAACGACTCAAGGAACTCGTCGACCTGATCAGCGACGCCCGCTTCACGGGTCACGGTGACCGCCCGGCGCAGGACGTCCTGGGCGAGACGTACGAGTACTTCCTGGAAAAGTTCGCCCGCGCCGAGGGCAAACGGGCCGGCGAGTTCTACACGCCGGCGAGCGTGGTCCGTCTGATCGTCGAGGTGCTGGAGCCGTACGAGGGGCGGGTGTACGACCCGGCGTGCGGCTCGGGCGGCATGTTCGTACAGAGCGGCAAGTTCGTCGTGCGGCGGCGCGGCAAGGACCACACGCACGACATCGCGGTGTACGGCCAGGAGGCCAACGAGCGCACATGGCGCCTTGCCAAGATGAACCTCGCCATCCACGGCATGGACCCCAAGGGCGTCGGCGACCGCTGGGCGGACACGTTCGCGGACGACAAGTTGCCCGATTTGAAGGCCGACTTCGTCATGGCCAACCCGCCGTTCAACATGTCGGACTGGGCGAGGAAGTCGGACGACCGGCGGTGGCGTTATGGCACCCCGCCCCAGTCGAACGCCAACTACGCGTGGCTCCAGCACATCGTGTCCAAGCTGGGGGACCGGGGCAGCGCGGGCGTGGTCCTGTCCAACGGCTCGATGTCGTCGAAACAGTCGGGCGAGGGCGAGATCCGCGCGGCGATGGTCGAGGCGGATCTGGTGTCCTGCATGATCGCGCTGCCGGGCAACCTGTTCCGTACGACGGCGATCCCGGCGTGCCTGTGGTTCCTGACGAAGGACAAGGGGCCGCAGGGCACGAAGGCATTGGAGGACCGGCGGAGCCGGGTGTTGTTCATCGACGCGCGCGCGATGGGCACGATGGTCGACCGCACGGAGCGGATCCTCACGGAGGAAGACCTGGAGAAGATCTCCGACACGTATCACGCGTGGCGGGGCACCAAGTCGGCGAAGGACAAGGGCCTTTCGTACGAGGACGTGCCGGGTTACTGCTACAGCGCGACGCTGGAGGAGATCGAGAAGCACGACTATGTGCTGACGCCGGGACGGTATGTGGGGGCGGCGGACGTTGAGGAGGACCCGGACGCGGAGCCGGTGGAGGAGCGGATCGCCCGGCTGACGAAGGAGTTGTTCGAGCAACTGGACGAGTCAGCTCGGTTGGATGCGGTGGTGCGGGAGCAGTTGGGGAGGATCGGTGGCTGAGCGAACGGTGTCGCTTGCGGAACTGGTCGACGAGAATCAGATTGAAGTCGGCGCTGGACGGCCTCGATCGGTGGCCCAGGACCAGGGCATACTCCCCATTTTGAGGGTTGCAGACGTTTTGGATGGCAAGATTGGGTCACTCGATTTGAGCCCATCCCCGGAGAGCCATTCTTGGGATCTTGGCCCAAAGGTCTCATGCCCCGGAGACATTGTCCTTACCGTCAAGGGAACTGTGGGTCGGGTTGCTTTGATGCCGAGCGAAGGCCCACGCTTTGCTTACAGCCCGCAGCTTTGCTATTTCCGGCCACGCATGGATGGTCCACTGGTGGCACGATATCTGTACTACTGGTTCAAGAGCGCCGATTTTTGGATTCAAGCGAATGCCCTAAAGGGGCAAACTGACATGGCAGACTTCATCAGCTTGGGTGATATTTTGTCACTCAAGCTGCGGCTCCCGCATCGGGAAAAGCAGGAAAGTGTAGCTGGTGTTCTCGGAGCGCTGGATGACAAGATCGCCGCTAATGAGCGTATCGCCATGACTGCTGAGGTGCTGCTACGCAACATGTACCTTGCATGCGATGTCGCCGGGAGTGAGATCCGTGTCGGCGATATCGGCCACTTGGTTCGGGAATCGGTGAATCCGCCCTCCCTCCGGGGTGATGAACCCTACATCGGTCTTGAACACATGCCTCGTAAGCAAGTGTGGCTCAATTCCTGGGGGAATTCGTCGGCGATTGGAAGTACCAAGAGCGCATTCAAGACCGGTGACATCCTCTTTGGAAAACTACGCCCCTACTTCCACAAGGTGGGAATTGCACAGGTAGACGGTGTCTGTTCGACTGACATCATCGTCGTGCGGGCAAGTAGGACCGAATACCGCTCCTGGCTTCTGATGGCGCTGTCCAGTGACGAGGTCGTTGCGCATGCGACGGCGCGAAGCGACGGAACACGGATGCCGCGTGCTAAGTGGTCCGATCTTGCCGACTTCAACATCCCTTGGCCCAGCGCAGAGCGGATGGCGAGCTTCGAGGATGGTGCTGCGGCCTTGATCCAGCGAGCAGAGAGTGCGGCGGCGGAGAACCATGCCCTTGTACGCCTCCGCAACACCCTCCTCCCTCAACTGATGTCCGGCAAGCTCCGAATCCGAGACGCCGAGAAGATTGTGGAGGACGCCGTATGACCACCAGAAGTGACCGCGACGACCCCGCCCCCGCCCACCTCGACGCCAAAATGACCGAGTCCACCTGGGAGCATCTCGCCCTCGACGAACTCGTTCAGCTCGCCTGGGTGAAAAAGTCCGGCAAAGACCTCGCCCCCGGCACCGGCCACCGCCGCGACTGGGACGACCTGATCCTCCACGACGAGCTCCAGGCAGCCATCGAGAGGCTGAACCCGGAGCTGACCTCCACCGCCGTCCACGAGGCGACGCGCATCGCCACCGACCCCACCTCCCGCGAGGTGTACCCGGAGAACAAGCAGGCGCACGAGTTACTGACCGCCGGCATCCGCCTCACCTACACCGACGAGTTCGGCGCCGAGCAGACCCCCACCGTCCGCCTCGTCGACTTCACGGACCCCGACGTGAACAGCTACCTCGCCGTCAACCAGGTCACGGTCAGGGACACCGACGGCAGCCACCGCCGCTTCGACATCGTCCTGTACGTCAACGGCCTCCCCCTCGCCGTCGTCGAACTCAAGAGCGCCTCCGACGAGAACGCGACCCTCAAGTCCGCGCACGCCCAACTCCAGGCATACGTCGCGGAGTTCCCGATCGCGTTCCGCTACAACGTGCTCTGCCTGGTCTCGGACGGCATAACCGCCAAGTACGGCACAGCGTTCACGCCGTACGAGCACTTCGCGCCCTGGAACGTCGACCACGAGGGCGAGCGCGTCGACACCAACGAGCCCGGCTACGACGGCCTCGACGCGCTGAACCTGGCCCTGCACGGCCTGTTCACGCAAGAGCGGTTCCTCTCCCTCATCCGCAACTTCGTCAACTTCCCCCCGCCCAAGCCGGGCGAGCCCCTGACCGGCAAGCGCATCGCGAAGCCGCACCAGTACTTCGCGGTGAACAAGGCGGTGGACGCCGTCGTAGAGGCGGCACGGACGAACGGCCAGGCCGGCGTCGTCTGGCACACGCAAGGCGCGGGCAAGTCGGAGGAGATGGTGGAGACGGCCGCGCTCGTCCTCCGCCACCCGGCGCTCAACAACCCCACCATCGTCGTCATCACCGACCGCAACGACCTCGACGACCAGCTCTACGACACCTTCCTCGACAGCGAGTCCCTGCTGGGGGCGAAAGCCCACCAGATCGACACACGCGACGAACTGCGCGCCGAGCTGACGGGTCGCAACGTCGGCGGAATCGTCTTCACCACCCTCCAGAAGTTCGGCCTGAGCAAGGAGGAGAAGGACGCCGGCAGGTCGCACCCGCTCCTCTCCGAGCGCCGCAACATCCTGGTGATCGTCGACGAGGCGCACCGCTCGCACTACGACAGCCTCGACGGCTACGCCCGCCACCTGCGCGACGCCCTGCCCTATGCCACCCTGCTCGCCTTCACCGGTACGCCGATCTCGAAGGCCGAGGCCGACACTCGTGCCGTCTTCGGCGAGTACATCGACATCTACGACCTGAAGCGCGCCGTGGACGACGGGGCCACGGTCCGCGTCTTCCACGAGCCGCGTGTCATCAAGGTCGACCTGCCCAAGGGTGTCGACCCGAACACGCTCGACGAGCAGGCCAACACGCTCACCGAGGGCATGGACGACGCCGAACGCCGCCGCGCCATCCAGTACGCCACGACGATGAACACCATCTACGGCTCCGAGGACCGCATAGCGAAGCTCGCCGACGACCTGATCGCCCACTGGGAGCAGCGCCGCGAGCTGGTCAAGCCCGACATCGGCGCCCCCGGCAAGGCGATGATCGTGTGCGCGACCCGCGAGATCTGCGTACGGGTCTTCGACGCGCTGGCCGAGCGGCGGCCCGGCTGGGTCAGCGACGAGGTCGACAAGGGCGTCATAAAGATCGTCTTCCATGGCGACCGCTCCGACCCCGAGCACATGCGCAAGCACTCTCTGCGCAAGTCCCAGCAGAAGGTCGTCCAGAAGCGCGCCAAGGACCCCGACGACGAGCTGGAACTGCTCATCGTCCACTCCATGCTGCTCACCGGCTACGACGCCCCGCCCATCCACACCCTGTACATGGACCGCCCGATGCAGGGCGCCAATCTGATGCAGGCGCTCGCCCGCGTCAACCGGCGTTTCCGCGGCAAGCAGGACGGTCTGCTCGTCGGCTACGCGCCCCTCACCGACAACCTCACCAAGGCCCTGCGCGAGTACTCGGATCAGGACCGCAAGGACCAGACGCTCGGCGCGGACATCGAACGGGCCGTCACCGAGGTCAAGAACGAGCTGGCCACCATCAAGGGGCTGCTGGCCGGGAGCCATTGGAAGGAATGGCTTGCCGACACCAGCCGCCCCGACACCCGCAAGCGGGCGCTGCGCCTGACCGCCGACTTCCTGCGCGACCCGAGGAACCCGGGCAACAAGGTCGAGCCCCCCGCCAAGCCGCTCTCCGTCCGCTTCAAGGACAGCGCGGCCCGGCTGGACCGTTTCTACCGGGTCTGCGCGATGAGCAAGGAGATAGCCGAGCGCTGCGAGGACCTGGACGACTGGCGTCGTGACATCTCCTTCTTCAGCGAGGTCCGCGCCTGGATGATCAAGCTCGACGCCGCACAGCGCGAGGCGAGCGGGGAGCCACTCAGTGCCGAGGTCCAGCGTTACCTGCAAGCCCTAGCAGCCTCGGTCGTCGACGCGGACGAGATCACCGACCTGTACGCGGAGGCCGGGATCGGCCGGCTGGACATCACCCGCCTCAACGAGGCGCAGCTGTGCAAGCTGGAGAACTCCGAGACCCCGCACCTGGTCACCGAGGCCCTGCGCCGCATGATCCAGCAGAAGATGCGCGAGGTGACCAAGCACAACGTCGTCCGCAACGAGAGCTTCACCGAGCGCCTGAACGACCTGATGAAGCGGTACATGCTTCAGCAGCTCACCAGCGCCCAGGTCATCGCTGAACTCGCAGCCCTGGCACGGGAGGTGTCGGCGGAGGCCCGCCGCGGCGAACGGTTCGACCCGCCGCTGACCCACGCCGAGCTGGCCTTCTACGACGCCGTCGCACACCGTGACATGGCCGAAGTGATGGAGGGCGGCGACGACACCCTCGCCAAGATCGCCCGTGCCCTCGTCAAGGACATCCAGAAGAACCTCTCCGTCGACTGGCTCTCCCGCGAACCCGTCCGTGCGAAGCTCCGTACCCGCATCCGCCGCGTGCTGGCGATGTTCGACTATCCGCCGGAAGAGGAGCGCGAGGCGATCGACCTGGTCCTCAAGCAGATGGAGATCGTGGCCGCTCTGTGGGCGCCCGCTGCGAAGTAGCAATGCACGCGGGCGGGCGCCACCAGGGGCGCCTGCCCGTCACGGCCAGGTGCGCTCAACACGGTCGTGCCGTACGGCGTAGGCTGCCGGGCCACCCTTCTCGACGGCCCGGTGGATCGCGTCACGACGCGCGACGAGCCTCTCGACCATCTCGGAACTGCGAAGTTGTTGGTTGTCCAGGTAGAACAGCACCGCCTCGCGCTCCAGGACGGGCTGGATCTCAAGATCCCGAGTCTTGATCCGCCCGTCCTTCGACAGCGGGACCCAGGACCGGTCGAGACCGTAAGTGATCCATTCCTCGTCCGGAACGTCCTGCCCGTCGTCAGGAAAGACGTCCCCGATGCGGTGAACCGTCCAGCCGCAGGCTCTCAGTCCTTCCGCGACACGGCGACCGAGGTTCCGGTCGAGGAAGAACTCAGGCGGCAAGGTGCACCACGGCCCGGCAGAGCGCGTCCACCTGTGCAGGCGTCATGTCGTAGTCGTACGCGATGTCCTCGACGGTCTCCCCGGCCTCCCACAGGTCGGTGATGGCCTGGACCGTGACGCGGTTGGCGGCCACCACGGGGAGACCGTGGCCGAACCTCGGATCGATCACGACCGGGACGGAGTCCGGGTACTGCCTCAGCCGCAGGCTGGAGGGGAAGTCGTCGCCCGGCTCCCAGGTGAGGTATCGGAGATAGTCGGAGACCACTTCGTGGATGGGGACCTGGCCGTCGCGGGCTCTGCGGAGATCTCCCCAACCGTGCTCGATGAAGATGTCCACGCCGTCCGTGGCGATCCGCTTCGACACGAGGCCATAGGGGGTGTCGAAGGCGTCCCGTACGGCGGCGGCGGCCTCCCTGATCTCGCTCATGCGAAGCCCAAGGGAACGCAGAGAACGAAGAACGTGCGCCTCGGCCACCGCGATGAACGGCACCGAAGGCTGCCCCCTCCGTACCGGCTCGACCTGGTGGACCAGTGGCGCTCCGGCGGCCTTGCCCTTCAGCCACGAGGTCAGGGTCGACTGCGGAATCTCAAGGTAGGAGGCGGTCTCTGCGGGCGTCAGCAGCCCGTCGCTGAACCTGTCGACCATGCCCCACCTCCTCTTGGCGCCGGATTTCGCATCGTGCCACATCAAGCCTCCCACCTGCAGGTGGACCGCACACCCAGTCATCGGCTCAGCCAGCCACAGGGAGTCGGTCTTTGGCCTGGCAGTCCCGGCAGCATTCAGTTCACTTTAGGCTGTGATTCTCGATAACCACGGTTATCACTGAAATCTTCGATTCAATAACTTCTCCGCCTCTACCGTCGGTTCTGTCACACCGGGCTCGCGCAAAGCGAGAGACTCACCCCTCTCGCCCACCGCATGAGGCCGGCCCCGGAACCGACCACGGAGGGCGGAGAGCACCATGACGGAACACCCCGCACAGAACGAGCCGAACGCATCCGATCATCAGGTCGATCACCGCCGAGGCACCTCCTCGACTCTCTCTCGCCTGGCAGCCCGCCTCGAAAGCTCGGCGCTCGCCGAGGTGCCCCGAGAACTCCTGCGAGAGGCACTGAGCGCCACCGCGACGGAGTCCTCCGGCACCCCCGCCGCACCGCACCCGGACCAGCGGGTGTTCCTCGACTCCATCAGCGTCAACGGCTTTCGCGGCATCGGCCGCAAGGCGCGTCTGCCGCTGACCGCGAAGCCCGGCGTCACCCTCGTAGTGGGACGTAACGGCTCGGGGAAGTCCAGCTTCGCCGAGGGAGCCGAGATGGCGCTCACGGGCCGGACCGCCCGCCTGGACAAGCAGCGGGGAGAGGTGTGGCGCCGGCACTGGCGCAACCTGCACGACGGGGCTGACCCGAAGATCGAAGTCCGACTCGCCATCGCGGGTGACCCCCGACTGTCCACTCTGACGTGCACTTGGTCCGGCGACGATGTCACCGCCCCCGAGGTCGAGTTCAGGCGGCCGGGCCACGGCCGTCGTCCCTCCGCCGGCGTCGGGTGGGAGCGGGCCCTGAAGGACTACAGCCCCTTTCTGTCGTACGCGGATCTCGACAAGGTCCTCAACGGCAGGCCCAGCGAGCAGTACGACTCGGTCGCCGCCATCCTCGGACTCCGCGAACTGACCGACGCGGACGAGCGGCTCCAGGGCATCGAGAAGGCGCTCGACTCCGCGCTGAAGCAGGCCGAGGCGGAACGGCCCGTACTTGCCGAGGCGTTGTCCGCGCTGGATGACCCGCGGGCGGTACGCGCGCTCGCGGTCGTCGGCAAGGCGGGCGACCCCGACTTCGCCGAGCTCGACGCCCTCGTGACCGCACTGCCCGACGCGGACGAGGGCCGTCTCCGGGAACTGCGGACGATCGCGGCGCTGGCCGGACCTGACCTCGGTACGGTCGGCGCGGCCGTGGACCGGCTGCGCGAGGCCGTCGCCGTATTCGACGACGTACGTGCCTCGGGCGCCGAGGACGCCCACCAGCGCGCGGAACTGCTGGCCAAGGCCCTGGAGCACAGCCGCCGGCACGAGGACGAGGACACCTGCCCGGTGTGCGGGTCCGACCGAGCGCTCGACGAGGTGTGGGCCGAGCGGGCAGCCGAGCAGGTGGCGAGCCTGCGGCAGGAGGCCGCGACCGCGCGGAAGGCTCGCACCGGGCTGCGGGACGCGGTGAACGCCGTCCGCTACCTCGTCACGCCGGTCCCCGCGTGGCTGCCCGCCCCGCTCGTGGACCCGTGGGAGGAGTGGCAGGCGTGCCGGGCGATCGACGACGCCGAGCGGCTCGCCGCCCGCGCCGAGACCGCCGCGCTCGTCCTCGCCGACGCCTGCGCCGCGCTGCGCGAGGAGGCCCTGCGGGAGCTGGAGAAGCTTGACGAGGAGTGGCGCTCCTGTGTCACCCGCCTCGCGGGCTGGCTCGACCGGGCCCGGCCCGCGTACGCCGGCAGGCCACGGCTGTGCCAGGTCAGGGCGGCCCGTAAGTGGCTCAAGGAGGCGCGTGCCGAGCTGCGCGAGGAACGGCTGCGGCCGTTCGAGGACCACTCGCAGCGGATCTGGGAGGAACTGCGCCAGCAGAGCAACGTGGACCTGCGTTCCGTACGCCTGACCGGCAGCGAGAAGGCCACCGTGCGCAAGCTGGTGATGGACGTGTCCGTGGACGGCACCGAGGCGGCGGCCCTCGGCGTCATGAGCCAGGGCGAACTGCACTCCCTCGCGCTCTCGCTCTTCCTGCCGCGCGCCGCCGCGCCGGACAGCCCCTTCGGGTTCGTCGTCATCGACGACCCGGTGCAGTCCATGGATCCCGCCAAGGTCCACGGCCTCGCGAAGGTGCTGCACGACCTCGGGGAGACCCGGCAGGTCGTGGTCTTCACCCACGACACGCGACTCCAGCGGGCCTTCACCAACCAGGAACTCCCGGTGACCGTACTGGAGGTGGAGCGGGCGGGCCGGTCCGTGGTGACCGTGAACCGGGTGACCGATCCGGTCCGCCAGGCGCTGGCCGACGCACGCGCCCTCATCCACAGGCGGAACCTCCCGCAGGTCGCGGTGACCCATGTGCTGCCCAGCCTCTGCCGCGCAGTCCTGGAACGGGCCTTCTCCGAGGCCGCGTGGCTGCGGCTGCACCGGGCGGGGGTTGCCGAACACGAGGCGGAGAAGACCGTCGCGGGGGCCGTCACGCTGATGGACATCGCCGCCCTGGGGCTCTTCGGAGACCCGACGAAGACGGCCAGTGACGTCTACTGCGAGCTGCGCAGGCGGTGCGGCTCCAAGGCGGTGGACGTTGTCCGGCAGTGCCAGCAGGGCGCCCACCCGTCGGGCACCTCGATGCCGGACCCCCAGCGGTTCGTGGACGACATCAAGGCCATCGCCCTGACGGTACGCAAGCCCGAGGAGGGGCCGTGAACAAGACGATTCGCCAGCTGCTCGACACCGCCGACCTGCTGCTCACGGACACCGGCGAGCCCGCCACGTCCACTGCCGCCACGGCGAGCCGGTGTCGAGGTGCCACCTTCGCCCTCCGTGTCGCGCTGGAGAGCGCGGTCGCCGACCGCCTCACCGCCCACCGGGCGCCACGCGCGATCCGGGAGGGCACCCAGCGGGCCGCGTTCCTCTGGCTCCGCGGTTGCGCCGAAGCAGGAGCGGCCCGCCGCGCGAAGGCCGTGTGGAGCCAGCTCTGCCTGGGATGCCACTACCACCAGTACGAGATCGGCCCCACGGAGGACCAGGTCCGCGCATGGCACACCGAAGTCGCGGCGCTCGTCGCCCTGTTGGCCCTCTGATCCGCATCGACTCCGGGAGAGGCGCTGCCGGGAGGAGACACGCATGAGAACGAAACCACGAGGGCGGTTATCGCCGCCGTCCACAAAGAGCGGAACGAGGAGCAGCACCATGACGACCCGTACGTCCAAGCGAACCCTGTACCGACTCAGGGGCGTGCCTCCCACTGCCGACGCGATGTTCGACGCTCTGGACGCGAACCAGTTGGAAAGGGTCCACGCAGACTTCGACGTCCCCGAGAACCTCGGTGTACCAGCGGTCCTGGTCACCGGCAGCTTCGAGCAGCCTGTCGCGAGCTGGTGCGACGAGATCTTCCGTACGACAGGTATCGAGGTGTCACGGCCCGTGAACCGCTCGGCCGGCCTGCTGATGCTGGCCATCGACGGCGAGGTGTACGCGATCGGTTACGACCAGGGCTTCCGCCTGGTGCCCGACCGCCTGAAGGACCACCGCTTCGGCCTGAGCTTCGCGTCCCGCCGGGTGGACCCCGCGAAGATCCGGGACCTGGTGTCGCACACCCCGGGCGGAGGGCGCACCGACATCACCCTGATCCCGAGCGGGGCCTCGGTGTGGAGCCTGGGCATCGTCGAACACGCCCAGATCGTGCGCCGCCTCGGCGGCCACCTGGACAACATCCCGCTCACCATCTCCCGGGACAACCCGGGGAAGATCTCCAGCGCCGAGGGCGGCGCCGGCCTGCGCATGCGGCTCGGCGTGGAGGGCGCCGACCTGATCGCCGACATCCGTGCGATCGCCCGCGTGCTGCGCGAGGAGAAGCCGAGTCCGGAGCTGGAGTTCGTCGAACACGTCGTGCCCGTCGACGATCTCAACCTTGTCACCCGCCTGGAGGCTGTCCTCGACGACCTTCTGGGACAGGAGCCCGACGGGAGAATCAGCGTCGCTGTCCCTGCCGACCGTTGGGACGACTACATGGCCGCCAGAGCGTTCAGGGCCAGGATCAACAGCGACGTGGCCGGCCGGCCGACCGACGACCTCGACCTTGAGTACGTCCTCTGCCGCGCGCGCATCCAGCGTGCGGGCAGCCGCGTGGCCGCGCTCCGGGAAGGAACCGTCACCCTCTATCGGCATGGCCGCGCCGACCGGGCCGACGAAATCTGGACGTCCAGCGCGCTCCGGTGGATCGAGGCGGAGGTGTTTCTCGACTCCCGCCGGTTCTTCCTGATGGACGAGCACTGGTACGAGATCGACCAGGAGTATCTGAAGGCGATCCACTCGCACGCCGAGCGGCTGATCACCGACACCCCGTCCGTCGACCTGCCTCCGTGGGTCCTCGGGGAGAAGGAACGCACCTACAACGCGTCCGTGCCGGACCAGCGGCCTGGGTACGTCTGCTTCGACCGCGACAACGTACAGACCTGGTTGCACCGCGGGAACGGCGTGGAGATCTGCGACCTGCTGAGCCCGGACGATGTCCTGGTCATGGTGAAGCGGGCCAAGGGCTCCGACGCCCTGAGCCATCTCTTCAGTCAGGCACTCGTCGCCGTACAGACGCTGCGGAACTCCCCGGAGGGGAGGGAACGGTTCGCCGAGAAGGTGGCTGAGGCCCGGAAGGGGCGCGGCCTGCCGGAAGACTTCCGGCCTTCGCGGGTCGTCTTCGCGATCCTGCTGAAGGACGGCACCGACCTCACCGCCGACACCCTGTTTCCGTTCTCGCAGGTCACCCTGGTACAGACGGCCAGGACCCTCGAAGCGTGGGGTGTTGAGGTCGAGGTCGTCGGCATCGCCTCTACTCCTTCGACCGTCACCCCGACTGGGATCCGGCGGCTGGCGGCGTAGCCGAGTCGCGCGCCGCCTGGCCTCGTCGAAGTCCCACCAGGCTGGTCGTCGTGTTCCCGGGACATCTGTGCGTCCTACGTCCTCGTGGATCTGTCAGGACCTCAGTAGGACAGTCATGGGACCCTGCTCGCTGTCCCCCGCAGAACCGTCCACAGCTCGGCGTTGGCCTGCCAGCCGACCAGATGGCGTGCTGACCGAAAGTGAGGACGGCAGGAAAACGTCGGCGCGGGGGTAGATGGAGTGGCCGGTATGGGTGTCCGGCATCGGTACCCTTGAGCGCATGTCTGCTGCCCCCGTTCGCGTTCGTTTTGCCCCCTCTCCAACCGGTATGTTCCACGTCGGTGGTGCGCGGTCTGCTCTCTACAACTGGGCCGTGGCGCGACAGTCCGGGGGGACGTTCGTTCTGCGGATCGAGGACACCGACGCGGCTCGGAACAAGCCGGAGTGGATTGACGGGATCGTCAGCGCGCTGGCTGCCATCGGCATCCACAGCGAAGACGCCGCGTTCGAGGGGCCTTACTTTCAGTCGCACAATGCTGCTCGGCACAGCGAGGCCGCCCAACAGCTCTTTGCGGCTGGCCGTGCGTACTACTGCGACTGCACCCGGGAGCAGCTGAAGGAGCGCACCGGGTCGGAGCACCTCGGTTACGACGGGTTCTGCCGGGATCGCGGTCTCGCGTTCGAGTACGGGCGGGCGTTGCGGTTTCGGACGCCGGATGAGGGTGAGACCGTTGTGGTCGACCTGGTTCGCGGAGAGCCCGCCTTCCCGAATGGCGCGATTGAGGACTTCGTGATCGCCCGTGGTGACGGGTCGCCCGTATTCCTGATCGCCAACGTCGTTGACGACCTGGACGAGGGGATCACTCAGGTCATCCGTGGCGAGGAGCATCTGTCCAACACGCCCAAGCAGCAGTTGCTGTGGGAGGCGCTTGGTGCGAAGCCTCCCGTATGGGCGCACCTGCCGGTGATCGTGAACGAGAAGCGGCAGAAGCTGTCCAAGCGCAGGGACAAGGTCGCGCTGGAGGACTACCTCGGCGAGGGCTTCCTGCCCGAGGCGATGGTGAACTACCTGATGCTGCTCGGCTGGGGCCCCGGCGACGACCGGGAAATCATGCCGTACGAGGAGCTGGAGCAGCTCTTCCGGATTGAGGACGTCAACACCGCGCCGGCCTTCTTCGACGTGAAGAAGCTGACGGCGTTCAACGGCGACTACATCCGCGCCCTGGCGCCGGAGCAGTTCGCCGCCGCCTGTGCGCCGTGGCTCATCGCCCCGTACGCGCCCTGGCGGCCGGAGGCTTTCGACACGGCCGTGTTCGAGACGGCGGCGCCGCTGGCCCAGACGCGGCTCGCCCTGCTGTCGGAGATCACCAGTTACGTGGACTTCCTGTTCCTCGATGAGCCGGTCAATGACGAGGCGTCGTGGAACAAGGCGATGAAGGCCGGTGCCGGCGATGTCCTGCGGGATGCCCGCGCCGAGCTGGCCGCCGTCGCGGACTGGAAGGCGGATGACCTCAAGGCCGTGCTGCTCGCCGTCGGTGAGAAGCACGGGCTCAAGCTCGGCAAGGCTCAAGCGCCCATCCGGGTCGCGGTCACCGGCCGGACCATCGGACTCCCGCTGTTCGAGTCCATGGAGTTGCTCGGCCGGGACCGCGTGCTGGCCCGTCTGGACGCCGCGGTCGAGAAGCTGGCCGCGCAGGCGTAGCCACCGCTGGTCAGGCGACCTTCGCGAGGAGGTCGCCCCAGGCATTGCCGAAGTAGTTCAGGTCGAACCGGGCCAGGGCCTCGTACGCGGTCTTGGCCTCGGCCTGGCGCATCGCCGCGCGATCCCGGATCTGCGTCGGCAACTCAGCGATGTCCGGGGCCGGTTGGCCCGTCAGCGCGGCGAGGTCGCCGAGCCCGGCCATTGGGCGGATCAGGCATGGCAGGCCGAGTAGCAGGGCTTCGGCCGCGCAGCGGCTCCAGCCCTCCCGCATCCGGGGGAGGAAGACGCCGACGTCGCAGGCGCGCAGCAGCCGAAGGTACCGTTCGCGGTCCACGTCGTAATGCGCGCCGTCGAAGCCGATGGTGTTGCTGCCGCTGGTGATCACCCGTAGCCCAGGAGCGTCGGCCAGGGCCGCCGAGACCTCCTCGGTGCCCTTCCAGTGCACGGCCTTGCCCGCGTAGACGGCAGTCACGTCCGAGGGCAGTCCGAACTCCGCTCGGCACTCGGCTCGGTCGTAGCCGCGTGCGCGCTCGACCTCCGCCATGTCGAAGGCGTTGTAGATCACCCGTACGTTGTCCACTCCCCGGGCGCGGAGGAAGTCGGCCCAATACGGGGCGACGCACACCACGGCGGCACACTGTGGCAGGACCCGGAACAGTCGGTCCCAGAGCATGGCTTCGAAGGGGGCGGAGTCGTGTTGCAACGGCTCGTAGTGGTGTAGGAGGAACACCGTTCGGGCTCGCATCTCGGGCGTGAACAGCAACAGGCTCAGGTCGTCCCATACGAAGGTGCCCGTGTCGCCCGCCAGCGCCCGTATGGAAGGGGCCAGGCGAGTGAGATGGCGGAGCTTGCGCCAACGTCGTACGCGATACGTGCGCTTGTGGTCCGGGACCGTGCGCCACTCCAAGTCGTCTGCCGTCGCCTCGTGGAGCATCCGCAGATAGACACGGCCGCCGGTTCGGCCGACCGGCTCCATCGAGTACGCGACCCGTTTCACGGACGCACCTCCTGTCGCTGCCGGACGTACTCGGCTTGGAGCAGCGCGTGCGCGGTTTCCAGGTGAGGGCTGAGGAGGCGGGCGGCTTCGGCCAGGAGGAGGTGGAAGTCGTTGAGGGCGCGGAGGAATCGTCGGCGACGGTCGAGGTTCGGGGAGGCGGCGAGATCGCGCAAGTTGTGGAGACGGTCGGCGAGGCGGACGAGTAGCTCATCGGGCGTTAGCCCTGCCTGCTTGGCGCGCCAACGGGTCTCATCGCCAAGGGACTTGGGGCGGCGTTCGAGGCGATGGTCAGCCGTCATGGCACGCAGGCGGGCGGCGAAAGGCGCACCTAAATGTTGGACAAGAAGCGCCTCCGATTCGGGAGCCACCTCCAGGGCGTCGTGGAGGAGGGCGAGGAGAAGCGTCTCGGGGTCGCGTACGCCGATCTCCGTCCTCAAGAGGGTGACGACGGCCAGTGGGTGTTCCAGGTACGGAGTTCCCTGGTCGCGGGTGTGGCCCTCGTAGACAGTGAGGGCGAGGCCGGCGGCCACGCGTGCGCGGGACTGTTCTTCCGGATTCCATGCGGCGGCGCCGAGCACGGTCAGGACGTCATCCGGGTCGATGGGGTTCATTCGCCTCACCTCGAAGTCAGCTCGAACGGACGGTCGTGGCACGGAGATCGGGCACGTGGTCGGCGAGCAGCAGAGTGTCCCCGACCGCGAGGGCGTCGAGGCCCAGGTCGGCCGCCGCGTGCACCGCCTGCTCAGCCGTCCGCAGGATGGGCGCGCCCTTGCGGTTGAAGGACGTGTTCAGCAGGATTGGCAGACCGGTGCGCTGGTGGAAGTGCTCAAGGAGTTCGCGCAGGCCCTGGTGGTTGGCGGCGACGGACTGGACGCGGGCGGTGCCGTCGTGGTGCGTGACCGCGGCGATGCGGTCGGCTCTGCACCGGCGGACGTGGGCGACGCGGTTCATGAAGGGATCGCCGGCTGACATGAACCAGTCCGTGGCGTGCTCGGCGAGGACCGCCGGGGCGAAGGGACGGTATGAGGCTCGCTTCTTGATCGCGTTGAGCCGGTCCCGTGTGGCGGCGTGTCCGGGGTGAGCCAGGATCGAGCGGTGTCCGAGCGCCCGCGGGCCGAATTCGAGCTGACCCTGTACCCAGCCGACGATGTGGTGCTCCGCGAGTAGAGCCGCCACCGTGGACGCCAGTTCCGGCCCGAGGTCCGTCAGGGCGCGGTAACCGGGTGGCACCGCCCTCGTCGGCAGGGTTCCCGGGTACGGGCCCCAGGCCGCGTCGGTCGGCACCGGAAGGCGATCCCGCCCGAGTTGGTAGTGCCAGCCGTACAGTGCGGCGCCCACAGCCGTGCCCGCGTCGTGCGGGGCCGGTGCCACGAACAGGGTGTCGAAGCCGCTTTCGGCCGCCAGTTGGCCGTTGAGGTGGGAGTTCAGGGCGCATCCGCCGGAGAACACCAACGCCGAGGCGCCGGTGAGCCGTTGCAGGTGGCGGGCGGTGTGGACGACCGATTCGGCGAAGACCTCTTGTACGGCGGCTGCGAGATCGGCCCGTTTGTGTTCGGGCTGCTCCGCGACGTTGTCGGCGGTCCATGCCCGGCCGTCGAGCAGCAGCGGAGTGCCGCTGTCCGCCGAGCCCCAGGGGTGTTCGATCCGGACCTCGCCGGCGCCGCCCAGCCGTACGAGTTCGCGGACCCGTGCCCCGTAACGCTCGGGATCGCCGAAGGCAGCGAGCGCCATCATGCTGCCCTCGGGCTCGTCCCCGGGCGGGATTACGCGCCGGGCGAGGTTCCGGTAGAAGTGCCCGAGGGAGGAGTGGACGCGCCGTGGTCCGGCAGGGCCGGGGATCACAGTCGGCATGCCCTGGTGGAGGCGGTCGATGCGATCGGGCCGCAGGTCGTAGCCGGTGATGCGTTCGCGGCCGGGCCCGAAGTCGGAGCCGAGGGAGGAGCCGCCGGCGTCGATGACCAGGCCCGCCGCGTGATCGTGGCCGGAGAGCAGGTAACCGGAGAGCACGTGGGCCGTGTGGTGGGAGAGAAGGCGGAGCTGTTCACCGAGCGGCGCGGGCAGGAGGGCGGCGAGTTCGTCCCGCTCCTCCGCCAGCCACCAGCCGGCGGCGGGGTTGGGGCGCATGGAGGCCGCCCAGACGGCGTCCACGTCCTCCGGTTCGATGCCCGCTGCCTCCAGGCACCATTGGAGAGCGCGGGTCGGGGCGGTGAGGGTGCCCTTGCGGGTGGGGTGGTGGTGTTTGACGCCGCTCCAGCGTTCCTCCTCGGCGGCGTAGAGACGACCGTCGACGAGTAAGGCGGCGGCGGTGTCGTGGTGGAAGTTCAGTCCGAGGATTGCGGGCATGAGTGCGTACCTCCGGTCTGTGGCTCAGGCGCTGAGGGTGGGGGCGGGGACGAGCGCGGCGCCGGAGTCGGTGTACTCGTGGCAGCGCACGCAGAACCGGAAGTGATGGCCTCGGGGCGCGAACACCTTGGCCGTGAAGTCCTCGTCCCAGACGGTGAATTCGCTGTCGTCCTTGGCCATGGCGTTGAAGCAGCGGTAGCAGGATCCGTCCATCTCGATCATCAGGTGCTGGTCGAGGTAGCGGTCGCAGATGCCGCGCAGCTCGTTCGCCGGCTGGCCGACGTCCACGTGGTGGACGTGGTTGGTGACGTGGATCGCGCCGTACCTGTCGCACAGCCTTGCGAGCGCAACGAGACGGGAGGAACTGATCCCTTCCAGGACGCTGTTGATGACCACGGTCTTCCCGGCTTCGCGGAGGCGGGGCAGGACGGCGTACACCTCGGTGTAGTTGTCATGCTCGTCGTCGCAGCCGATGAGGATCTGGTCGTACGAGCGGAGGGTGGCCTCCAAGATCCGCTTGTTGCGGGCCAAGGGGATGGCGTTCGTGCCGAGGACCATGACCTTGTCCGGCAGGCGGCTCCGGGCCGCGTCGCTGAGCGCGGGGAAGTCCCGGTGCACCGTGGGCTCGCCGCCGTTGATGTGGAGCTGCTGGAACGGGATGGTCTCCAGCCGGGTCAGGATGGTGGAGAACAGCTCCAGGGACATGTTCTCGCCCTGGGCTCCGTCGGCGAAGATGCAGAAGTCGCAGGACCTGTTGCACTTCGTCGTGATCTTGATCTTCGCCGTCTTCAACGCGCGGGGTAGGGACGCGTGCGCGGGCATGGGGGAACTCCTCGTGTGTCAGAGGTGGACGTCACCGGGGCTGAGGCTGAGGAAGTCCTGCACTGTGGACTTCTGCCGGTGCCAACGGGCGAGGGTCGTACGCAGGGTGCTGACGGTGGTCGGTCCGGCAGGGATCAAGGCCCCCATCCGGGCGGCCAGTTGCTGGACGGGAGTGGTCTCGTCCCGCGCGAGTGCCTTCAAGGTCTGTGCGGCGGAACGGAGTTCTTTCGCCTCTCGCCGGATCAGGTATCCGGTCGCGACTCCGGGTGGTGGATCAAGGTAGTAGATCCAGCGAGCCACGCGTACGCGGAGCATTCCGGCGGTCATCACCCAGTCGGTACGGGGGTTATGGGGGTTGCGGGGGCGTTCCATGCCCTTGTCGGCGGCGCGGCCCGCCTCGGGAACGCGGCGCATGGCTGCCTCCAGGGCGACATGGGCCGCGCGGATGAGCTGGCGCGGACTCCGTGTTCGCGCGTCGGGCGCTTCATCGGCGCGCCCGTCCTCGGCGTACCGGAGGAACAGCTCGGCATACCGGTCCAGACCGTCCGGACGCCACTGGGTGAGCGCGGCCGTTTTGCCGGGGCAGCGGGTCCGTGTCGCGAGCGCGGCTGCGGCGAACCAGCATGGGGCGAGGTAGTGCCAGGCCACGCAGTGGCGCCGGTACGCGGTGATGTCCTCGATCACGTTGTCTGTACTGTCCGCCGCCAGTCGGTATCGGCCGCCGAGTCGGGACTGGAGGATTCCCCGGTAGAACCGCTCGTCGACCTCGCACCAAGGCGCCATCTGGGCCCGGGATTTCCAGCGCTGGAAGTCCCGGGCACTTCCGCTGATCCGCGACCAGGTCGCGAGTTCCGGCGCGGAGACGAGCCGGTCGTCCGCCTCGGCCAAGGTGAACGCGAAGCCGGGCGGGTGCTCCAGGAGACGCCGGTGGGACACCTCCCGGCTGACCGCCGCAGTGTGCGCGGCGGCCAGTCGGTGGTTCCACTCCTCCCAGTCCGTGGGGGCTTCGGCGAGGAGGACGCGTACGTCGATGTCGGAGTGGGGAGCGAGGAGGTCGGCGAGCTGCCATTTGTGGGTGAGCATCGCTGCCCCGGTGCCGTGGGCCTCCAGCTCGCTCGCGTACAGCGCTCCGAGACCCGGATAGAGAGGCGGCGCTTCGACCACGATCATCACCGCTCCCTGGTGGAGCCGCGGGCGCAGGAGGGCTGGGCCGTCGTGTCCGTGGTGACCACAGGGAGCAAAGGCAGGACCGGGGTGCCTTCGGGGCGCTCCATCCGGTCCCAGCGCAGGTCGTAGTCGACGTAGTGGAAGCCCTGCCAGGCGTCGTTCGAGTCGCGGTCGAGCATGGCCTGGAAGAGGTGCGCGAAGGCGTCGCCGAGGGTGTTGTCGGTGAGGTGGGGCTTCAGGGGGATGTCTCGGTTGTGGAGGATGCAGGGGCGGGCCACGCCCGTAGGAGTGATCTTGATCCGGTTCGCGTCGGAGCACGTGGCGCAGCTTGAGTTGGAGATGAAGCCGATCGAGCCCGCCCAGCCGTCGGGGCGGAGGTACTGCCCAGGGCTGCGGACTCCGAGCTGGTCACGGGAGACCTCCCCCGCGCCCGCGAACCACTCGTGGAGACGGTCGCGGACCTCGGCCTCGCTGATGAACTCGGTGTCGAACAGCGCCTGCGCGGGGCCGATGTTCTGGAGTTCGATCAGGCGGACGGCGATGGGCAGGTCGCGGGCGAGTTCGGCGACGTCGAAGGCATCGTCCAGGTAGGTGCGCTGGAGAACGCAGTTGACCTTCACGCGCAGGCCGAGGGACAGGGCGGTGTCGAGGGTGTGCCGGGTGATGCGCGGGTCGCCGCCTCCCATGATCGCGGCGGACCGTGCCGGGTCGAGACTGTGGAGGCTGAGATTGAGGTACGTCAGGCCGGCGCCGTGGAGCTTCTCGACGCTCAGGCCGCGGCGCAGGTTGCCGTGGCTGGTCATGCCGATCGCGGCGTCGGGCCCGAGGCCGTCGGCGAGGCTCGCGATGACGTCGAGGATGTCCGCCCGGAGGGTCGGTTCGCCGCCGGAACAGTGCGCCTTCTTGATCTCCCAGGAGCTGGCCTCGGCGGCGATGGCCGCGTAGTCGGAGGCGGTCAGGGGACGGTCCTTGTGCCCGTAGTCCGGCATGCAACGGGGCTTGCAGAACACGCAGTCCAGGTTGCACAGGGAGTTGAGGGTGAAGGCCAGGTAGGGGTGGTTGCGGCCGGTCGCGGCGAAGGCGGCGGCCAGGTCGCGGTGGCGTGCGGTGAGCATCGTTCAGCCTCCTGCGAGGTGAGATCGGGCGGCGGGCTGCTCGGCCAATCCGTTGAGCGGCTGGCCGGTGAGGTAGCGGTGCAGGTTGTCGGCGAAGAACGCGACCGCCCGGTCCATGTACGTGTGGCAGAGCGTCGAACTCTTCGGCGTGAGGACGACCCGGGGGTGCAGCCGCAGCGGATGGCCGGCGGGCAGCGGTCTGGGGTCGAAGACGTCCAGGGCGGCGCCACGGAGGTGGCCGGCGTTGAGAGCGGACAGGAGCGCCGACTGATCGACGGTTGCCGCACGTCCGAGGTTGAGGAACAGGGATCTGGGTTTGCACGCCGTGAACAGGCCGTGGTCGAAGAAGAGGTAGGTGGCTGGGGTGGCGGGCAGTAGATCGACCACCACATCGGCGACGGCGACCGCCTCGTGCACGGCCGAGGCGTGCATCCATGTGATCCCGTCACCGGAGGGCGCGGGCGGCGCCCGGCGTACTCCGATCACGTCCATGCCGAAGGCGCGGGCGGCGCGGGCGAGGTGTCCGCCGATGCTGCCGCAGCCGACGATGGTCATCGTCGCTCCGGCCAGGTCGAAGAACTCCTCGGCCAAGTCGTCCTTCCACCAGGTCCGGTTCCGCTGGACGCGCTGGCTCATGAACAGCCCGCGGGAGAAGCCCAGGATCAGCCCCATGGCGTGCTCTGCCATGGGCCGGCCGTGGAATCCGTACGAGCGGGTCAACTCCACCCCGACGGAGCGGGCTTCGGCGACGGGCAGATGATCGGTACCGGCGGCCGGGGAAGCGATCCACTTCAGGAGTGGCGCGCCGACCAGCCACGACGGCTCGAACCTCCAACCGAAGTAGACGTGAGCGTCTGCCAGTTGGTGCGGTACGTTCGCCTCGGTCGCCGTACGGAACTCGACATCGGCGAATGAGGCGCGCAGACAACGCTCATGGTCGGCGGACAACCGCCAGAAGGCGTGCGGGGATTCCAGACTGATCAGCACCACGGGCCGGTTCACCGGGCCCTGACCTCTCCGGTCGGCGAAGGCGTCAGTGCCCAAGGGGCGATACGGCCGATGGCGGAGCCGACGCTGACCTCGTAGTCGTGGCGCGAACGCACCAGGGCCGTCCCGGCGCTCAGAAGACGCTCGCGCTCTCGGGGTAGAACGGTCAGGGCGCGACGAAGTGCGGAGGCCAGGGACTTGGGGTCCCCTGGCCTGGCGCTGAAGCCGGTCTTGCCTTCGATGACGGTCTGGGCCAGTCCGCCGGCCGTGGTCGCGACGACCGGGCCCGCGCCTGCCGCGAACGCCTCCAGAGGTATCCGCCCGAAGGGTTCCTCACGCGACGGGATGACGACCGCGCGCAGCGCGGGACTGTGCAGCCAGGCACGGACCGCAGGGGTGAAGCGGGCGATCAGTGTCGCGTCCAGGCCGTACGCGCGGATGCGCCCCGCGAGGTCCTCCTGGTACGAGGTGGGGCCCTCGTGATCACCGGAGGTCACGGCCGCCAGCACCAGGTGCGGAACACGGACGCGCCGTTGTTTCAGAGCGTGCAGTGCCTCCAAGAGATCTTCGAAGCCCTTGGTGGGTACCGCGCGGCCCATGGCCAGGAGGAATCCGGCGCGGGCGTTGAATGGAAGGGGCGGGACGATCCCCGGCCTGGTCATCTCCTCCTGGAGCAACCCGTTCGGGATGCTCACGATGTTCGTCCGAGGGATGGCGCACCTCACGATGAGGTGGCTTCGCATGTGGGTGGAGATGGCGCCGACCCGTGCGCCCCGGGCGGTCGCCGCCCGCAGGGTGTCTCGCTCCCAGCGAATGCGCGGCAGGTCGCCGGGCCGCGTCAACGCCGCCATGGAACGGGGCACGAGCAGCAGGTCCATGGCCGGGGACGTGTAGGGGGCGAGCCCGAGGAAGGGGACATCGAGGCCGATGAGGAGGCAGCGGCTGGCGTGATCTGCGATGCGCAGGGCCGCCTCTCCCGCCAGGTCGGACAACTGGATGGAACCGTGGACCGAGTCCGGCGCCGCTTGGACCTCGGGAACCGTGATCACCTCGGCCTCGGCCTGCCGCAACATCTCCTGGACCTCGCTGGTCCACCGCCGATCGTGTGCTCCGGCTGTTTCGGATACGTGCGGGGTGATCACGGATAAGCGGCCTGCCGGCAGTAAGCGGGTGAGTGCCGTGAGGAAGGCGCGGTTGCTGAAGCCGGTGCCCGACTGGGCGCCGTAGAAGCCCTCGTGAAGGGCGACGACCACGCGGGGGCGGCGAGTCGCGTTCGGCGCGCCCGTGGGCGGGGGTGGTGGAGTCGCGTGGTCGATGCGCATCGTTTGGTGCCTCCTTCGAGGGCGAGATCTCGGGGGCGTGGATCTCAGGGGGTGCCGGCGGGCGAAGGACGGGTGCCGCAGGTGGACTCGCGGGTGATTTCGTGGGTGATCCCGTGAGTGAGGCGGCACCAGGCGCGGGTGCCGTGGGTGCCGGTGGTCAGCGACCAGGCGTCGGCCAGGGCCTCGACGATGACCAGCCCTCGTCCCGATTGGGCCTCCTCCTCGGGAGGCGACGGGGAAAGCGAGACCGGGTGAGGGCAACCGCCGTCGGTGACGGTGATCTCGACCTCCAGGCCATCGGCGGTCGGGCTGCTGCGGTCGACGCAAAGGATCACGGGCGGGCTGCCCGAGGTGAACGCGTTCGTCGCGAGTTCCGATCCGACCAGGCGAGCGTCATCGAGCAGGTCTCCCGCCGTGGCGCCGTGGAGCGCCACCGCGACGGCCTGCCGAGCGACCTCGGCCGCTCTTGGCCCGTAGGGAAGATCAGTGATCAGCGTGGTCGTACCGCCGCAATCGACTTGCCTGTGCACGGGGCCGGGCGTGGAGGCCGGTCGCCCGCAGTCACGCTCCAGGACACTGCCCGGACGCTCTCCGTCGCGGTCGCGGTCGCGGCCACCGTCTCGGTCTCGGTCTCGGGAGGTGCTCGTGTGGTCTCTCAAGGCCCCACCTCTCTCCGTCGGCGTCGAAGGCGGCGCCTTCCGCCGGGATCCAAGAACACCGGAGGAGACCGGTCACGTAGGACCCCATCAGTGGGTCAACTCGGTCAACTTCCTTGAGACGGAGGTCACTCGGCCGCCGAGGGCATCACCATGGGAACGCGAGATGAAGGACGAGCCACTGGGGCCGTGAGGAGGTGGTCGCACGTGGCACAGACGGCAGGGGCACCCAACGCCGTACTGGCGGCGTGCCTCAACGAACTCGGATGGAGCCCCAAGGCGCTCGCCCGCAAGCTCAACAGAGTGTTCGGCGCGGGGACGGTGGCCGAATCGGCGCCGTACCACTGGAGGGACACCGGCTCCCTGCCGCGCTCGCCGTTGCCGATGATGGCCGCGTACGTGCTGTCCCAGGAGTTGGGCAGGGCTGTCCCGGTAGCCGAACTGTGGCAGGGCCGGGCGGGCGACTCCTCGGCGCTCGTCCCGGCGGACACCGATCTCGCACGGCCCTGGACCGTACGGGGCATGGAGGCGATCGTGGAGGACTGGGTGCTGGGAGGGCTCATCGACCGACGCCGATTCCTCGCGATCTCGGGAGCGGGGCTGCTCGCGATCGTCGCCCAGTACCTTGACGGCACGGCCGGTCGAGGCCAGTACGCGTCTCGGATGACGCCACCATTCGGCGCTGATCCACTCGTGGACCAGGTGGAGCAACACCTGCCCATGCTCCAAGTGCTGGACGACGAACACGGAGGGGCGCGGCATCTCCCGTACGTGGGAGCCCAGTTCCGTGCCGTAGGGCTGCTCCTCCACGAAGGCGGCCACTCGCCCGCCGTGACGAGCCGGCTGATCCGCGCTCTCGCGGAGATCGGCCAACTCGCCGGCTGGATGGCCTTCGACGCGGTCGACCACGGCCTGGCGCAGCGCTACTTCGCCACGGCGTTACGGGCCGCGCATCAGGTCAACGATCTGCCCTTGTGCGCCCACATTCTCGGCGACCTCTCCTTCCAGGCGGCGAGCCGGGGACACCCGGCGGACGCCATCGCGCTGGGGGAAGCCGCCCGCCGGGCGAGTGACGCATCCCCGCCCGTCGTCCGGGCGTCCGTCCTGTCCCGACTCGCCTACGCGTACGCGGCGGCGGGCCGTGACAAGGACTTCGCCCACACCCGTGGTTCCGCCCACGAACTGATCGCGAGCCGGGATGGCGGCCAGGAGGAGCCCCGCTGGATGTACTTCCTCACCGACAACCACCTGGACTGCCAGGCCGGTTACGGCCTCGTCCAGATGGGCCGCGCGCAACAGAAGGCGGACGCTGGCGCGAAGGGCCGCCGATTCCTCGCCCAGGGGATCGAGATGCTTCGATCGGGGGCCTACGACGTTCCGCGTGGCGACCCGAGCCAGCGCAGGGCCATGTTCGAGGGTGCCTGGCTGGCGCTCGGCCACAGCGCTCACGGAGATTTGGAGACGGCCTGCGAGATCGGACAGATCGTCGCCGACCGCCTCGACATCGTGCGCTCACCTCGCAGCGCGGCCCTCCTCCACCAACTCGCCACCGACCTCCGCCGCCGCCAACGCAACCCCCACGTACGCAGCTTCCTTCCGGTCCTGGAGGGCGCACTCGCCCGACACGCGCCGTTGACGCGACCCGGCCGTTAGGGTCGAGATCATGACCGCAGGGGAGCGCGTTGTCGTTGTCGGGGCTGGGGTGGCAGGGCTCACCACTGCCATCGTTCTCGCCGAGGCAGGAGCTTCGGTGCGCGTGGTCGCGGAGCAGGTCCCCGGAGTCACGTCACTCGCGGCCGGGGCGATGTGGGGCCCGTACCTGGTCGAGCCGAAGGACAAGGTCGAGCAGTGGGGGCAACGGTCCCTGGAGGTCTTCGGGAAGCTGGCCGATGACCCCGCCACGGGCGTCCGGCTTACGAGCGGGATTGAGGCATCCCGTACGGCGGAGGCGGCGCCGGACTGGGCCACGACATTGCCGGGTTTCCGGCTGTGCGAGCGGACGGAGCTTCCGGCCGGGTTCACCGCCGGGTACCGGTTCACCGTGCCGCTGATCGACATGCCTGTCTACCTCGACTACCTCCTGCGTCGACTGCGCGATGCGGGGGGAGCGGTTGAGCGGCGACGGCTGACCTCGCTCGCGGACGCGGGCCCGGCCTCGGTGATCGTCAACTGCACGGGCCTCGGCAGCCGGGACCTGGTCCCGGACCCTGACCTCCGCCCCATCCGGGGCCAGCACGTCGTCGTCACCAATCCGGGCCTGACCGACTTCTTTTCCGAGGACACCGGCTCCTCACCGGACCTGCTGTGCATCTATCCGCACGGTGACACCGTCGTCCTGGGCGGCACCGCCATCGACGGCGAAGGCGACCTAGCCCTCGACGACAAGGCGGCGGCCGACATCCTCACCCACTGCACCGAGGTCGAACCTCGCCTCGCCCAGGCCCGCGTCCTGGAGCATCGGATCGGTGCGCGGCCGACCCGTGCAACGGTCCGCGTGGAGGCGGAGCGGTGGGAGGACGGCACCAGGGTCGTGCACAACTACGGGCATGGGGGCGCCGGCGTCACGTTGTCGTGGGGGTGCGCCGAGGAAACTCGGAAATTGCTTATGGCCAAGTGACCCGCTTGATCTGCTTGCCCCAGTGAGGCTGCTGCCGGGCAGTGATCACCGGCGCCGTACTGGCGGTGTCTGGGGCGACGAGGCGGCAGCAGCCGGGTAGGCGGGATTGCCCGGACGGTGTGCGGTGCTGCGTGCCCGTGCTGCTTGTGCTCGTGGACTGGGGGCGTGGCGTTCGCCGAGGCGGCGGATGCGCCAGGTCAGTGTGCGGGCAGGGCTGTGGGCGTCGTCCAGGGTGCGCTGGCCGAGCGCGTGGTTAAGGACGGTGGCGGCGTTGTGGCCCGCTGCCTCCGCTTCGGCGAGGACGGTGGTCAGTGCGTCCCAGGCCGGGTCGTCGAGGATCCGCTGAGCATGCTCCGGCGCTGCGTCACGGAGGTGCTGGGCGAAGCGGCGCTTGGCCTGGGGACTGGGAGCGCGTACGGCAAGGTCGGCCAGGACAGGCCCTGATACCTGCGCGTACGCGGCCTGCAAGTGCACGAGGGCTTGTTCGGCGGCTGCTTCCTGTTGTGCGTGCCGACGGGTGCGGTGCCAGTGCATCGCGAAGGCCACTGCGGTGAGCGTGACGTCCATGAGCATCGCGAGTCCGGTGCCGTCCACAGCCTGTGAACGGTCGCGCCAGATCGTCTGGAGGCTGCGTCGCAGGACGCGGGTGCTGTCGAGGTCGGCGGTGACGCGCGAGCGAGTTGCGCGCTCGAAGGCTGCGGCGGCGTGGTCGAGTTCGGCCTTCACGGCGGCTGGTGCGGTGAGCGGCAGCAGGTCCAGGGTCATCCCTAGGGCGACGAGTTGGCCTTGTGCGGTGTGGTCGTTGCCTTGGGTGAGGTGGTGCGGGATGCGTTCGGTGGCGGTGGTGGCCTGGTGCCACGGATTGCCCGGCTGGACTGTGGCAGGTTCGGGGCTGGTGGTGCCGAGGCGTTTACGGATATGGGGCAGGGACAGGTCGGGGGCGAGGGTAGAACCCGCGTAAAACACTGGTTCGCCCTGGTCGTTGGTGTCGCCGGGCAGGGCGAAGTTGCAGCCGAGCGCATCGCCGGAGGGGCCGTGTTTGAGGCGGACGGTGACGCCGGTGGCCTCCAGCAGGGCGAAGAACTCGGTCTCGTCGGCTGCGGCGGCCACAGCTCGGCGTACCCGTAGGCGCAGGACCTCACGGGAGGTGGCATCGTGCCCGAGCCGCCTGGCCTTGAAGTGTTCCTTGCTGGTCGGACGCTTGGCGCCGGTGCCATCGCCTTGCTTCAACCGCCGGAGCCCGTAGTCGACTTCGATCTTGCGGGCGGCGCGTTGGACGGCGCGCTGGTCGTAGCCGCGATCGGGGCGGCGGCCGTCCTGGCGTACGAGGGTGGCGGCGATGTGGATGTGGTCCTCGGCGTGGCGGACGGCGACCCAGCGGCAGGCGTTCTCGTCCCCGTCGGGTGCGATGCCGGCGGCGGCCACGATCCGGCGGGCGATGTCGGCCCACTGGGCGTCGGTGAGGATCGGGTCCTCGGGTGCGGCGCGGACGGGGCAGTGCCACACGGTGTCCTTGGGCGCCTTGTCGCCTAGCATCTTCACGGGCTGGTCGAGCTGGGCGACGAGCTGCCTCTCCACCGCCTTCGAATCTCGATGGGGGCTGCGGCCGGGGTCGGGGGCGAAGCCGTTCCAGGAGGCCACGAGGTGCGGATCGATGTGCTCGTTCGCTCGTCCCTTGCCGAAGAGGTAGCCGATCGTGCGGCGCGTGGCGTGCGGGCCCGAGCTGAGGATGATCTTGGGTATCACCCGCTCACCGCCCCTCAGTGACCTGAGCAATGGCGGAGTCCGCTTCGGCGACGGCCGCCTCCACGCGGTCCAGGAGGCGGAGGACGACATCGGGGTGGGGCCAGGCGCCGTCCTTGTTGAGATGTCCGACGAGCTGGTTGAGATTGCTGCCGATCTTGCCGAGCTGTCCGTTGGAGGCCATCAGCGCCTGGATCATGGCGCGGTAGTCGGCGACGGCAGCAGTGGGGTCGTCGGCGCGGGCGGCGGCGAGCGAGCAGTCGGCGACGTAGCCGCCGACTGCCATACCGGTCAGGGCAGCGGCGTTCTGGACGAGGGAGAACTCGTCGTCGTTGTAGCGGGGGTGGACGCGGCGCTCGCGCAGCTGCTTGTCTCGCAGACGGCGACGCGGCGCAGGCTGTTGCGTGGTGCTCGACGACTTGCTGCTTCCCGTCTCGGCTGGCTCCCCCGGGCCGGCCGACCCTGGTGCCGCCTCGGCGTCGGATGCCTCCGCCCCTTGTGGGGCGGAGGCCGGGTAAGGACTCCTTACCCGACAACTTGCTGCGCTGTTGAGGCTGGTGTTCGTCACCTGCTGTTGGATGGGGAGTTCGTAGTGCGGATCGTGCATGAGTTGGTTCTCCGAGGGGTGCTTGGGTATCGGGGTGCATCGCTGCGTCGGCCTCCGTGTCCCCAGTACTTGGCTGCACGGGGGACACGGGGCGAGCCCGGAGGCGGGGCGACCGGCGTGGACGCAGGGGTTAAGCGGCAGTGCTGGCGGGGACCGCTTCGAGTTCCTGCGGCCGCTCGGAGGCGGCTGCGTCGAGCTCGGCCTGCAAGGTGTCCTTGAGCTTGTCCGCCTCCGTCCTGCCGATGGTCAAGTCCCTGCTGCGGAAGGTGGCTTCGATGTGGCGGCGCGAGGCGCGGCCCTTGCGCCCGAGTGGCGCGGTGCGCGCGAGGGCGAGCCGTTCGGGAGAGATCTCACGGGGCTCGTGATCCTGCGGATCCGTAGAGGGCGGAGGGGTCTCAGCCACGTCAGTGGTGTCCGCAGCCACGTCGGCAGAGTCCTGCGCCACATCGGTGTGGCTGCGGGAGGAGGGGTGGTGGTGGACGACGATGTAGAGGTGGACGGCGCCGGCCAGAGCGAGCGGGGCGATGGCGGACAAGGCGCCGACGGTGACGTCGTCGAGACGGAGCCCATCACCATGACGGGCCTGCTCGTTGAGGCGGACAGCGTGTACGGCGTTTGCCCAGATACTCGTCATCGTGGCCACACCGACGAGCAGCCACACGTACAGCCGGGAGTACCAGGGTGCGGTACGCAGCATGAGCAGGGCTCCGACGCCGACGGCGATGAACCCGTCGATCACGAGTGGGAAGGCGTAGGTGAGCAGTCCGCGGATGTGGATGGCGACTCCCATCTGGCGCAGGGCGTCGTAGGAGAGGGCGAAGGCGAATACGGCGAGCAGGGCGATGCCGAGGCGGATCAGGTCGGTGCCGCGTATGGCGGCGATGCGTGCGAACAAGCGGGGTGCTCCAGGTGTCTTGGGGTGGCGGCTGCGGCGCAGGGGGAGGGCAGGGCGTGGCCGCCGTGGGGCGTGACGTCTCGTACCACTCGTTGCGTGCCTGGTCAGGGCAGGTACGGGTGGCGTGGTGATGTCGACTCGACTCGTTGCGGCTCTCTCACTCGTCCCCGCGCTGACCTGCGCGGGGACGAGTGATGCGATTGGAGTCGGGTCAGGCTGCGGTGCCGGGCTGCGGCCCGTCGGCTGACGTGGTGGGCGCGTCCGCTGCCTTCGGTTCGGGGCAGTAGCGGGCCCAGGTGTCGAGGAATTGGTTGCGTGCGAACCCCTTGGCCTGGGTGCCGTCGGGGAAGCGGCGGTTGGCCGACCCGATGCCGTAGGGCTTCAGAAGCAGCTGCAGGCCGCGCGGAGTCAGGCCGTTGGCGCCGTACTCCGCCCACGGCGCTTCCCTGTCCGCGTTCAGCGACTCCAGCAGATGCTTCGTGCTCAGCACGGCCGGATCGCCGACGGCGGCGAAGGCGCGGCGGATGCCGACCAGGAGGCGAGTGCGCAGGCCGCCTTCCTCGTCCTGGCAGGCCTCGTAGTCGGTCATGGCGCGGCAGGCGGCGCGGGCCAGCACCGGCCAGTCACCCCCGGCGAGGTCGGCGATGATGACCAGCGGCTCCCAGGTGTCCGCCGCGCGGTCCTCGACCGGCATGGGCGGCTCCATCTCCATAGCCTGCTCGTACAGCGGCTGGAGCCAGGCGTGGAGGCGGTCGCGGATCGCGTTCAGGGCGGGGGTGTCCCGGCCGGTACGGAAGGACGCCACCTTCTCGCCCGCCGCACGGCGTCGCATCCGGATCACCACCGCGCGGTCCATGATCGTGTCGGGCAGGTCACCGATCCCGGCCAGTGCCGCCATGGCGAAGGTGGGAAACTCCTGCACCTGGTGCTCAGGTCCCGACACCCGCAGTGTGGGGCGTCCGCGCTGGTGCCCGGCGTTGATCAGGCCACGGACCTCCTCGTTCTTCTCCGCGGCCTTGGTGGTGGCGAACATCGTGTCGGCCTCGTCGACCAGCAGGGTCGGCGGGTCGTCCCCGTCGATCGACCGGAAGATCGCCGCCGCGCTGGCGTTGACCGTGATCAGCCGGTTGTGCACGGTCTCGGTCACCACGTCCAGTAGGCGGGACTTCCCGCACCGCTTCTCCGGCGCGACGATCGCCAGCCGCGGCGCGTGCTGCCAGGCACGCTGCAGATGCGTCGCCGCAGTCCACAACGTCACCGCGGTGACGGCCTCCTCGCTCGGCATCGCCACGTACCGCTTGATCTGCGTACGTAGGTGGTCCAGGATCTCCGCGCCCTCGGACGTCGGCACAGCCTTGGAGGCGTCGTCGAGGTCGTCGTCCGCGGGCGGTGCCGTGGGGTCGGCCGGTTGGCCGGGCACGGCAACGGGAGGCCACGACGTGGCGGCGTCGTCGGGAAGGGATGGCGTACTCGGCTGGGGATCGGTCATACTGGGCATCAGCTCCTCTGCTTGCGGGCCATATGGGACGGCAATCCCGGTCTCCGCAGGTTGATCGCTAGGGATGGCGGTTGAGAGGTTTGCGCTTGAGCCCCCGGCATCGCCGGGGGCTTCTTTCATGTGACGTGCGGGCGTGCGGACTCCTGAGGTCGGTGGGGTGGGGGTGCCACCACTATGCCACATGAATTGCAGATCGCAGAAGTGTTCTGCATCTCGCAGTGCGCATGCTACTGTTATGGGGTCCTTGCAAATGGCAGGGTGCCGCTACGAACGGAAGGAGGTGGCCATGGCGGATGAGCACCCGCCGCAGGGCGTGCTGCTCAGCGGCGAGGGCAACGTCGCGGTGCGCATCAAGCTGGAACGCGAGGCGCGCGGCTGGAGCACCAACGCCCTGTCCGACCGCATGAACGAGGCCGGCTTCGAGATGAACCCGTCCGCGGTCTGGCGGATCGAAAACGGCAAGCGCCGCATCAACCTCGACGAGACCATCGGCTTCGCGGAGGTCTTCGGCCTCGACCTGCGCAACCTCGTCGGCCCTCCGCAGTTGGCTGCCAAGGCCCGCGCCATGGAGCTCATCGACGAGATCCTCGATGCGTTCCGCGCCACCCAGCGCGCCAACATGGCCTTCACCGAGGCACGCGACGCCCTCGACGCCTACCTCACTGAGCACCCGGACGTGCGCGAGGAAGCCGACGTCATGGTTTCCAACGCCATGGCGGAGGAGGCCAGCAAGACCATGCTGAAGATGCACGGGCCTCCGCCTAGCGACGCCGACTCCGTCGGCGAGGCATAGCTTCCGGCGCCCACTCCCGTCCTGGGCCCGCAAACCCCCAGCACGGGCAGCTCACTCCTATCCCTAGCGATCGACCGGCGGACCGGCGTTGCCGCGCCCATGCCCGCCAGAAGAGGAACCACCCCTTGCGTCAACCCGCGATACCCCCTGCCTCCACAACGACCCCGTACGCCGAGGCTGCCCTGCCGCGCCTCTACGTCCCCGAGGAAGTCGCCGCCGCACTCGGCTGCTCGGCCTGGTGGGTCAAGGACCGCGCTCGCCGGCGGCTCATCCCGTTCACCCGCGTCGGCCGTGCCTACCGCTTCTCGGACGGGCACCTCGCCGAGATCATCCGCATGCTCGAAGAGCGTCCGGTCCAGGCTCCGCAGCACCCTGGTGCCGTCCCTGCGCCGACCCGGAAGCCTCGTGCCCGGCGGCAGCAGCCCGAGACGGCTGTGCCCACCGTCCGTCTCAAGGCCCGGCCACCACGCCGGATGACCAAGTCCCAGTACGGAACCGCTGCTTAAAGCACCCCACGCGACAGAAGGGAGGGAATCTGTGGGGTACGCAGAAAAGCGCGGTGGCTACTGGCGAGGCCGCTACAAGATCGAGGACGGCAAGTACGGCACCGTCGCTGATTCCGCGGGCGTCGTGGTCAAGTTCGCCACCAAGCGCGAGGCCAAGCAGGCCGCAGACGCGGAGGAGGTGACCGTTCGGCGCGGCCAGTGGCGCGACCCGGGCCTCGGTCAGGAGACCTTCGGCGAGTACGCGAGCCGCTGGTACGCAGCCCAGGACCTGGCAGCCTCGACGATGCAGAACTACAGGCGCCACATCGAGGAGCACCTGCTCCCCGACTTCGAGGACAAGGCGCTCGCAGGCATCCTGCGCACGGACGTCGACGCCTGGGAGAAGAAGGAGCGGGCCGCGTACGCGGCTTCCAGCGTCAAGACCTGGCGCTCCACGCTCCACCTGATCTTCGAGGACGCGATCGACGAGGGCTTGCTCACGTCCAACCCGGCAGCCAGGCGCCGAGGCCGAGGAAAGCGCGCCGGCCGCTCGCGCGACCGCGGCCCGGAGAAGGTCGTCACCGACGCGCTCGGCATCCTGCTGACAGCCGAGCGGGCAGCCCTGCTCTCCGGGCGCGACGACGAGTTCGTCGCCACCGTCCTCAAGGGCTACACGGGCAAGCGCTGGGGCGAAATCGTCGGTCTGGAAACGGAGTTCGTCCGCCCCAGCGCCTTCCGCGTCGAGTGGCAGCTGTACGAACTGGACACCGGCGAGCTGGTCCGCTGCCCGCCCAAGGACGACAGCTACCGCGACATCGACTCGACGGAATGGCTGTCCGCCCTGGTCCTCAACCACATCGCCCGTACGAAGCCGACGCCCTGCCCCTGTCACGGCAGGACGTACGTCTTCCGTGGCCAGGGTGCGGCGCGCACCGGCGGCCACCAGGGCGCCAAGCTCGTCGATGTCGCCCGCCGCGCCGAAGTCTCCACGGGCACGGTCTCCAACGTCCTCAACCACCCCAATCGCGTCCGCGAGGACACCCGCGTGCGCGTCGAACTCGCCATCGCAGAGCTCGGGTTCATACGGGGAGGCATCACATCGGAGCACGCGGCCCACTGGCGCCGAAACGGCTTCGCCACTTGGCTGTTCACCCCTGCGGTCTCCGGCTGGTATCCGAAGAAGGCTCCACAGGAGGCCCGCCCGGTACCGATCCTCGGCGAGCCCTGGCCGGGCATCCCGGCCCGAGGCCGAGGGGCCGCTGCTCGGGCGGACGCTTGCTGGCTCCCGATCGCCAAGGGCCTTACGCCGCACGGTCTCCGGCACACCCACCGCACGATGATGGAGGACCTCGGCACCGAGAAAGTGCTCATGGACGAACGCATGGGCCACATCGACGGCTCGGTGTCGGCGCGCTACGCCCACGTTACGCCTGGCATGCGCCGGCGCCTCATCCTCGGCTTGACCGAGCAGTGGGAGGCGGCACTCGACGTGCGCCGAGGGCTGGCCCCAAGGTCTCCCGTGCCAGTCCTTGATCGGTTGCTCCAGAAGTAGCCCTGACCTCGCGAGGCTGTGAGACAGGGGCGAGGCTGAGTCCAGTGGTGGATGACGGCCTTGCTTCGCCTTGTCCCCACTCTGTAGTCCTCGGAGTGGGGACAAGGCTGTCTGCGTTTGCGCAGTTGCTGGCCCGGCGGGTGCAAGTGCCGTTCTGACCCTGATTGTTGAATTCCGGTTGTCGAGATTCTGTGGAAGGTGTGATCCTCCTCTTGGACGAGAAGGACACGTGACATGGCATACGCTCGCTGGCGCCACATCCTCATGGAATCGCAGCGGCACGCCCTCAAAGCGGTGGACGAGTGGAATTGCTCGACTGGTAACTACAGCGACTTCCTCACGCACATGCACAAGGCGTGGCACTACCTACTTCATGCAGAGTTCCACAAGGCGAAGATCGACTATCACTACAGCGACCCCAAGACCGGTCAGCAGCAGCTGATTGATGGTGAGCCCAAGGCTTGGGATCTCGACCGGTGCTTGAAGGAGCGCTTCCCTGACAACAGGGATGCCGTGCGCTTGAACGGGGAACTCTTCGTGGCGCTCCGAAACAAGGTGGAGCACCGCTACGAGCACAACTTGAAGATCGCGACAGGTGGCAGGGCCCAAGCGCTCGTCCTGAACTACGAACAAGAGATGGTTGCCCACTTCGGCACCGAGTTCAGCCTTGCCGATCAGCTTCGATTTCCGATTTCGCTTCAGGCCCTCACCGCTGAGGGGCGGGAGCAACTCCAAGCGGCAGCGAAGAAGCTGCCGAAGCACACCCGCGACCTGGTGGCGAAGTTCGAGGCTGCCATCGATCCTGCCGTCCGCGAAGACCTCAGGTACGACTACCGCGTAAGGCTTGTGCCCATCATCGGCTCCAAGACGGATGCCGACCTGGCGATCAACTTCGTCAAGCTCGATGAGCTGAACGAGGAAGAGCGCAAGATCATGGTTGAGGCTGGGCGTCTCGGCACAGTCATCGAAAAGACCAAGCACGTCGAAGTGGCAGACAAGGACAAGCTGCTCCCGGGGCGGGTGGCTAGCCTCGTAGAAGAGCAACTGATCTTCGAATTCAGCGTCCAGAACGAGCACGCCAAGATGTGGCGACGCCTCGGGGTCAGACCTGTCAGTGGAGCTGCTGACCCCTACGCTACGAACGCGAAGTACTGCGTCTACAGCGAGGCATTCGGGGCCTACGTCTATACGCCCGACTGGGTGAAGAAGATCGTCAGGGAGATCGGCACCATCGAGAAGTACCGCGCGTTCTTCGGAAGGGAGCCCCGCATGAAGAAGGTGACCCCATTTCCGAAGCAAGCGGGGGTGCCAGAGCTGGGCATCGCTCAGCAGCGCAGTAAGTCCGCCTGAAGATCGCGCAGAAGTGCGCTACTCGTCGAACAGACTGTCTTGGACGTAATCGACGACCTTCCGCTCCGGGTAGAAGACGGCCAGCAGCATGAACGTCTTGGGATGAGCCGCGATGTTGCCGACGAAGAAGTGGACGGCCCGGCTCGGGGCACACATCCGCGTGTACCAGCGCTCGCGGAGCGCATCGCGGACCCCGTCCTCGCCGTACTTGCGCAGGAACTTGCGGTACGACTGGCCTGCCTCCCAGTCCTTCAGCCCCATGTCGTGGGTCGGGCAGTCGTCTTCGGCGCAGCGAAAGCTGTAGCGGAGGTCGAGCGGCACCCACTCCAGCGGGTTCAGCTCCTGCTCGAATAAGTCGAGTTGGTCGGCCAGAGCGGCTTTGGAGACGGACCAGGGCTCGGCGGCCTCCATCCGGAAGCGGGTGATCTCGGCGGGGCGGAAGACGCCGAGGGATGTTCCTCGCTTCTCCTGATCCCGCTTGATCGCGCAGAGCGACGGGGCGACCAGTGGCTCCACGTGGCGGTACCGCTTCTGCCAGCCGCCGTCGGGCGGTACCTCGCCCACAATCTCCAACGTGTCGAGATACGGTCGGAGACTCTCTGGTCGGGAGTCCCGCTCAAGGCGGTGTGGCTCCACGTCGACTTCGATGATCGAGTACTTGGAGAACTGCGCCTCTTCGCTGAGGAGCCGGAAGGGCACAGGGAAGAGCCGCACGTGCTGTGGCTCGCCTTGGTCGAGTCGTATGCCGGCCACACAGCTGGTCTCACGGTATTTGCTGGACAGCTCCGGATACGTCTTGACCGTGATCATGATCCGCGCGCGCTGTCGCTTCCCGAATGCCGACGACGCCATGGCGTGCCCCCTCCATCGATCTCCCGATCTGATTGGACGAGAGGCATGCACCGCTGGCAAGGGCGCGTACGAAAGCCGGGGACGAAGTCAGGCCAAGGGATTCACCGGCACTTGGACCCGGCTGCGGACCGTCTCCAAGACGACCTGCCGGTGACAGCGACTCTCGTCTTTCTCGAAGCACAGCACCGCGACCCGTGACGCTCGAGCGTGCTCTGCCAGGCGGTCAAGGTCGGCCTGCGCCTCTTCGGATCGCAACAGGCCACGGAAGCGCGCGCACCCCTCTTCGACGCGGCCGTCCCAGAAGGGCTCCCGATTGTCCTTCGGATTGCCCAGGCCACGAAGGTGCGTGTACTCGATGCCGGCTGCGGCCAGAGCCTCCCCGAGGCGGGTCTTACTGAAGCCCTTCTTGCGGCTGATCGGGGTGAGCCGTACGTCCGCTACGACACCGATGCGACTGTCGACGAGCGAGGCGACGAATGAGTCGATGTCTCGGCCTTCGTATCCGGCTGACCAGATACCGGGGGTAACGGGCGGGACATGGGTTACCCGGAAAAGATCATCGAGGGAGACGGAAAGAGCCTCAGCCACCGCGCCGACGGTGAAGAAACCTGGCTGGATCGCTCCCTCGCTCTCCAGGCGGCGCAGCGTAACGGCGGCGATGCCTGCCTCTTTGGCCAGCCGTTCACGCGTCCACCCGCGGTCCTCCCGTAACGCCCGCACTCGCTGGGCAAGCGCATGGGCGGGGCCGTGGGGAGGAGCTGAGCGATGACCTGCCATGTGCGGTGTTCCTAACGACCGTTGGGGCGGCCCGCCGCGGCGTTCCTGGTCAGCTACGAGCCCTGGATTCGCGAACGCGCAGGTCCGAGGGCGCTTGAGCGTCACTCATCCTGCGGCACTGGAGACCGGTCCTGGGAGAAGCCGACCAAGATCTTCTCCCAGATTTCTCCCAAACGATCTCCAGGAACCACTCAGGGGCCTGACCCGCTCTGCGGATCAGGCCCCTGACCTGGTACTTCACTGTCGGGGTGGCGGGATTTGAACCCACGACCTCTTCGTCCCGAACGAAGCGCGCTGCCAAGCTGCGCTACACCCCGATGTCCCCGCTTGCGGCGGCGACGTCGTTTACTTTAGCCCACCGGGGGCCCTGGGCGAAATCCGGTTTGTGGCGGCTATGGGGTCGGCGTCAGGGTCAGGAGGGACGCCTCCGGGGGGCAGGCGAAGCGGACTGGGGTGTAGCGGTTCGTTCCGCAGCCCGCGGACACGTGGAGGTACGAGGTCCGCCCGTCCACCCGGTGCCGGGACAGGCCCTTCACCCGGTCCGTGTCCAGGTCGCAATTGGTGACCAGCGCCCCGTAGAAGGGGATGCAGAGCTGGCCGCCGTGGGTGTGGCCCGCCAGGATCAAGGGGTAGTCGTCGCCCGTGAAGGCGTCCAGCACGCGCAGATACGGGGCGTGGACGACGCCGAGAGAGAAGTCCGCCCCCGTCTCCGGCCCCCCGGCCACCCTCCCGTACCGGTCCCTCTTGATGTGCGGGTCGTCCAAACCGGTGAGGCCGATCTCCATGCCCTCGATCTTGAGCGCCCCGCGCGTGTTCGTCAGGTTCACCCAGCCCGCCCCGTCGAACCCGTCCCGCAGGTCCTCCCACGGGTTGTGGATGGCGCTCACGGCCGGCCGGTTCCCGTTCAGACCGTGCCTGCCCTGCGCCTTCTCGAACAGGTACCGCGCAGGGTTACGGAGCTTCGGCCCGTAGTAGTCGTTCGAGCCGAAGACGTACGCCCCGGGGAACTCCATCAGCGGGCCCAGCGCGTCCAGCACCTCCGGCACGCCCTCCGGGTCCGAAAGGTTGTCCCCCGTATTGATGACGAAGTCCGGGCGGAGCCCCGCCAGGGACCGCAGCCACCGCTGCTTCTTGCGCTGGCCGCTCACCATGTGGATGTCGGACACCTGGAGCACCCGCAGCGGACGCATCCCCTTGGGCAGTACGGGTACGGTCACCCGTCGCAGTCGGAACGAGCGGGTCTCGAAACCCACCGAGTAGAGCAGACCGGCGGCGCCGACCGCCGTGATTCCCAGGGGTACTCCGTATCGCGCGCGCATACGTCCATCGTGTCAGACGCCCGCCACTCGGGAGCATCGGCGGTACCCCGTAAATCCGCGGGCACCGGCACTTCCGTACCTGCGACAATCAGGCCATGACCACCCTCAAGTCGAAGCTCAAGGAAGACCTCACGGCCGCCATCAAGGGGCGCGACGAACTGCGCTCCTCGACGCTCCGGCTGACCCTGACCGCGATCTCCAAGGAAGAGGTCGCGGGCACCTCGGCGCGCGAGCTGTCCGACGACGAGGTGCGGAAGGTGATCGCCCGCGAGGCGAAGAAGCGGCGCGAGGCCGCCGAGGCGTTCGCGAAGGGCGGACGCGCCGAGCAGGCCGAGCGGGAGAAGGTGGAGGGCGAGGTCCTCGCCGAGTATCTGCCGAAGCAGCTCTCCGACGACGAGCTGCGCGCGATCGTGGCGCAGGCCGTTGAGGAGGCCAAGGCCGCGGGCGCCGAGGGGCCGCGCGCCATGGGCCAGGTCATGAAGATCGTGAACCCGAAGGTCGCGGGCCTCGCCGAGGGCGGTCGCGTCGCCGCCCTCGTGAAGCAGCTCCTGGCCGGCTGAGCAGCCGCCACAGCCGCCACAGCCGCCACAGCCACCACAGCCACCACCGCCGCCACAGCCGGGCGTCCCCCCGGCCCCGCCCCTCGGCCCCGCCCCCTCGCCTCACCCCCGACTTCCCTCTCGTTCGGGCCCTGCCCCCCGTGTCCTCACGTCCGGGGGCAGGGCCCCACGTCTATTTTCTGGCGAATACGTCCGCTCGGTGTACGAAATTGCGGAATAGGCATTTCCTGCCGGTAATTCTCCATTGCTGCCGCACGTATGGCTGGGTATCCTGCTCGTGTTCGTTTCTGCGCATGAAATGCGACGAGCGTACGGGGGCTGGATATTCGGGGTTCTGTTTGTGCGGTCGCGCTTTGGCGTGCCCGAGAACTCGTGCGCGTGTCACGCATGGAAATAGGGGAAAAGGGGAATGATGAAGGTTTCTCAGAATTCGACCAAGTCAAGGCGGCTCGCCCGGTTCGCGCTGGTTCCGGCCGCCGCGGCCGTTCTCACGATGATCCCGCTCGCCGGTACCGCGAGCGCGGTCGGCTGTAACGGCACCGGGTGTGAGAACAAGGGCCCCGTCGCCATGGGGTGTGACGCGGACGCGCACACCGTCGTGGTGGGCGAGGTCTACTCGACGGGCGGTGGCAGAACCGACTTCGAGCTGCGCTGGAGCAACAAGTGCTGGGCGGGCTGGGCGCGTACCGGAGACTCGAAGTACGCGGCCACGATCTCGGTGGAGAAGTGGAATCCGGACCGTACGGTACTTATCACCCGTCGTACCGTGACCATTGCGGACGGCGTGCACGACTGGACCAATATGGTCGGCGGCAAGGGGTACATGGTGCGCGCGTGCGCCACGGAGAAGCGGTCCAACAAGACGAGCTGCACCCCCTTCCGCGGTACGGACTCGTAATCCCCGACTCGTCATCTACGACTCGTCATCTACGACTCGTAGTCTCCGACTCGTCATATCCTGAGCCTCGCGATCTCCTTACTCTCGTCATCTCCTGAGGCTCGCGCGAAATGGAATGTGCCCCACCCGGAATGGGTGGGGCACATTTCATGCGGGGCGGGTCACCGAGTCATCCCCGGCGGCCTCCGGTCCCGTTCCAGCCGCCTCCGTTGCCGCCGCCCCCGTTCCCGCCCCCGCCGATCAGATTCGGCGGGAGGGAGATACCGGGGAAGGGACCGCCGGTCGCGCCCGTGGTGTCGCCGGGCTTGCCGTCGTCGCGGCCACCTCCGCCGCCACCGTTGTCACCCTTGCCCTTGTCCTTCCCGCCGTCCGGGATGTTGACGAGGTTGAAGCCGGGCGAGTCCTTGCCCGACAGGGCGCCGGTCATCGCGTCCCGCCAGATCGGACCCGGCACCTGACCGCCGTAGACCTCGTCGTGGTAGACGCCGCCGATGGTGATCCGCACCATCTTGACCTGCTGCGTGCCGCTGCCGACCCAGACGGCGCCCGACAGGTTCGGCGTGTAGCCGACGAACCAGGCGTTCTTGCGCTCGTCCGTCGTACCGGTCTTACCGGCGTTGGCGCGGTCGGTGAGACCCGCCTGCTGACCGGTACCGGAGTCGATCACACCGCTCAGCAGCGTGTTGATGCTGTCCGCGGTCTTCTCGCTCATCACCTTCGAGCACGTCGACTTCGGGACCGGCATCGACTTGCCGTCGGGACCGGTGATCGACGCGACGGCGATCGGCGTGCAGTACGTGCCCCGGGTCGCGAAGGCGGCGTAGGCGCTCGCCATGGTCAGCGGGGAGATGCCCTTCGAGCCGAGCGCGATGGCGGGCATCTCGGGGAGCTTCTCACCGTTGCCCTGCACGATGTGCAGGCCGTCGGCCATCTTCATCAGCGGGCAGAGGCCGATGTCGGCGACCATCTCCACGAAGTAGGTGTTGACCGACTTCGCCATGGCCTCCTTCAGCCGGTACGGGCCGACCTCCGACTCGTCCTCGTTCGGGACGGATTCGCCGTTCTGGTTGATCCAGGGCTTGCCGCTGCATGTCTGTACGGGGCTGGGATAGTCCATCTCGAACGGCGACGGGTACTCCTGCGTCACCGGCTTGCCCTGCTCCAGAGCGGCAGCCGCCACGAACGGCTTGAACGTCGAACCGGTCGGGAAGCCGTAGTTCGAGCCGCCCATGCTCCGGTCGACCGAGTAGTTGATCTCGGTCTCGTTCTTGCCGGAGCCGTACGGCTTCGTCTGGCCCATGCCGAGGATCTTGCCGCTGCCCGGCTCGACCAGCGTGGCCGCCGACGCGACCGAGTCCGACTGGTTGACGTGGTCCTTCAGCGATGCCTGCACCGACTCCTGGGCCTGCGGGTCCAGTGTCGTACGGATCGTCAGGCCACCCCGGTTCCAGAGCTTGGCGCGATCCTCCTGGGTCTTGCCGAAGACCGGGTCGGTGAGGAAGACCTTGCGGACGTAGTCGCAGAAGAAGCCGGCGCCCTTGACCGCGGTGATGCAGCCGTTCTGGGGCTGGCTGACCTTGAGGCCGAGCGGGGTCTCCTTGGCCTTGTCGGCGTCCGCCTGCGAGATGTCCTTGGTCTCGGCCATCCGCTGGAGGACGATATTGCGCCGCTTGGTGGCCTCTGCCTCGTCGTTCACCGGGTCGTACCGGCTCGGCGACTGGACGACGCCGGCGAGCAGCGCGGCCTCCTGGAGCTTCAGGTCCTTGGCGGGCTTCGAGAAGTACCGCTGGGCCGCGGCCTCGATGCCGTACGCCTGCTGCCCGAAGAAGGTGATGTTGAGGTAGTTCTCCAGGATCCGCTTCTTGCCGAGCTTGTCCTCGACCTGGATCGCCATCTTCAGCTCGCGGATCTTGCGGCCGAGGGTCTGCTGGGTGGCCTCCGCGACCTTCGTCGGGTCGTCGCCCGCCTCCTCGACGAAGACGTTCTTCACATACTGCTGGGTGAGGGTGGACGCGCCCTGGGTGACGCCGCCGCTCTGCGCGTTCTGGTTGAGCGCGCGCAGGATGCCCTTGGCGTCGACCGCGCCGTGCTCGTAGAACCGTGAGTCCTCGATCGCGACGATCGCCTTCTGCATATAGGGCGAGATGTCCTTGAGTGCGACCACCGTGCGGTCACGGGAGTAGACCGTGGCGATCTGCCCGCCCTCGGCGTCCAGGATCGTGGTCCGCTGACTCAGCGGGGGTCGCTTGAGATTGGCCGGAATCTCGTCGAATCCCTCGACTGATCCCTTGGCCGCGAGTCCGAGCGCGCCCGCCGCGGGCAGCGCGATACCGGCCAGCACAGCTCCCGCGAGCACACTGACACCGAGGAATTTGGCGGCCTGCTGCGTGGGAGACAGACCACCGCCCGAGCGCTTGTTTGCCATGGGGGCAGCCTACGTTCTCATTCGCCGGACACGCGTATATGCCTTGGCCTAAGCTGCTCCCAACTGTCACAGCAGTGCGGCCGTGTATCAACCCCTGGGCTCTTAAACCTTCATGACCGCCCGAAGTCTCGGCAAGCCTCCCGAAGTAACCCGAAGCTGACGGAGTCATGGGCGCCGATGACCACGGTGAAGGTACGGCCGAGTGGCGGAACATGGGCCCGATTCCGCCTCATGTGTCACCTGGCGTCCGTTGTGACTCAACTGAACTGTCCCAATTTGTGGGATAAGTCGCGCATGCCCCCAGCTCACTCCGTTGGGTGATCTGCCGCGTACGCATAGTCCGTTCGGACCATTCAAGATTGGGCCCGAAGGGGGTGTTGCGCTGTCCCCGCCTTCCGTAACGTCCTCAACTGGCGGCGGTGAATATGCCGCTGCCGCCGTGGGGGAGCCTCGATTCGGGAGAGGACGGCGCCGGTATGGGCTGGGTAACCGACTGGAGTGCGCAGGCGGCCTGCCGCACTACCGATCCGGATGAACTGTTCGTACAAGGAGCAGCGCAGAACAGGGCCAAGGCGGTGTGCACCGGATGCCCGGTGCGCACGGAGTGCCTGGCCGACGCGCTGGACAACCGCGTCGAGTTCGGCGTGTGGGGCGGCATGACCGAGAGGGAACGCCGCGCCCTGTTGCGCAGGAGGCCCACCGTCACATCGTGGCGCAACCTCCTGGAGACCGCGCGCTCCGAGTACGAGCGTGGCACGGGCCTGCTGCCCGTGAACATCGACGCCATCGGCGAGATCGATGACATCCATGACATGCATGACATCGACGACGTCGACAACATGGACGACGAGGAGACGTACGAGAGCTACGCGGCCGTGGGGTAGGCCGAACCGACCGCCGGCGTGTCGCCGAACACGGCCGCCGCCGGGATCACGCAGTAGCTCCGGCCGGGGGACCCTCGGCCGCGAGCCGGTCCGCGATGTCGCGCAGACCCGCGAGATCGTGGACATCACCGGGCAGCGCGGCCACCTCGGTCACCGCCACCTCCGGGTGCAGGGCGGTGAAACGGTCGCGCGTGCGCTGTTCGCGTGCCAGCAACTGCATACGTTCGGCGTGCAGCTTCAGCAGCCCGATGGTCAGTCGGGCCGAACTTCCGGCTGCTTCCGGGGAGTTCGTGGAGTTCGTGGGGTCATCGGGAGAGTCAGGAGTGTTACGAACTCCAGCTTTCCCGTCCCCCTGATCCACAATGCGGCCGTCTTCAAGATTTTCTGTGGACCCGGTCTCGAAGCCGGTATCCGAGCCGGTCCTGGAGCCGCCCGCAGAGCTGCTCGCGGAGCCTTCCGCGGAGCCTTCCGCAGAGCCGCCCGCGGAGCTGTCCGCAGCGCCGTCCACGGAGCCGCCCGCAGAGCCCTCCGTGGTGGGCTGCTCGCTGCTCTCGGCGACGCTCTCGGCGACCAGGTGCTCGGCCGCCGACAGTGACCGTTCGGCCGACAGCTGCGCGGCACCGCTGCCGTGCACCCGGTTGAGTACGAGACCGGCCAGCGGCATGTCCTCGGCGGCCAGCCGCTCCACGAAGTACGCCGCCTCACGCAGCGCGTCCCGCTCCGGGGCCGCCACCACCAGGAAGGCGGTGCCGGGCGCCTGGAGCAGCCGGTACGTGGCGTCGGCGCGGGTGCGGAACCCGCCGAACATCGTGTCCATCGCGGCCACGAACGTCTGCACGTCCCGCAGCAGTTGCCCGCCGAGCACCTTGCCCAGGGCGCCGGTCATCATCGACATGCCGACGTTCAGGAACTTCATCCCGGCCCGGCCGCCGACCTTCGCGGGCGCCATCAGGACCCGGATCAGTTTGCCGTCCAGGAAGGAGCCGAGACGTTTCGGCGCGTCCAGGAAGTCCAGCGCCGAACGGGACGGCGGGGTGTCCACGACGATGAGGTCCCACTGGTCACGGGCCCGCAACTGGCCCAGCTTCTCCATCGCCATGTACTCCTGCGTGCCCGCGAAACCGGCCGACAGGGACTGGTAGAAGGGGTTCTCCAGGATCGCCCGCGCCCGCTCCGGGTCCGCGTGCGCCTCCACGATCTCGTCGAAGGTCCGCTTCATGTCGAGCATCATCGCGTGCAGCTCACCGCCCGAGCCGTCGGCGATGCCCTTCACCCGGCGCGGGGTGTTGTCGAGCGAGTCGATGCCCATCGACTGGGCCAGCCTGCGCGCCGGATCGATCGTCAGCACGACGACCTTGCGCCCGCGCTCGGCGGCCCGCAGCCCGAGAGCCGCCGCCGTGGTGGTCTTGCCGACCCCGCCCGCGCCGCAGCACACGACGATACGGGTCCTGGGGTCATCGATCAGCGAGTCGATGTCGAGCACGGTCCGGGCGTCGTCGTCGAGAGTGCCGCGCTGACCGTGCGATGTCGGGTCCGGTGTCGGGTCCGGTGTCGAGTCCGGTGTCGGGTCCGGTGTCATGAGACTCCTTGGACTCCTTGCTTCCGCAGTTCCTTGGCGAGCCGGTAGAGCCCCGCGAGATCCATTCCCTCGGTCAGCAACGGCAGTTCCCGCAAGGGCAGCCCGAGGTCCATGAGGACGGCCCGCTGGGCCTGCTCCAAAGCGTGCCGCTCCGCGTACTCGCCGGCCTGCGCGAGGAGCGGGTCGACCAGCTTCTGCGCGTTCCCGCCTTTGCGGGCGCCGCCAAGACCGGCAGCGGACAGCGACTTGGCGATCGCCGTACGGGGGACCTTGCCGTGGCCATGGCCGCGTACGAGATCAAGAGCGTCGTCGTCCAGCAGCTCCGGGCGGACCATGTTGACGATGATCCGGCCGACCGGGAGCCGGGCGGCGCGCAGCTCGCCGATGCCGTCCGCGGTCTCCTGGACCGGCATCTCCTCAAGCAGGGTCACCAGGTGCACGGCCGTCTCGGGTGACTTGAGGACCCGCATCACGGCCTGCGCCTGGTTGTGTATCGGGCCGATCTTCGCGAGCCCGGCGACCTCGTCGTTCACATTGAGGAAGCGGGTGATCCGGCCGGTCGGCGGCGCGTCCATCACGACATGGTCGTACGCGAACCGGCCGCGCTTGTCCTTGCGGCGCACCGCCTCGCACGCCTTGCCGGTCAGCAGTACGTCCCGCAGCCCCGGCGCCACGGTGGTCGCGAAGTCGATGGCACCGAGCTTCTTCAGGGCGCGGCCCGCACCGCCCAGCTTGTAGAACATCTGGAGGTAGTCCAGGAGCGCCAGTTCGGGGTCGATGGCCAGCGCGTACACCTCCCCGCCCCCGGGAGCCACCGCGATCTTCCGCTCCTCGTACGGCAGCGACTCCGTCTCGAAGAGCTGCGCGATGCCCTGCCGGCCCTCGACCTCGACCAGGAGGGTACGTTTCCCCTCCGTCGCGAGGGCGAGCGCGAGGGCCGCGGCGACCGTGCTCTTGCCGGTACCGCCCTTACCGCTGACGACCTGGAACCTGCTCACGCATTCGAGCCTAATTCCTCCGTCGGCACCGGCGTGGCTCCGGGGTGATGTCTGCGGGGTGCGCCGTACGGCCCGGTGCCGGGTCCGGCTTTCGGGTGACGGGCGGCGGGGTTCCGGCCCGACGGGTCGAAGGGACCGGTACGACGGCCTCAGGAAGCACCCCTCACCCCTGCCCGGGAGGACCCCCGATGCCCGTACCGCCCACGACGATCGACCACCACGCGACCGGCTACAGCCTGGCGCACGCCTACTGGCTCGCCCAGGCGTCCGACCTGGCCTACAAGGACGAGGCCACCATCGAGGAGCGGGCCCGGCAATGGGGCTTCGACCAGGTGCGGCACCACCACACCGCGTTCACCCCGCCGTTCCCCCTTGAGGACACCCAGGCGTACACCGTCGCCGGCGACGACATGATCATCACCGCCTTCCGTGGCACCGAACCCGCGCAGATCCGCGACTGGCTCTCGGACGCCTCCACACCGCCGTGGCCGGGACCGAAGCAGACCGGCTTCGTCCACTACGGCTTCGCGAAGGCCCTCGACTCCATCTATCCCCAGGTACGCGACACCCTCGCCGAACTCCGCACCCGAAACCAGACGGTGTGGTTCACCGGACACAGCCTCGGCGGAGCCCTCGCGATGCTCGCCGGGGCGCGCATGTACCTGGAGGAGCCGGGCCTGCGCGCCGACGGCGTCTACACCTACGGCCAGCCCCGCACCTGCGACCGGCTGCTCGCCGCCGCGTTCAACAAGGGCTTCAAAGAGCGCATGTACCGCTTCGTCAACAACAACGACATCGTGCCGCAGCTCCCGCCGGAGCCCGCGTTCACGCATGTCGACACCCTGCGGTACATCGACTCCGGCGGCCGGATCCGCGAATCCATGACCCTGGTCGGCAGCCTGACGGACCGCTCAAAGGGTCTCACCGCCGACCCCCTGGCACCGACCTCGGACGGGGTACGCGACCACTTCATCCACCGCTACGTCGACGCCCTGGGCAAGAGCCTCGGCTGACCGTCCCACCTCGGCTGAGGGCCGCACCCGGCAACGGATACAGTCGGCCGCATGACCAAATGGGAATACGCCACCGTGCCGCTGCTCGTCCATGCCACGAAGCAGATTCTGGACACCTGGGGCGAGGACGGCTGGGAACTCGTCCAGGTCGTGCCCGGACCGAACAACCCCGAGCAGCTCGTGGCCTATCTGAAGCGGGAGAAGAGCGCGTGAGCGGCGCCGTCGAGGCGAAACTCGCCGAGCTGGGCCTGACCCTGCCCGGCGTTGTCCCGCCGCTCGCCGCGTACCAGCCCGCCGTGCGGACCGGTGTGTACGTCTACACGGCGGGCCAGCTCCCCATGGTGGACGGCAAGCTCCCGGTCACCGGCAAGGTGGGCGCCGAGGTCACGGCCGACGAGGCCAAGGACCTGGCCCGCATCTGCGCCCTGAACGCACTCGCCGCCGTCAAGTCGGTCGCCGGTGACCTGGACCGCATCGCGCGAGTCGTGAAGGTCGTCGGCTTCGTCGCGTCGGCGACCGACTTCACCGGCCAGCCCGGCGTGCTCAACGGCGCCAGCGAACTCCTGGCGGCGGTTTTGGGCGACAAAGGCGTGCACGCGAGAAGCGCGGTGGGGGTAGCGGTCCTTCCGCTGGACGCCCCGGTGGAAATCGAACTCCAGGTAGAACTGGAGAACTGACCAACCGCTGAGGTCAGGGGGGAGTTCGAGGGGGGATCCCCCCTCGAACATTCGCCCGCCCCGAGATAGCCTCCGCCCATGGCAGATGGGCAGTGGTACCCCCCGGAATGGCCGGCAAGAATCCGCGCCCTGGCGACCGGCACCCTCACCCCCGCCCCGGCGAAACGCGCGTCGACGGTCCTGCTCCTGAAGGACACCCCGACCGGCCCGACCGTACACATGCTCCGCCGAGCCGCCTCGATGGCCTTCGCCGGCGGAGCGTACGCCTACCCGGGCGGCGGTGTGGACCCCCGCGACGACGACCACCACGTGCGCTGGGCGGGCCCCACGCGCGCGGAGTGGTCGACCCGCCTGGGCGTCGACGAGTCAGCCGCCCAGGCGATCGTCTGCGCGGCGGTACGCGAGACCTACGAGGAGGCGGGCGTCCTGCTCGCCGGCCCCTCCGCGGACGCCGTCGTGTCCGACACGACCGGCGACGACTGGGAGGCGGACCGCGCGGCCCTGGTCGCGCACGACCTGTCCTTCGCGGAGTTCCTCGACCGCCGCGGCCTGGTGCTCCGTTCCGACCTGCTCGGCGCCTGGGCCCGCTGGATCACCCCGGAGTTCGAACCGAGGCGCTACGACACCTGGTTCTTCGTCGCCGTACTCCCGGCAGGGCAGCGCACCCGCAACGCCACCACGGAGGCCGACCGCACGGTCTGGATCCACCCGTCCGACGCCGTCGCCCGCTACGACAAGGGCGAACTGCTGATGCTGCCCCCGACGATCGCGACCCTGCGGCACCTCACCGCGTACGGGTCCGCCGCCGACGCGCTGTCCGCCGCCGCGACGGTCGACCTCACCCCGGTACTGGCCCAGGCCCATCTGGCGGACGACGACGCACTGGTACTGACCTGGCCGGGCCACGACGAGTTCACGATCCGTATCGCCCCGGGCGGCGCATCCACCGGAGGGAGTGGGTCCTGATGACCGAGGCCGCCGCACTTCCCGGGCAGCCGAGGGGCGGAGTCGTCTCCGGGCCCGCCACCGCCCGCGCCGTCAACGTCCTCGCGCCCAACGCCTCCGCGATGACCCTCGACGGCACCAACACCTGGATCCTGGCGGAGCCGGACTCGCCGCTCGCCGTGGTGATCGACCCGGGACCGCTGGACGAGGGCCATCTGCGGCACGTCGTGGAGACCGCCGAGCAGGCGGGTAAGCGGATCGCGCTGACCCTTCTCACGCACGGCCACCCGGACCACGCGGAGGGCGCGGCCCGCTTCGCGGAACTGACGGACACGAAGGTACGGGCCCTGGACCCGGCGCTGCGGCTCGGCGACGAGGGCCTGGCCGCGGGTGACGTCGTCAGGGTCGGCGGCCTGGAACTACGCGTCGTACCGACCCCCGGCCACACCTCGGACTCGCTCTGCTTCCATCTCCCCGCCGACCGCGCCGTCCTGACGGGCGACACGATCCTCGGACGCGGTACGACGGTGGTCGCGCACCCCGACGGCCGCCTCGGCGACTACCTGGACTCGCTGCGCCGCCTGCGCTCCCTCACGGTCGACGACGGCGTCCAAACGGTGCTGCCGGGCCACGGTCCCGTACTCGACGACGCACAGGGCGCCGTCGAGTTCTACCTCGCGCACCGGGCGCACCGACTGGCCCAGGTCGAGACGGCGGTCGAGAACGGCTACCGCACGGCCGAGGAGATCGTCGCGCGCGTGTACGCCGACGTGGACCGCTCCTTGTGGCCCGCCGCGGAGTGGTCGGTACGCGCCCAGTTGGAGTACCTGGGCGAGCACGGCCTGATCTGAGCGGGCCTTTCTGAGACGGCCCTTTCTGAGACGGGCCTTCGGGTCAGCGGGAGCGCTTGGCCAGGCGTTCGACGTCGAGCAGGATCACCGCGCGGGCCTCAAGGCGGAGCCAGCCACGGCCGGCGAAGTCCGCGAGCGCCTTGTTGACCGTCTCGCGGGACGCGCCGACCAACTGGGCCAGCTCCTCCTGCGTCAGGTCGTGCACCACGTGGATGCCCTCCTCGGACTGCACGCCGAAGCGGCGGGAGAGGTCCAGGAGCGCGCGGGCGACCCGGCCGGGCACGTCCGAGAAGACCAGGTCGGACATCTGGTCGTTGGTCTTGCGCAGGCGCCGGGCGACGGCGCGCAGCAGGGCGGCGGCCACCTCCGGGCGGGCGTTCAGCCAGGGCTGGAGGTCGCCGTGGCCGAGGCCGAGCAGCTTCACCTCGGTCAGCGCGCTGGCCGTCGCCGTGCGCGGACCCGGGTCGAACAGCGACAGCTCGCCGATCAGTTCGCCGGGGCCGAGCACCGCCAGCATGTTCTCTCGGCCGTCCGGGGATGTCCGGTGCAGCTTCACCTTGCCCTCGGTGACCACGTACAGGCGGTCGCCGGGGTCACCCTCGTGGAACAGCGCGTCTCCGCGCGCGAGGGTCACCTCACTCATGGAGGCGCGAAGTTCCGCGGCCTGCTCGTCATCGAGCGCCGCGAAGAGCGGGGCGCGCCGTAGAACGTCGTCCACGAGTACTCTCCTTGTCGACCTGCTCAGGGGACCGTGCTCCCCATCTTGCCGGACGGTCCATACAGTGTGATCAGTCACAAGTCTGCCGCACGTGCGTCCCATGCTGTGCGGGAGGGGGCCAATTGGGGGCTCATCCGCTGGGTCCGGGGCACATGTCAGTGCCGGGCTTTAGGCTGGCCGGGTGTCCAAATCACCAGTGAGAGCACAGGCGGAGGGGGCCGGGCGGGTGGTTGGACGACGTAATTCCGCTGTGGGCGAACACCTCTCGGCGCACCAGACAAATGGGACAAATCCTCCCGCGAGTACGAAGAGGGCGACCGTGTCGGAGACCGAGAAGACGGCGGCCAGGAAAACGACAGCAAAGGCGACCCCCGCGAAGAAGGCCCCCGCCAAGAAGGCGACGGCGGCCACGAAGGCGACGGCAGTCAAGAAGGCCGCCACCGAAAAGGCACCGGCCAAAAAGGCACCGGCCAAGAAGGCACCGGCCAAGAAGGCTGTCGTGGAGAAGCCCCCGGCCAAGAAGACAGCCGTCAAGGCCGCCAAGCCCGAGAGCAGAGCCGCCCTCGTCCGCCGGGCCCGCCGGATCAACCGCGAGCTGGCCGAGGTCTACCCGTACGCCCACCCGGAGCTGGACTTCGAGAACCCGTTCCAGCTCCTCGTGGCCACCGTGCTCTCCGCGCAGACCACCGATCTGAGGGTCAACCAGACCACGCCCGCACTCTTCGACGCGTATCCGACCCCGGAGGACCTGGCCGCCGCCGACCCGACCGTCGTCGAGGAGCTGATCCGGCCCACCGGCTTCTTCCGCGCCAAGACCAAATCGATCATGGGTCTGGCCACCGCGCTGCGCGACGACTTCGGCGGCGAGGTCCCCGACACGGTGAAGGACCTCGTCAAGCTGCCCGGTGTCGGCCGCAAGACGGCGTTCGTCGTACTCGGCAACGCCTTCGGGCACCCCGGAATCACCGTGGACACGCACTTCGGGCGTCTCGTCCGGCGCTGGAAGTGGACCGAGGAGACCGACCCGGAGAAGGTCGAGGCCGCCGTCGGTGAGCTGTTCCCGAAGAGCGAGTGGACGATGCTGTCGCACCGTGTGATCTTCCACGGCCGCCGCATCTGCCACGCCCGCAAGCCCGCCTGCGGCGCCTGTCCGATCGCCCCGCTCTGCCCGGCGTACGGAGAGGGCGAGACCGACCCGGAGAAGGCCAGGAAGCTGCTGAAGTACGAGAAGGGCGGCTTCCCGGGCCAGCGCCTGAAGCCCCCGCGGTCGTACCTCGACGCGGGCGGCCTTCCCGCACCCCCGCTGGGCGCGCCGCCCTCGGCGGGAAACGCCGGATGACGGCACAGGCGGAACGATCCGCGACCCCGCGGGCGTTGTGCTCAGCGCGGGCATTGCGCTCAGACGGACGGGGGTGCCGATGAGGCACACGAGCGGCGACATTCACCACAGCAGCCATCACGGCCGTCACTACGGCAGCCACCACGGCACCGGCACGGACGCCGTGCCGGTGACCACCGCTGGGCTGCCCGACTGGCTGGATCCGGTGGCGCGCGCCGCCGCCACGGTCGAGCCGGACCAGCTGAGCCGCTTCCTGCCGCCCGAGGACGGTGCGGGCCGCCAGTCCGCCGTACTGATCCTGTTCGGCGAGGGCGCCCGCGGCCCCGAGCTGCTGCTCATGGAGCGCGCGAGTTCCCTCAGATCGCACGCCGGGCAGCCGTCCTTCCCCGGTGGCTCCCTGGACCCCGAGGACGGCGACCCGCGGGGCGAGGGCCCGCTGCGCGCCGCGCTGCGCGAGGCCCGTGAGGAGACCGGGCTCGACCCCGCCGGGGTCCAGCTCTTCGGCGTGCTGCCCAAGCTGTACATCCCGGTGAGCGCCTTCGTGGTGACCCCGGTCCTCGGCTGGTGGCGCGAGCCCACGCCGGTCGGTGTGGTCGACCCGGCCGAGACCGCCCGGGTCTTCACGGTTCCCGTGGCGGATCTCACGGATCCCGAGAAGCGGGCCACAGCCGTGCATCCGAGAGGTCACGAGGGTCCGGCTTTCCTCGTCGAATCGGCTCTGGTCTGGGGTTTTACCGCCGGAGTGATCGACCGCATCCTGCACTACGCGGGCTGGGAGCGCCCGTGGGACCGCACCAAGCAGGTCCCACTGGACTGGCGCTCATGACAAGGTGGGCGCCCGTGCCGCAATTCCGTGGGACCGTCATGGGCCCCACGGGCCCGGCATGATCCAGACGAGAGGCCCTAGGCCCCCGACCTAGGCCCCCGGCCGGACTCGGGCAGGCGCAGGCGGCGAGGTAAAGGCGAGGCTTGAAACGGTGAATGTGCTGGACATCCTGCTGCTGGTCGCCGCCATCTGGTTCGCGATCGTCGGCTACCGCCAGGGTTTCGTCGTCGGCATCCTGTCGGTCACCGGCTTCATCGGCGGCGGTCTCGTCGCCGTCTATCTGCTGCCGGTGATCTGGGGGGCGGTCACGGACGACGCCCAGGTCTCCACGACGGCGGCCGTCGTCGCGGTGGTCGCGGTCATCGTCTGCGCGTCGGTCGGGCAGGCGTTCACCACCCACCTCGGCAACAAACTGCGCCGGCACATCACATGGTCCCCGGCCCGAGCCCTGGACGCCACGGGCGGCGCCCTCGTCAACGTGGTGGCGATGCTCCTCGTCGCCTGGCTGATCGGCTCGGCCCTCGCGGGGACCACACTGCCGACGCTCGGCAAGGAGGTCCGCAGCTCCAAGGTGCTGCTCGGGGTCTCCCGCGTACTGCCCTCGCAGGCCGACACCTGGTTCGCGGACTTCTCGTCGGTCCTCGCGCAGAACGGCTTCCCGCAGGTCTTCAGCCCCTTCGCGAACGAGCCGATCCAGGACGTCCAGCCCCCGGACCCGGCGCTCGCCAACAGCGCGGTCGCCGCGAACGCCAAGCGGTCCATCGTGAAGGTCATGGGCACGGCCCAGAGCTGCGGCAAGGTCCTGGAAGGCACCGGCTTCGTCTTCTCGGACCGCCGCGTCATGACCAACGCCCACGTGGTCGGCGGCGTGGACGAGCCCACCGTCCAGATCGGCGGCGAGGGCCGGCTGTACGACGCCAAGGTCGTCCTCTACGACTGGCAGCGCGACATCGCCGTACTCGACGTACCGAACCTGCGGGCGCCCGCGCTCCAGTTCACGTCGTCCGAGGCGGCCAGCGGCAACAGCGCGATCGTCGCGGGCTTCCCGGAGAACGGCTCGTACGACGTCCGCCCCGCCCGGGTACGCGGCCAGATCACCGCCAACGGCCCCGACATCTACCACCGGGGCACCGTGCGCCGCGATGTGTACTCGCTGTACGCGACCGTCCGCCAGGGCAACTCCGGCGGCCCGCTGCTCACCCCGGACGGCAAGGTGTACGGCGTGGTGTTCGCGAAGTCCCTGGACGACCCTCAGACGGGGTACGCGCTCACCGCCGACGAGGTACGTGAGGACATCGAGGCGGGCCGTACCGCCAACCAGCAGGTCGACAGTCAGGGATGTGCCCTGTAGAGCCCCCGTAGAGCTACGGCATCGCGCGCGGGGCTCGGCCCGGGTCGCGGGGCTCGGCCCGGGTGTGTGCCGCGTCAGCCCCGGGTATGCCGCAGCCGTGCGGACACCCAGCGGGCCCTTCGGCGCAGGATGCGCGGGATCCCGATGGCCTGCGCGGTATGCCTATCGCCCGGATCCCCCGGACCGCCCTGTTGACGGGCGGTCAGCGCTGAGGCCGAGCGGCGGTTGCGTGCTGCGTCACTGTAGTCGTGCGTCCAGCCCATACCCCGACGTCTGCCCGTGCCTCAAGGTCGGTAACCGCCCCCACGCCCCCCAATTGGCCTATGCGCGGGGCAATTGGCTGTTCGTCGGACAGGCGTTCCCGTAGCGGTTCCCGTAGTGCGGGAAGACGGGCTTCCGGTAGCTCCCCGGGCCCGGGGAACAGGCGCTCAGCGGTCCGGTTCGGGGTCCTTCAGCCAGTTCACCAGTTCGGTGGAGAAGGCCACCGGATCCTCCTCGTGCGGGAAGTGTCCGAGCCCGTCGAACAGCCGCCAGCGGTAGGGCGCTTCGACGTACTCGCCGGATCCGGCGGCGCTGCGCGTGCGGGTCACCGGATCGAGCGAGCCGTGCAGATGCAGCGTCGGCACCCGCACCGGCCGCTTCATGCGCCGGTTGAACTGGATGCCGTCCGGCCGCAGGATCGACCGGATCATCCACCGGTACGGCTCGATCGCGCAGTGCGCCGTCGAGGGGATACACATCGCCCGCCGGTACGCGTCGATCACCTGGTCGTCAGGGAACTCCGTGAGGCGGGGCCCCGACCAGTCCCGGATCAGCCGGCCGACCAGCGCCCCGTCGTCCGCGACGAGTTGACGCTCCGGCAGCCAGGGTCGCTGGAACCCCCAGATGTAGGAGCCGGCGGCGGTCTGCTTGAAGTCCGACAGCATCGCGGACCGCCAGCGCCGGGGGTGCGGCATCGACGACACGACGAGCCGGCGCACCAGCTTGGGCCGCATCACGGCCGCCGTCCACGCCAGATAGCCGCCCAGGTCGTGCCCGACGAGCGCCGCGTCCGGCTCGCCGAGCGACCGTACGACGCCGGTGATGTCGAGCGCGAGATTCGCCGGGTCGTAGCCGCGCGGGGTGCGGTCGCTGCCGCCCACACCGCGCAGGTCCATCGCGACCGCCCGGAATCCGGCGTCGGCGAGCGCCACCAGCTGATGGCGCCAGGACCACCAGAACTCCGGGAATCCGTGCAGCAGCAGCACCAGCGGCCCGTCGCCCAGCTCCGCGATATGGAAGCGGGCGCCATTGGCGGCCACGTCGCGATGGGTCCAGGGGCCTTCTATCCGTACGGCCGACGTGGGTTGCGCCGAATGGGGGGCGGGATCCGTCATGACGTCGAGCGTGCCACAAGCGCGGGCCTGTCCAGGACGTCATCGCCCGCCGTCACCTCACGGGGGTGCGGTTTGGCGTTCTGGAGGAGGGCCGCGGTCTCCTTCGCCGACGCGACCGCCTTCTGCGGACCCTGCCCCTTCTTGGCCTTCTTCACGAAGTACAGCCCGACCAGGGCGAGGAGCCCGGCCACCAGGACATTCGCCGCGAAGGACAGCACGAAGCACACCGAGAGGTGCCAGCCGCTCCAGGAGTTGATCCCGTACGCAAGGGCGAAGCTCAGCATGGGCAGCGAGAAGATCAGGACGGCACCGGCCGCCCCGAAGGCGCCGCCGCCGACGGCACCGCGTTTGACGTCCTGCCGCAACTGGGCCTTGGCCAGGGCGATCTCGTCGTGCACCAGCGCCGACATCTCGCCGGCCGCCGAGGCCACCAGCTTGCCGATGCTCCGGTCGGCGCCGACGGGGCCGTCGGGTGCGCTCATCGCGTTCTCCCTCTTTCTGCCGCGGTTCGCTGACTCCACGGATGCTCCAGCTGACTCGACGGCTGTTCCATGCTTCGGTCCGCCGACGGTGTTTTGTCGATCTCTGTCTGCCGACTCTGCCGACTCTGTCGCATGTCTGTCGCATGAAGTGACGCCGTGGATGACGCTTTGGTGTCAGATCATGCCGGAAGGTCGCCGTCGCTGCCTGCCCCGCCGCCTCTCAAGGCGCCGCCTTCCCCGGCGGTCACTTCCGCAAGCCTGCGATGTTCGGCGGCCTTGCGCTCGTAGATCGCGGCCATCCGCAGGTGGTACGCGGGGTTGTCCTGCTCGTAGATGTCGGGGATGCCGTCGAGATCGTCGTCGCGGTCCTCGTCGGCGACCATCGCCCGGTACTTGGCGTTTCTGACCTTCAGCAGGATGCCCGAGAGCAGGGCCGCGATCAGCGAGCCGGTCAGGACGGCGGCCTTGACCTCGGAGGTCAGCGCCGCGTCATCGGCGAACGCGAGTTCCCCGATGAGCAGCGACACCGTGAAGCCGATGCCGGCGAGGGAGGCGACCGCGAAGACATCGGGCCAGGCCAGGTCGTCGGAGAGTGACGCACGGGTGAACCGGGCGGTGAGCCAGGTCCCGCCGAAGATGCCGACCGCCTTGCCGACGACGAGTCCGAGGACGACGCCGAGCGTCTCGGGCTGTGTGAACACCCTGGCCAACGCCCCGCCGGACACCGCCACACCGGCACTGAACAGGGCGAACAGCGGTACGGCCAGCCCCGCCGAGAGAGGCCGTACGAGATGTTCCACCTGCTCGCCGGGGGAGTGCTCCTCGTCTTCGGTACGGGTGCAGCGCAGCATCAGGCCCATCGCGACTCCGGCGATGGTGGCGTGGATGCCGCTGTTGTACATCAGCCCCCAGATCACCAGGGCGAGTGGCACGTACACATACCAGCCGTGTACGCCCTTGCGCAGCAGCACCCAGAAGACGGCGAGCCCGACGACGGCGCCGCCGAGCGCGGCGAAGTTCAGGGTGCTGGTGAAGAAGATCGCGATGATCAGGATGGCGAACAGGTCGTCCACAACGGCGAGCGTGAGCAGGAAGGCGCGCAGCGCGGACGGCAGCGAGGTGCCGATGACGGCGAGGACGGCCAGCGCGAAGGCGATGTCGGTGGCGGTGGGGACGGCCCAGCCGTGCAGGGAGCCGCCGCCGCTGAGGTTGACCAGGAAGTACACGAGCGCGGGCGCGGCCATGCCGCAGAGCGCGGCGACGACGGGCAGTACGGCGGCCTTGGGGTCACGGAGGTCTCCGGCGACGAGTTCGCGCTTGAGTTCGATACCGGCGACGAAGAAGAACACGGCGAGGAGTCCGTCGGCCGCCCAGTGCTGGATGGACAGATCGAGGCCGAGCGCGGCGGGGCCGATGTGGAAGTCCCGTACCGACGCGTAGCTGTCGCTCAGGGGGGTGTTCGCCCAGATCAGCGCGGCGATCGCGGCTGCCAGGAGCAGGACGCCGCCGACGGTCTCGGTCCGCAGGGCCTCGGCGACGAAGTTCCGCTCGGGGAGCGAGAGGCGTCCGAACGCCTTGCGGGGGGTGTCGGGCCCTGGGGACGGGGTGTGGGGCGCGGCCACGGGTGCGGACCTCCAGGTCGTGTTCGGAAACGCGGTCGTTCGACTGCGTTGCCGACCAGACTTCCCGGCGCACCTGGGGTCCTGCGGCGTCAAAGGTCCAGGACCGGGTGGCCCGTTCCCACGTTTCTTGACGTGACCTTGACGCTGCTTACAGCCTACCGGGTGGATCGCGCGGCGTTCCGGGGGCCCGGAGGGTGGTACCGGGCGGTCTTCACTTTACGGAGAAAAGGGGCGCCCGGCGCGCGAGACGTACGCTCGCATGCGCCGGGCGCCCCTTGATCTGATCAGAGGGTCCGTCGGTAAAGGTGTCGGGTCAGTCCTCGCTCGGCGCGGCCGGCAGCTTGGACTGGATCAGATCCATCACGGACGAGTCGGTGAGCGTGGTGACGTCCCCGAGCGCCCGGTTCTCGGCGACATCCCGCAGCAGCCGCCGCATGATCTTCCCGGAACGGGTCTTCGGCAGTTCGGCCACCGGCAGCACCCGCTTGGGCTTGGCGATCGGACCGAGCGTGGTGCCGACATGGTTGCGCAGCTCACCGACGAGGTTCGCGTCATCGGCCGACGCGCTGCCGCGCAGGATGACGAAGGCGACGATGGCCTGTGTCGTGGTGTCGTCGGCCGCGCCCACGACCGCCGCTTCGGCGACCGCCGGGTGCGACACGAGCGCCGACTCGACCTCGGTCGTGGAGATGTTGTGCCCCGACACGAGCATCACGTCGTCCACCCGGCCGAGCAGCCAGATGTCGCCGTCCTCGTCCTTCTTGGCGCCGTCCCCGGCGAAGTACTTGCCCTCGAACCGCGCCCAGTACGTGTCCAGGAACCGCTGGTCGTCGCCCCAGATGGTGCGCAGCATCGACGGCCACGGCTCGGTGAGCACCAGATAGCCACCGCCGCCGTTCGGCACCTCCCGCGCCTCGTCGTCCACGACGGTCGCCGAGATCCCGGGCAGTGCGCGCTGCGCGGAGCCCGGCTTGGTCTCGGTGACGCCGGGCAGTGGCGAGATCATCATCGCGCCGGTCTCGGTCTGCCACCAGGTGTCGACGATGGGGCAGCGGTCACCGCCGATGTGCTTGCGGTACCACATCCACGCCTCGGGGTTGATCGGCTCACCGACGGAACCCAGGACGCGCAGGCTGCTGAGGTCGAACTTCGCGGGGATGTCGTCGCCCCACTTCATGAACGTACGAATCGCCGTCGGCGCCGTGTACAGGATGGTGACCCCGTACTTCTGCACGATCTCCCAGAACCGGCCCTGGTGGGGGGTGTCGGGCGTGCCCTCGTACATGACCTGCGTCGCGCCGTTCGCCAGCGGGCCGTACGTGATGTACGAGTGGCCGGTGACCCAGCCGATGTCCGCGGTGCACCAGTAGACGTCGGTCTCCGGCTTGAGGTCGAAGACGGCGTGGTGCGTGTACGACGCCTGGGTGAGGTAGCCGCCAGAGGTGTGCAGGATGCCCTTGGGCTTCCCCGTCGTACCGGAGGTGTAGAGGATGAACAGCGGGTGCTCGGCCTCGAACGCCTCGGGCGTGTGCTCGGCGGACTGCCGCTCGGTGATCTCGTCCCACCACACGTCACGGGTGTCGTCCCACGCCACGTCCTGCCCGGTACGGCGCACGACGAGGACCTTTTCGACACCGTCGACCCGGCGGACGGCGTCGTCCACGGCGGGCTTGAGCGCGGAGGGCTTACCGCGCCGGTAGCCACCGTCGGCGGTGATGACGAGCTTGGCGTCGGCGTCCTGGATACGGGCGGCGATCGCGTCGGCCGAGAACCCGCCGAAGACCACGGAGTGCGCGGCGCCGATCCGGGCGCACGCGAGCATCGCGACGACGGCCTCGGGGATCATCGGCAGATAGACCGCGACCCGGTCGCCCTTGCCGATACCCAGTTCGGTGAGGGCGTTGGCGGCCTTCGACACCTCGTCCTTGAGCTGGGCGTAGGTGACGGTCCGGCTGTCGCCCGGCTCGCCCTCGAAGTGGATCGCGACCCGGTCGCCGTTCCCGGCCTCCACATGGCGGTCCACGCAGTTGTACGCGACATTGAGCTTGCCGTCCGCGAACCACTTCGCGAACGGTGGGTTGGACCAGTCCAGTGTCTCGGTCGGCTCGGTGGCCCAGGTCAGCCGACGGGCCTGCTCGGCCCAGAAGCCGAGCCTGTCAGCCTTGGCCCTGTCATACGCCTCCGCCGTGACGTTGGCGTTCGCGGCCAGGTCGGCGGGCGGCGCGAACCTGCGCTCCTCTTTGAGCAGGTTGGCCAGGCTTTCGTTGCTCACGACATCTCCCTTTCCCAGGGTGTCCGTTGTGTCCGCGCCACAGCTCATCAGAACCGGCCCCCGGTGACAAGGGCTTCCCCCAAGATTGGTTTAGACCTGTGGGACGACGCGAGTGAATGCGCGGACGCCCCCAAGGCCACCGCGCTCGCCCCGACCGGGCGACACGGGAGCCCCCGGGGAGACCGAGAAGAACAGATTCTCACGCCGCCTGCCTACGACCGATGACCGGATACCGCCCGGCGCCGGCAGGGGGGAGGGACCCTTCGCCAACAAATGGCCACATACCAACGGACACACCCCATCTGGCCAAATGCTGGGGACGGGTGGCCGTCGGCCGGGTGACCGGAGAGAGGTGAGGGTGACGGATGAAGGGCACCAAGCGACCGTCGGCCGAGTACCCGCCCCGGCGGCAGGCGGGTGCTCAGCGCCATGTGACTTCCGGACCGGCTCCTGCTGACGCGATGGCCTCTGCCCCCGACACCGCCTGGCCCCGGACCCTGGCGACCCGCTGACAACGTCACCGCTCGCCGTCCCATCACTGAACCAGACCTTCCCGCTCCGCATCCCGCCCTCCAACGAGCCCGTTGGCGAACGACCCAGGGCGAGGCAGCCCGGACCCACCGCCACATCCCGAACCGTTGACCGGGCCCCCCGCCCAAACCCCGCCCGGACCGGGCCCGCCCGCCCGGCCGACCGGCACGTCGCCATCCCGCAACCCGGCCTGGCTGCCTAACGCCGCAACCCGGATCTGCTGCCTGGGAGCCACTGCCTCGGAGCCACCGTCTGGTACTGGCCGCCTGGGAGCCACCGCCTGGGGCCGGCCGTCTGGGAGCCGCTGCCTCGGAGTCACCGTGTGGGACCGGCCGCTTCGGAGCCACCGCCTCGGACCGGCCGCCTGGGAGCCACCGTCTGGGACCGGCTGCCTGGGAGCCGCTGCCTCGGAGCCGCCACCTGCTTCCTGGGACCCGCTGCCGGGGAGTTCCTGCCGCAGAGCCACCGCCACGACCGGCTGCTCCGGCCCCACCCCGGCCGCCACGTCCCCGCCCCCTTCCCCTCGGCCAGCGCCCGCGCCCCGCGCCCCAACCACCGCCCCCCCCGGCAAGCTGGAGACACCACCCGCCCGCCGCCTCCCGACCCACCGCCAACCCCGGCCTGCTCCCCCCAACCTCCCGCCCCGCCCCCCAGTCCCCCCGGCCCCCCCGACCCACCTCCCGCCCCCCCGACCCCCCGGCTCCACCCCCGGAGGGCCCCGTCAGCGGCCGATCACCACATCGTCCGCCACCTCCGCGAACACCCCCTCCTCGTCCGCCAACAGATACGCCTGCGCCTCCCCCACATGGAAATACATCCCGTGCAGTTCGAGCGCCCCCTCCGCAAGCCGCCGTGCCACGGCCTCGTGCTGCCGTAGGTGCTCCAACTGCTGGACCACATTGGTGAGGCACAGTTGCTCGACGGCGTCGGCGGGTGCCCGACCGGCGAGCCGGGCCCACGGTCCGTCGGTCGTCTTCATCCGCTCCACACTCGCCGCCCCATGCCGCAGCCACCGCTTCAACGGTGTCTGGGCACCACCCGGCGGCGTACTCAACAGCGCCTGCATCGCCCCGCACCCGGAGTGCCCGCACACGGTGATGGACCGGACCTTGAGCACATCCACCGCGTACTCGATCGCCGCGGCCACCGAGTCGTCGCCGCTCTCCGCGCCGGGCCGTGGCACGAGATTGCCGACATTGCGGACCACGAACAGATCACCGGGACCACTTGATGTGATCATCGAGGTGACCAGCCGCGAATCGGCACAGGTGAGGAACAGCTGTGCCGGACGCTGTCCTTCCCGCGCGAGCCGGGCCAGCTCACCACGGACCAGCGGCGCGGTGTTCCGCTGGAACGCGCTGATTCCGCTGGCCAGTTGATGCCCGCTCGGCCGCTGCCGCCCGTCGGCATGGGGCATCGTCTGCGGCCGGTCGCAGTGGTGGTTGCGCCAAGGCGTCCAGGGCCGGCAACAGGTGTGCGAGGCACTCGCGGGCTCCGCGATCCGACGCCCGGCCCGCCCGGCGACCTCCACGCTCCCGCCGTGCGCACGGTGCGCGACCTGCCAGTCCTGCAACGACTCGTACGCCGCGTGGTCCATGAACGAGCCGTCCAGCTCCACGACCGTGTCCGTCCCGGCGGGCACTTGGTGCAGTGCCCTGCTGAGCCGTGGCACGGCGAGGAACGTCAACTGCCCGCGCACGCGTACATGGTGCACTCCCCGCGCGTCCCGCTCGTGCGTGATCCGGGTACGCGCGAGCCGGTGCAGGGCGACGCCGACGGCGACCGCGACACCCAGGGCCACGCCCTCCAGGACACCGAGGAAGACGACGGCGAGGATCGTCACCGCGTAGACCAGCACTTCGCGGTGGCGAGTGACCGTACGGATGTGGTGCAGGGACACCATCTGGATACCGACCGCCATCACCAGGGCGGCGAGCGAGGCGAGAGGGATCAGCTCCAGAAGCGGCACCATCAGCAGTGCGGCCACTACTACCCAAACGCCGTGCAGCATTGTGGAGTTCCTGCTCACCGCTCCCGCTTGCACATTGGCCGAGCTGCGGACGGCGACACCGGCCACGGGCAGCCCGCCGAGGGTGCCGGAGACGATGTTCGCGGCGCCCTGTCCGAGCAGTTCGCGGTCGAGGTCGGAGCGCCCGACGCGCCGTCGCGGATCGGAGCGCCGGGCGGTGAGCTTGTCGACGGCGACGGCTCCCAGGAGGGACTGCACGCTGCACACCAGCGTGATGGTGAGGACGGCCGCCATGATCCCGAGGACGGGACCCTCGGGCAGCCCGGCGAGGGCGTGACTGCGCCACGACGGCAGGTCGACCTTGGGCAGGGTCAGCCCGGCGAGCGACGCGGTGAGGGTGGCGCCGGCGACGGCGACCAGGGCGGCCGGCAACCGGCGGGCGATGCGTCCCGCAGGTCCGGGAATCCTCGGCCAGGCGAAGAGCAGCGCGAAGGTGAGGACGCTCATCGCCAGGGCGGCGGGGTGAATGTCCGCCAACTGGGCCGGCAGTCCGCGGAGGTTGTCCAGGACGGCGCTCTGCGGGGTGCCGCCGAGCACGATGTGCAGTTGGGCGACGGCGATCGTGACCCCGATCCCGGCCAGTATGCCGTGCACGATGGCGGGGCTCACGGCGAGTGCGGAGCGCGCCACCCGAAGGCAGCCGAGTCCGATCTGTACGAGCCCGGCGAGGACGGTGATGGCGCAGGTCACGCGCCATCCGTACTGCTGGATGAGTTCGGCGGTGACGACGGTGAGTCCGGCGGCGGGGCCGCTCACTTGGAGGGGCGAGCCGCCGAGCCGCCCGGCGATCAGGCCGCCCGCGGCGGCGGCGACGAGTCCGGCCTGGAGTGGGGCTCCGGTGGCCAGGGCGATGCCAAGTGAGAGCGGCAGCGCGATCAGGAACACGGCGACGGACGCGGACAGATCGGCGCCCATGCCTCGGAATCTGGGGGACGGCGGTGGGCTGTGGGGTTGGTGGTCGCGCTCTGTACGAGATGCGCCGAGGGCGTGGGTGGGGACGCAGGCTGACATGTTTCCCGTCTCCTCCGGGGCTGCGCGGTCGCGGAACAGCGGATCCCCGTCGATTTCGGGAGCGGCTCGCGGCCGTGGGGCACGGCATTGCAGCGGCGGGATATCTCAAAGTTCGGTAAATGGATCGTAATCCAGAGTAAAGAAGATAGCCGAACATTTGCATCAATTGGCCCAAGTAATCCCTCTGGAGAGTGAATGCTTCATTTGATCGGCTTGTCACACAAATTCAGGAGCGATCCCGTGCGACCTTGGCGGCGCCTTGCCCCGAACCCGGACCTGACTCGGAAAGCCGTTCCGATACGCGGCCCGGCCCTGAACCGAAGGAAGAAGGTGGGCGGATGGCCGCCACCCAGAGGATCGCCGCGGGCATCACCGCGGCCGCGGCCTGCGCCGTGGCACTCACCGGCTGCTCGACCGACGGCGCCAAGGAAGGCGCTCACGGAAAGAAGGGCGGACCGGGTTCGGCACCCAAGAGCGCGATGCGGCTGATCGGTGACGGCTCCACCGCGTACACCGGCCTCCAGCCTCATCTGCCGAGACCGGAGCGGCTGAAACCGGGGCAGAAGCCGCCTCAGTTCGTGGTGTTCTCGTGGGACGGGGCGGGCGAGGACAGCCAGAAACTGTTCTCGCATTTCCGGAAGGTCGCCAAGGCGAACAACGCCACCATGACGTACTTCCTCAGTGGCGTGTATCTGCTGCCCGAGGACAAGCGCGAGCTTTACGACCCGCCCAAGCACAACACGGGCAGCTCGGACATCGGCTTCGGCGATGCCCAGGGCATCAAGGACACCGTGGACCAGCTCCGCGGCGCCTGGCTCGAAGGCAATGAGGTCGGCACGCACTTCAACGGCCATTTCTGTGGCAAGGGCACCGGAGTCGGCGAATGGTCGGTCGCCGACTGGAAGAACGAGATCGCCCAGGCGAAGTCCTTTGTGAAGTCGTGGAAGACCAATGCCGGTATGAAGGACGCCAAGCCGCTGCCCTTCGACTACGACAAGGAACTCATCGGCGCCCGCACGCCCTGCCTGGAAGGGCAGAAGAACTTCATGCAGGCCGCCCGGGAACTCGGCTGGCGCTATGACACCAGCGGTGTCAACGACCAGGTGTGGCCCAAGAAGAAGAACGGCCTCTGGGATCTGTCGATGCAGCTCGTCCCCATCCCCGGGCGCGGCTTCGAGACGCTGACCATGGACTACAACTTCATGGTCAACCAGTCGGGCACCACCACCCAGGGAGACCCGGACCAGCGCGAGTACTGGGGCGACCAGATGCGTGACGGGCTCCTCCAGGGCTTCGACCGCGCCTACGAAGGCAACCGCGCGCCGCTGATGATCGGCAACCACTTCGAGTCCTGGAACGGCGGCACCTATATGCGTGCCATCGAGGAGACCATCGAGTCGGTCTGCACCAAGAAGGACGTGCGCTGTGTGTCCTTCCGTCAGCTCGCCGACTGGCTGGACGCCCAGGACCCGGCCACCCTCGACAAGCTGCGTGGCCTCGGCGTGGGTAAGTCCCCGAAGGAGGGCTGGCCGGCCTTCCTCGCGGGCAAGCCCGCGCCGGCGCCCAAGGGCGTACCGGGAGCCCCGGCCCAGCGGTGACCGCCCGGCCGGCCGGAGGGCGCTGACCACTCGGGCCGGCCGTCAGGGACGGGGTACTCAGGCCGGCTGCGGCGTGCCGACCTCGGTGGTCCGTTCCCGCAGGACGAAGGAGGGGTCGACCTGGGCCGCCAGGTCGGCCCCCGTCCTTTCGTTGCCCCACGCGTGCGCGTTCTTCAGGTGGAACTCCACCATCTGGCGGGTGTAGCGGTCCCAGTCGCGGCCCGCGTACGTGGCGTCGGCGGCTTCCCGCAGTGTGCGCAGGGAGCGGTGGTTGTCCTCCTCCAGGAGGTCGAAGCGCGGCGGGCGGCCCTTCTCCATGGCGCGCACCCAGTCCGAGTGCCCGACGGTGACCAGCAGGTCGTCGCCGACCTCCGCCCGCAGGAAGTCCAGATCGTCCTGGCCCTGCACCTTGTTGCCGACGACTTTCAGGGCGATTCCGAAGTCCCGTGCGTACTCCCTGTACTGGCGGTAGACGGAGACGCCCTTGCGGGTGGGCTCGGCCACCAGGAAGGTCATGTCGAATCGGGTGAACATGCCGGACGCGAAGGAGTCGGAGCCCGCCGTCATGTCGACCACCACGTACTCATCGCGGCCGTCGACCAGGTGGTTCAGGCACAACTCCACCGCGCCGGTCTTGGAGTGGTAGCAGGAGACGCCGAGGTCCGACTCCGTGAACGGCCCTGTGACCATCAAACGCACGGCGGCGCCGTCGAGTTCCACGGTCCTGGCACACGCGTCGTAGACCGGGTTGTTCTCGCGGATCCGCAGCAGCCGTGAGCCCTCGCCGGGCGGCGTGGTCTTGATCATTGTCTCGGCCGACGCGATGCGCGGGTTCGAGCCGCGCAGATACTCCTTGATCAGCGGCAGCCGCTCGCCGAGCGCGGGCAGCGCGTCCGCCGTCGCGTCGTCGAGGCCGAGCGCGGGACCCAGGTGCTGGTTGATGTCGGCGTCCACCGCGATCACGGAGGAGCCGGTCGAGGCGAGATGGCGCACGAAGAGCGAGGACAGGGTGGTCTTGCCGCTGCCGCCCTTCCCTACGAAAGCAATTTTCATGTTCAGAAAGGTTAGCGGTCGCACCCTGCCCCACCGGACCACCACGTGAAGAAGACCACTCCTTCGTGGGGCGGCGCCCCGGGGTGCGTAGGGTCGTACCCATGAGTACGTCAGGTGCGACCGCGGATCCGCTCGCCGCTCTCGGGTCGCTTCCCGGAGTGGCTGATTCCGTGGCCTCGGTGCGCAAGGCCGTGGACCGGGTCTACGGCCACCGGATCATGCGGCGCCGCAGCAACGAGATCACCTCCGAGGCGGCTCTGCGCGGCGCCCGTGGCTCGGCCGCCCTGTCCGGGGCCGACTGGGCGCTCGAAGAGGTGCGGCGGCGCGGCGACTTCAGCGGCGACGACGAGGCGCGCGTGGTCGGCGCGGCCCTGCGGCTGACCGCCGAGTCGGGACAACTCCTGTCCATCTGGCGGCAGTCGCCGCTGCGGGTCCTGGCCCGGCTGCATCTGGTGGCGGCTGCCGGCCACGACACGCGCGTGGGACGTCCCCGGCAGGCGGGGGAGCCGGTCGACGAGCCGTTGGTCGAGCTGCCCCTGCCGGACGCGGACGAGGTCGCGGGCCGGCTGGACGGCTTGGCCCGGCTGGTCGTCGCGGGCGGCTCGGCGCCCGCCCTGGTGACGGCCGCCGTGGTGCACGGCGAACTGCTGGCGCTGCGCCCGTTCGGCACGCACAACGGCCTCGTCGCGCGCGCGGCGGAACGGATCGTGCTGATCGGCAGCGGCCTGGACCCGAAGTCGGTGTGCCCCGCGGAGGTGGGTCACGCGGAACAGGGCCGGTCGGCGTACACGGCTGCCCTTGATGCGTACGCGTCGGGGACGCCGGAGGGCATGGCGGAATGGATCGCCCACTGCGGTCGCGCGATCGAGCTGGGCGCGCGTGAGTCGACAGCGGTGTGCGAGGCGCTGCAACGGGGCGCCGCCTGAGCCGGTGACCGCCGGAAACGGTCGTCAAAGGCGTCGACGCGAAAAGGGGCCCTCCAAGAAGGGCCCCTCAACAGGGTTGCGGCGGTACGAATTTCTCGCACCGCCGCTGGCATGTTCACCCGGCTACCAGGCGTCCTCGATGTATTGCCCATCAGGTCGGGGACTCTTGCCCGTCACCTGGTGCGGCTGGCCCGTAATCGACGGGTCGACGTCGCGTGGGTTCCCGGTGTTCATGCTAGGTCCGTGGGGCCTTGGTTTGCGTTGAAGGTGATCCTCTCGGATGTCCTTGGTCTCGCGGGCCGTTGAGTCCTTTGTACTCCTGTCCCGAATGAAGCGGAACCCCTGGCTGCACTTCTTTACTTTTAGGTTCAAATACGGGTAAAGCGGGCGGCAGGTGGAAACTCCTGTGACGCACGGGGCGTCACCCTTGAGCGAGGCGTGTCAGCTCACGGCGGCGCGCCGCCTGCTCGCGTACCAGACGAGCCCGGCCGTGGCCGCCGCGGCGCCGACCGCGGCGGCGGCCACCAGGGCGGGGCGCGGCGGAACTGAGAGCGAGGGGATCCGCTGCTTCAGCCGGACCGGCCGGTGGAAGTCCAGGATCGGCCACTCACGCACGAGGGCTTCGCGCCGCAGGGCACGGTCCGGATTGACGGCATGCGGATGACCGACGGCGCCGAGCATGGGCAGGTCGGTCACGGAGTCGCTGTACGCGTAGCAGCGAGCGAGGTCGTACCCCTCGGTCGCGGCCAGCTCCCTGATCGCCTCGGCCTTGGTGGGGCCGTACGCGTAGTACTCCACCTCCCCGGTGAAGCACCCGTCCTCGCCGACGACCATGCGAGTGGCGACGACGCGGTCCGCGCCGAGCAGCTCACCGATCGGTTCGACGACCTCGGCGCCCGACGTGGACACGATGACGACGTCGCGCCCCGCGGTGTGGTGCTCCTCGACGAGTGACGCGGCCTCGTCGTAGATGATCGGGTCGATGAGGTCGTGGAGGGTCTCGGCGACGATCTCTTTCACCAGCCGTACGTTCCATCCGCGGCACAGTGCGGAGAGGTACTCGCGCATCCGCTCCATCTGGTTGTGGTCGGCGCCTCCCGCGAGGAAGACGAACTGCGCGTAGGCGGTGCGGAGTACGGCCCTGCGGTTGATCAGGCCGCCTTGATAGAACGACTTGCTGAAGGTGAGCGTGCTCGACTTCGCAATGACCGTCTTGTCCAGGTCGAAGAAGGCGGCTGTGCGGGGCAAGGAGTGGTTTTCCACGTGCCTGAGCATAGGCGCCCACCATTCGGCGTAAGGCTCGGGCGTGTGGGTTTGCCTGAGAAGGCTCTCGGGTACACCATGGAAGTCACGGATCGTTCGCGACCGTGCTAACCCGGTCCGACTCCTCCCCCCCCGAGTCGGCCGTGGGGACGACCCCCGCTCTCCCCCCCGGCGGGGGTCGTCGCATGTCCGGACGCGTTTTGTCCTCTCTCCGATGATCGCCGGGCCTTCTCGCGCCCCGAATCGGCGTCCCCTCTCTCCTCCCCGGACTCGTCACGGTGTGTGACGGTTGCGCTGCTCTGTGGAAGTCGTGTTGATGTCACCGGTATGGGTGATGGGGATATTCACAACCACTGACTCGTCCACAGTTATTGACCAAGATCCACACGATTTCCGGGATCGCTGCACGGTGATTCCAGCGCATCCCGCTCACGGAGTTCATCTGCGGTTCGGCTCGGCGTGGTTCGTATGGCCGGTTTCTGACGGCGATACGTATCCCGGCGCCACGAACGGAACTTCAGGTTCGGGATTCGCGGACTCACCGGGAGCCCGCGAGACGCGCGCCGAAATAGGGGGCTGAGGATCGTGGCGGGAACCATCACACATGACCGGGCGCGGACGACCGACGGACAGCGGGGCGGGCCGCTGATCGTCACCGAGGATCCGCCGCTCCTCGACGATCTGCTGCGGCTGTGCGCGGCGGCGGGCGCCCGGCCCGAAGTGCATCACGGGGTGCCGGAGCGCGGCGGGGGCTGGGAAGCGGCACCCCTGGTCCTGGTCGGCGACGACGCGGCGCCGCGCGTCCGAGGGGCCACCCGTCGGCGCGGAGTCGTGCTGGTCGGGCGGGACCAGGACGACCCCGGAGTCTGGCGGCGCGCGGTCGAGATCGGCGCCGACCACGTACTCGTGCTGCCCGACGGCGAGCAGTGGTTGGTGGACCGGATCGCCGATGTCGCCGAGGGTGTGGGGCGGCCCGCCTTCACCGTCGGCGTCATCGGCGGACGCGGCGGAGCCGGAGCTTCCACCCTGGCCTGCGCCCTGGCCGTCACCTCGGCCCGCGCCGGGCGCCGCACGCTGCTCGTCGACGCCGATCCGCTGGGCGGTGGGCTCGATGTGCTGCTCGGCGGCGAGACGGCCGACGGTCTGCGCTGGCCCGCCTTCGCCGAGTCCCGGGGCCGAGTCGGCGGCGGCGCCCTGGAGGAGGCGCTCCCTGAGCTGCACGCGCTGCGAGTCCTGAGCTGGGACCGCGGCGACTCGGTCGCCGTGCCGCCTCAGGCGATGCGAGCGGTGCTGGCGGCGGCACGCCGACGCGGTGGCGTGGTGGTCGTGGACCTGCCGCGCCGGGTGGACGAGAGCTCGGCCGAGGCCCTCGCCCAACTCGACCTGGGGCTGCTCGTGGTGCCCGCCGAGTTGCGCGCGGTGGCGGCGGCGAGCCGCGTGGCGTCGGCCGTGGGGATGGTCCTGCCGGACCTGCGCGCCGTCGTCGGCGGCCCACGCGGCGGTGCGGCGGCGAGCCGCACGGGAGGGCTGTCAGGGACGCGTGAGGGGCTGGGCGGACTCGACGCCGAGGAGGTCGCCCGGCTGCTCGGGCTGCCCCTCGCGGGCGAACTGCCCGTGGAGGACGACCTGTTGAACGCACAGGACGACGGCAGGCCACCGGGCGGCGACCCCAGAGGACCACTCGCCCGGTTCTGCGGCGCCTTCTGGGAGCGCATGCCGGTCGAAGGCGGTGCGTCATGACCGCGGTGGTGGGCGCGCGGCTCCTCGACGGGGTGCGGCAGTGGCTCGCCGAGAGCGGCTGCGAGGCGACCCCCGCGCGCGTGGCGGAGGCGCTCCGCGCCCAGGGGAGGGTCCTCGGGGACGCCGAAGTGCTGGGCGCGGCCGAACAGTTGCGGTCGGAACTGGTGGGCACGGGCCCGTTGGAGCCCCTGCTCGCCGACCCCTCCGTGACCGATGTGCTGGTGTCCGCGCCCGACCGGGTGTGGGTGGACCGGGGCGGCGGCCTGGAGCTGACCGGCGTGACCTTCCCGGACGCCCCCGCGGTGCGCAGACTCGCCCAGCGCCTCGCCGCCGTCGCGGGACGACGCCTGGACGACGCCCGGCCCTGGGTCGACGCCAGACTGCCGGACGGCACCCGGCTCCACGCGGTGCTGCCACCGGTCGCGCTCGGCTCGACGTGCCTGTCGCTGCGGGTCGCGCGCCCGAAGGCGTTCACGCTCGCCGAACTGGTCGCGGCGGGCACGGTACCGCCCGGCGGCGACCGTGTCCTGCGGGCCCTGCTGGACGCCCGCCTCTCCTATCTCATCAGTGGCGGGACGGGCTCGGGCAAAACCACCCTCCTCAGCGCCCTGCTCGGACTGGTCGGCCCCGCCGAACGGATCGTGATCGCCGAGGACTCGGCCGAACTGCGCCCCGACCACCCCCATGTCGTACGCCTCGAAGCCCGGCCTGCGAACCAGGAGGGCGCCGGACTCGTCACCCTCCAGGACCTGGTGCGCCAGGCCCTACGGATGCGGCCCGACCGGCTGGTGGTCGGCGAGGTCAGAGGCCCGGAAGTTGTCCACCTCCTGGCCGCCCTCAACACCGGACATGAGGGAGGCTGCGGCACGGTCCATGCCAATGCCGCATCGGACGTCCCGGCCCGCCTGGAAGCGCTCGGTACGGCGGCGGGCCTTGACCGGGCTGCCCTGCACAGCCAGTTGGCCGCGGCACTCTCAGTGGTCCTTCATCTCGTACGGGACCGGGCGGGCCGGCGCCGTATCGCCGAGATCCATGTGCTGGAGCGGGACGTATCGGGACTGGTGGTGACCGCGCCGGCGCTGCGCTGGGGACCGGACGCCTTTGTGTACGGGCCCGGGTGGACCCGGCTGCGGGGGCTGCTCGGCGGTGCCTGGGAGGCGGGGCGATGACCGGGGCGGGCGGGGCGCTGTCCGTGGGCGCGGTGGTCGGTCTGGCGATGGTGTGTGCCGGGGCGGCCGGTTGGCCGGGGAGTGCGCGGGACCGGCGGCTGGTGCGGCGGGCGCGGGGGTTGCTCGGCGGCGGGAAGACGGCGCCGGCCGGACCCGGCGGGAGAGCCGTGCCCTGGTGGGTCGGCCAGGTGTGGCGCCGGAGTCGGGCGGGGCGCGAGTGGTGGTGTCTGGTCGCCGGGTTCGTGGTCGCGGTGCTGGGGGCCTCGGTGGTGCCCTTGCTGATCGGGGCCGCCGGAGTGCCGGTGGTGCGGCGGGCGATGGGGTCGGGAGCGCGGCGGCGGGCGCGGGAGCGTCGGGCCGATGAGGTGATCGCCCTGTGCGGGGTGCTCGCGGGTGAGGTCCGGGCCGGACGGCAACCCGCACAGGCCCTGTTCACAGCCGCACGGGACACCGGAGGGCTCGGGGACGCCCACGCGTGCGTGCTGGCCGCCGGGCGGTTCGGCGGTGATGTGCCGACGGCGCTGGGCGCGGCGTCTCGGGAGTCGGGCGCGGAGGGGCTGTCCGGTCTCGCGGCGTGCTGGCGGGTCGCCGTGGACCGGGGCGCGGGCCTCGCGAGCGGACTGGAGCGACTGGAGGGTTCCCTGCGCGCGGAGCGTGATCAACGCGCTGAGACGCGAGCGCAGTTGGCGGGGGCCCGCTCGACGGCCGTGATGCTCGCCGGGCTGCCGGTGCTGGGGCTGCTGCTGGGCGGTGCGCTGGGCGCGGCACCCCTGCGGGTGCTGCTGCACACGGGAGCGGGGCTCGGGTGCCTGGCGGTGGGCGGAGCTCTGGAGGGGGCCGGTCTGTGGTGGGCCCTGCGGATCGTCCGGGGAGCGGAGGAGGCATGAGCGGTACGGAGTTGGGCGGAGAAGTTGTCCACAGGTTGGGGGCGGCCCTGTGTGTGTCGGGGGCGTTGGTGGCCCTGGTGCGGGTGGTGATGGTGGGGCGTCGGGAAGGGAGGGTTCGGCGCCGGGCGATGCGGGTGCTGGACGGGCGAAGGGTCGCTGATCGGGCGGGCGTCGGACTGGCGAGGGCCGCGGCCCGGCGGCATCGGCGGACGGCGGCCGTGCGTCGGTGGCTGCCGGTGGTCGGGGTGGTCTGTGCCGGATTCGTGCTCGTCGGAGGGGTGGCGGGGGTGCTGGTCGGAGTGGCCGCGGGGTACGGCGCGTGGCGGTACCGGCGGCGTCCCGCACAGGTCGAGGATGTGGACGCGGCCGTGGTCGGCAGGGAACTCCCCTTGGCGGCCGACCTGTTGGCGGCGTGCATCGCGGCCGGCGCCGATCCCGTGACGGCAGCACAGGCGGTCGGCGAGTCCCTGGACGGCCCGGTCGGGGCGCGGTTGGCCTGGGGCGCGGCGGAGGTACGGCTCGGCGCCGAACCGGTCGATGCCTGGCGGAAGTTGGCCACCCTGCCGGGCGCCGGAGCGGGCGGTGCGGCGGTGGCGCGGCTCCTGGAGCGGGCCGGCGAATCGGGGGCGCCGGCGGCGGCACCCGTGGCCCGGCTCGCCGCCGAGGCCCGAGCGGAATGGGGGCGCGCGGCGACGGCGAGGGCGCGGCGGGCGGGCGTACTGATCACCGCGCCGGTCGGGTTGTGCTTCCTGCCCGCCTTCATCGCGATCGGGGTGCTGCCCGTCCTGATCGGCCTGGCGGGGCGGCTGATGGGCGGAGGGGGTGAGTGACACGCGGATGACACGGGGCGGATGAGCGAGCAGGAGTAACGACTTCGAGGAATTACCGGACTTCGACAGGTCCGGGACCACATTCAGTGCAAGGAAACGCGCATACACGGGGGTTGAGATGAGTGCGAGGAAACGGGAACGGGCGGGCGCGGAGGCGTCGGCCTGGACGGAGCGGACGGAGCGAACGGAGCGGGCGGAGCGGGCGGCAGCGCGGAAGCCGGTGCGTTGGGTGCGCCGACGTGGCAGGGATGCCGGAATGGTGACGTCCGAATACGCGATGGGCCTGATCGCGGCGGTGGGGTTCGCCGGCCTGCTCTACAAGGTGCTGACAAGCGGGCAGGTACGGGCGGCGCTGCAAGGAGTTGTGGAGAAGGCGCTCGATGTCCAGTTCTGAGAGGGTCCAGGACCGGGGGTTCGTGACCGCCGAGGCCGCCGTGGTGCTGCCGGTGCTGGTGCTGTTCGCGATGGGATTGGTGTGGGCGTTGCTGGCCGTGGCGGCGCAGATCCAGTGCGTGGACGCGGCGCGGGCGGGAGCGCGGGCCGCGGCGCGTCAGGACCCGGACGCGGTGGCCGTCGCGGCGGCGCGCCAGGCCGCGCCGCCCGGGGCGCGGGTCACCGTACGACGGGAGGGCGATCTGGTGCGGGTGAAGGTCGAGGCTCCCGTGCCCGGCCCGGACGTCTTCATGGTGCGGGTGCGGCACGAGGCGGTGGCGTTGGCCGAAGAGACGGTCGGGGCCGAGGAGAGGAGTGGGGTCGAGGAGGCGAGCGGCGCCGAAGAGACGACCGGCGTCGGGGAGGGGAGCCGATGAGAGTCGCGCGTGGCGGCGGCCCCCGCGACCGTGGTTCCGCCACCGTCTGGGCCGTGGTCGCCACAGCCGCCCTCGGCCTGGTGTTCGGTGCCTTCCTGGCGATGGGGCAGGCCGTGGTGGCCCGTCATGAGGCGGGCGGCGCGGCGGACTTGGCGGCGCTGGCGGCGGCGGACCACTGGTTGCAGGGAAGTGCCGACGCGTGTGCCCAGGCGGCGCGGGTGGCCGAGGCGCAGGGAGCGCGGCTGGTCCGGTGCGCGGTGGACGGCGCGATCTCGGAGGTGACGGCCGCGGCGGGGCTCGGGCCGTTCAGGGCGGAGGTGAGGTCCCGCGCGGGTCCGGCGGGGCCGGTGAGTGCGACGCTGCCAGGTCCTGGGCCGTAGGGCTCAGGTGGACTGCCTCGCTCAGGTGGCCGCGTCGGCCTCCGGGACTTCCGGCTCCGGCGCACCCCGTAGCAACACGTCCAGCAGCCGCACGGCCCCCCGCTTGTGCAGCGGCTCGTTGCCGTTGCCGCACTTGGGGGACTGGATGCAGGACGGGCAGCCGGCGTCGCACTCGCAGGAGGCGATGGCCTGACGCGTCGCGGCGAGCCAGGCGCGGGCGGTGTGGAAGGCGCGCTCGGCGAATCCGGCACCGCCCGGGTGGCCGTCGTAGACAAAGACCGTCGGCAGCAGGGTGTCGGGGTGCAGCGGGACGGAGACGCCGCCGATGTCCCAGCGGTCACAGGTCGCGAAAAGCGGCAGCATGCCGATGGACGCGTGCTCGGCGGCGTGCAGGGCGCCGCCCAGTTGCTCCGGGTTGACGCGGGCCGCGTCGAGTTGGTCCTCGGTGACGGTCCACCAGACGGCGCGGGTACGGAGCGTACGAGGAGGGAGGTCGAGTTTGGTCTCGCCCAGCACCTCGCCGGTGATGAGGCGGCGGCGCAGGAAGGAGACGACCTGGTTGGTGACTTCGACGGACCCGTAGCAGAGGCGGGCGTCGCCCCAGGGGATCTCGACGTCGGTGTCCAGGACGGAGACGGAGGTGGTGTCGCGGGCGACGGTGGAGTAGCTGGGGCTTGCCTCCTCGACCAGGGCGACCGAGTCGTCGAGGTCCAGGTGCCGTACGAGATAGGTGCGGCCCTGGTGGAGGTGGACGGCGCCGTCGTGCACGGAGGTGTGCGCGGCGGAGGCGTCGACGGTGCCGAGGAGCCGTCCCGTGGCGGCCTCGACGATCTGGACGGGGGTGTCGCCCTCGCCGCGGATGTCGGTGAGGTCGGCGGCCCGTTCCCGGCGGGTCCAGTGCCAGGCGGCCGTACGGCGCCGGAGCAGCTTCGCGGCCTCCAACTGCGGCAGGAGTTCCTCGGTGGCGGGGCCGAAGAGGGCCAGGTCGTCGTCGGTGAGCGGGAGTTCGGCGGCGGCGGCGCAGAGATGGGGCGCGAGGACGTACGGGTTGTCCGGGTCGAGGACCGTCGACTCGACCGGCTGTCGGAAGAGGGCTTCCGGGTGGTGGACGAGATAGGTGTCCAGCGGGTCGTCGCGGGCGATCAGGACGGCGAGGGCGCCCTGCCCCGAGCGGCCGGCGCGGCCCGCCTGCTGCCACAGGGATGCGCGGGTCCCGGGATAGCCGGCGATGAGGACGGCGTCCAACCCGGAGATGTCGACGCCGAGTTCGAGGGCGGTGGTGGCGGCGAGGCCGAGGAGTTCGCCGGAGTGAAGGGCGCCTTCGAGGGCGCGGCGTTCCTCGGGGAGATAGCCGCCCCGATAGGCGGCGACGCGGCGGGCGAGGGAGCGGTCGACCTCGGCGAGGCGTTCCTGGGCGATGACGGAGATCAGTTCGGATCCGCGCCGGGAGCGGACGAAGGCGACCGTGCGGACGCCCTGGACGACGAGGTCGGTCAGCAGGTCGGCGGTCTCGGCGGTGGCGGTGCGCCGGACCGGGGCGCCCTTCTCGCCGTGGAGTTCGGTGAGCGGGGGTTCCCAGAGGGCGAAGACGAGTTCGCCGCGCGGGGACGCGTCGTCGGCGACCTCGCGTACCGGCAGGCCGGTGAGGCGTTCCGCGGCGACCGAGGGGTCGGCGGCGGTGGCGGAGGCGAGGAGGAACACGGGTTCGGAGCCGTAACGGGCACAAAGGCGCCGCAGTCGGCGCAGCACCTGGGCGACATGTGACCCGAAGACACCACGGTAGGTATGGCACTCATCGATGACCACATAGCGCAGCGCGCGCAGGAAGGAGGCCCAGCGGGGATGCGAGGGGAGGATCCCCCGGTGGAGCATGTCCGGATTGGTGAGGACGTAGTTGGCGTACTGACGTATCCACTCGCGTTCCTCGAACGGGGTGTCGCCGTCGTAGACCGCCGGGCGGACCGCGGTGCCGAGCGGAAGTGAGAGATCTTTCACGGCCCGGCACTGATCGGCGGCGAGCGCTTTGGTCGGCGCGAGGTAGAGGGCGGTCGTGCCGCGCCCGTTGGGGGCCTCGGATCCGGCGAGGAGCGTGGAGAGCGCGGGGACCAGATAGGCGAGGGACTTGCCCGACGCGGTGCCCGTGGCGACGACGACCGACTCGCCGTCCATGGCGTGCTCGGCGGCGGCTGCCTGGTGGGCCCACGGATGATCGATTCCGGCCCTCTGGACAGCGGCGATGACCTCGGAGCGGATGCGGTCGGGCCAGACCGCATGGCGACCCGCGCGCGGGGGCAGGTGCTCCGTATGGGTGATGCGCGAAGCCCGGCTGGGACCGGGCGCGAGGCGGTCCAGGACCGTCCGCGGAGAAGGGTGTGCCGTGGGGTCCGCAGAGGGGCGATCGGGTCGGTGATTCTTGGCCATCGGCACCGAGTGTGTCACCGGCGTGACGGACAATGGTCCGAAGGCGTCGTGCGCGCCTGCCGGTAAGTGATTGAATGCCATCGCGGCTGGCGATCCATCCCGGGGGCTCAGGCCGAGGTGTCCCTAGGGACGACCGCTCGATAGCAAGGTGCTGGAGGATCCGTGGACCTGTCCCTGTCGACCCGTACCGTCGGCGATCGTACGGTCGTCGAGGTCGGTGGCGAAATCGATGTATATACCGCGCCCAAGCTGCGGGAGCAGCTGGTCGAGTTGGTGAATGACGGCAGCTTCCACCTTGTCGTCGACATGGAGGGTGTCGATTTCCTCGACTCCACCGGACTCGGCGTGCTGGTGGGCGGGCTGAAGCGTGTGCGGGCCCATGAGGGGTCGCTGCGCCTGGTGTGCAATCAGGAGCGCATCCTGAAGATCTTCCGCATCACCGGTCTGACCAAGGTGTTCCCGATCCACACCTCGGTCGAGGAAGCCGTAGCGGCCACCGACTGAGATCCGGTTCCCCGGGCAGCGCCCGGGGCGGCAGACAATGGGGGGACCGGGCCACGGGCCCGGTCCCCTGACCGCACGCCCGTACGTCACGCCAGGCCCGTCCGAGGGGGATGCATGGCAACCGTCGAACTCCGCTTCAGCGCACTCCCCGAGCACGTCAGGACCGCCCGCCTGGTAGCGGCGGCGGTGGCGCGCCGTGCCGGTGTGGACGAGGCCGTGCTCGACGAGGTCCGGCTCGCCGTCGGTGAGGCGTGCACCCGGGCCGTCGGCCTGCACCAGAGCGCGGGGATCACCTCGCCGGTGCGGGTGGTGCTGACCGAGGAGGAGAAGCAGTTCTCCATCGAGGTCGGCGACGAGGCACCACGGGTCGTCGCGGCCGACGGGACACCGGGCGCCCATGGAGGCGCCGAGGAGCCCGAGGGCGAGGACGAGATGGGCCTCGCGGTCATCAGCGGCCTTGTGGACGACGTGGAGGTCACCGCCGGGGAAGCCGGTGGCTCCATCCGTATGACGTGGCCTACGACCCCTTCAGTGGCCGTCTGACGCCGGTCTTGGTGTGACCCGGGTGGTGCCCTGAGCCGAGCGCGCGGTTCTCGCCCCCTCCGCCAGTGGGTGTCCCGTTCAGCTCACGCTCTCCCACGTCACCTCACTCACCCTGCTCCGTACACCCGTACATGCGAACACTCGTACACCAGGGCGCACGAACATCCGTACCCCCTGAGTGATCATCCTCAGCCAATCCTCGCCGGCGCCCCCGGCGCGTTTCGTCGCGCCCGGCGCACGCCCCGCGCGCGGGAACAGGTCCGCCGCGGGGCCGTCCCGACCCCCGGGCGCGACCCTTGAGCAGGGTCTTTATCATTTCGCTTGATCATAATGTGCGGGTCAATGCTTTTAGGGCATTACCACTTTCGAGGGCAATCGGCGGTCCGCGATCATTTGCTGAAGAGCGTGCGAGGGCGAATTCCGTTTGTCGCACCCTGTTTTGATCAAGCCCCGCTCCCTACAATCCGTCCACATCTTGAGCGCAGCCCAAGCGTCAAGGAGGACGAATGGCGGGGCTCTTTACCCCTCATCAGTTTGATCAGCCCACAACCTTCGCAGCCGCAGTACTGACCAATGACAACCGCCTCATCGTGATGATCATCGGGGTCGTCGCGCTGGCGGCCCTGGCGGTCGCCGGGGTCCTGGTACGCCAGGTGCTCGCGGCAGGCGAGGGCACCGACAGCATGAAGGAGATCGCCAGGGCCATCCAGGAAGGCGCGAACGCCTATCTGGCCCGGCAGTTGCGCACCCTGGCGGTATTCGCCGTTGTGGTGTTCTTCCTGCTCATGCTGCTGCCCGCGGACGACTGGAATCAGCGGGCGGGACGTTCGCTGTTCTTCCTGATCGGAGCTGGTTTCTCGGCGGCCACCGGATATATCGGCATGTGGCTCGCCGTACGCAGCAATGTCCGTGTGGCAGCCGCCGCCCGAGAGGCCACACCGAAGGAGGGGGAGCCCGAAAAGGATCTCACCGCCGTCTCGCACAAGGCCATGAAGATCGCTTTCCGCACGGGCGGTGTCGTCGGCATGTTCACGGTGGGGCTCGGTCTGCTGGGCGCCTCCTGTGTGGTGCTGGTGTACGCGGCCGACGCGCCGAAGGTCCTGGAGGGCTTCGGTCTCGGCGCCGCGCTGATCGCGATGTTCATGCGCGTCGGCGGCGGCATCTTCACCAAGGCCGCCGACGTCGGCGCCGACCTGGTCGGCAAGGTCGAGAAGGGCATTCCGGAGGACGATCCGCGCAATGCCGCGACCATCGCGGACAATGTGGGCGACAACGTCGGCGACTGTGCCGGTATGGCCGCGGACCTGTTCGAGTCGTACGCCGTCACGCTGGTCGCCGCGCTGATCCTCGGCAAGGCGGCCTTCGGCGACGCGGGCCTCGCGTTCCCGCTGATCGTGCCCGCGATCGGCGTGCTCACCGCGATGATCGGCATCTTCGCGGTGGCACCCCGCCGCTCCGACCGCAGTGGCATGTCCGCGATCAACCGGGGCTTCTTCATCTCGGCGGTGATCTCGCTCGTGCTGGTGGCCGCCGCCGTGTACACGTATCTGCCGTCCTCGTACGCGGAGCTGAAGGGCGTCACGGACGCGGCGATCCAGGCCAAGAGCGGGGATCCGCGGATCCTCGCGGTCATCGCCGTCGCGATCGGCATCCTGCTCGCCGCGGTGATCCAGCAGCTCACCGGCTACTTCACCGAGACCACCCGGCGTCCCGTCAAGGACATCGGCAAGACCTCGCTCACCGGCCCGGCCACCGTCATCCTCGCCGGGATCTCGATCGGTCTCGAATCGGCCGTCTACACCGCGCTGCTGATCGGCCTCAGCGTGTACGGGGCGTTCCTGCTCGGCGGTACGTCGATCATGCTGGCGCTGTTTGCGGTGGCCCTGGCCGGCACCGGGCTGCTCACCACGGTCGGCGTCATCGTCGCCATGGACACCTTCGGTCCGGTTTCCGACAACGCCCAGGGCATCGCCGAGATGTCCGGCGACGTCACGGGCGCGGGCGCGCAGGTGCTCACCGACCTGGACGCCGTCGGCAACACCACCAAGGCGATCACCAAAGGCATCGCCATCGCCACGGCCGTCCTGGCGGCGGCGGCGCTCTTCGGCTCGTACCGGGACGCGATCGCCCTGGCGGCGAACGACGTCGGCGAGAAGGTCGGCGACGGCGGGCCACTGACTCTGGTGATGGACATCTCGCAGCCCAACAACCTGGTCGGTCTGATCGCCGGGGCCGCGGTTGTGTTCCTCTTCTCGGGGCTCGCGATCAACGCGGTGTCGCGTTCGGCGGGCGCCGTGGTCTACGAGGTGCGGCGGCAGTTCCGTGAGCGCCCCGGGATCATGGACTACACCGAGAAGCCGGAGTACGGGCGCGTCGTCGACATCTGCACCAAGGACGCGCTGCGTGAGCTGGCCACTCCCGGCCTGCTCGCGGTCCTGGCGCCGATCGCGATCGGCTTCACGCTCGGGGTCGGGGCGCTCGGCGCGTATCTCGCGGGCGCGATCGGCACGGGCACGCTGATGGCGGTGTTCCTCGCCAACTCCGGTGGCGCGTGGGACAACGCGAAGAAGCTCGTCGAGGACGGCAACCATGGTGGCAAGGGCAGCGAGGCCCATGCCGCCACGGTGATCGGTGACACGGTCGGCGACCCGTTCAAGGACACCGCGGGCCCGGCGATCAACCCGCTGCTGAAGGTGATGAACCTGGTGGCGCTGCTCGTCGCTCCCGCCATCGTGCAGTTCAGCTACGGCGAAGATCGAAACCTCGCGCTGCGGATCCTGATCGCGGTGCTCGCCATCGCGGTCATCGTCGGGGCGGTCTACATCTCCAAGCGGCGCGGGATCGCCATGGGCGACGAGGAGGACGGGAGCGCGGAACGGGTGTCCAAGCCGGCGGACCCGGCGGCTGTTTCGTAGCACCGGGATCGCTTTTCGTTCAACGGGCGGGCGTACGGCGCGGGTTGGCGCGCCGTACGCCCGCTCTGCGTGGGGCGTGTGCCCGCTCTGCGTGGGGCGTGTGCCCGCTCTGAGTGGGGCGTGCGACCGCTTCGCGTGGGGCGTGCGCCGGGGGCGCGCTGTGCGCCGTCGCGCTCGGGACGGGACGGGCCGACCCGTGAGCCTTCTCTCCCTTATCGCCAACACCTTGGTGCAAATGGCTTCAATAGGGGGTGAAGCGGACGCCTCGCATGCGGTTGTCGCCGACTTGGCGTGTATGTTCCGGGGCCGAGAGCCCATGGAAGGGACCCATCCGGTGAACAAGAAGTTTGCAGCAGCGCTGTCCGGCGGTGCGGTACTGGTACTGGCGCTGTCGGGATGCGGAGACAGCAAAGACGACGAGCTCAACAGCTGGGCCAATACGGTCTGCGACGCTGTGCAGCCGCAGGCGAAGAAGATCGAGAGCGCCAACTCGGCGATCCAGCAGCAGACCGCCGACAACAGCAAGCCGGTGGACGTCCAGAAAACGGACTCACAGGCGTTCCAGGACATGTCCGACGCCTATAAGGCGATCGGTTCCGCCGTCGACAAGGCGGGCGCCCCGCCCGTCGACGACGGCCAGACGAAGCAGCAGAACGCCGTCAAGGAACTGAACGGCATCTCCACGTCGTACGCCGATCTCCAGAAGCAGGTCGACGGTCTGGACACCAACGACCAGGGCAAGTTCGCCGACGGCCTCAAGAGCGTGGCCGGTGAGCTGGACAAGCTGAGCCAGAGCGGCAACGACGCCCTGAAGAAGCTGGAAGAGGGCGACGTCGGCAAGGCGATGCAGAAGCAGGAGAGCTGCAAGAGCGCGAGCGCTTCGCCGACCGCGGCGGCCAAGAACGAGTGACGGTGGGTCCGGTACGGGCCTGACCACGGCGCCCCGCACGGGCGCGAGGAGGACAATGTGGGCGTGACTACGACCCGCCTGCCCTCGTCCGACCGTGTCGACGCCGCCGTCCGGCTGCGCGACGCCCTCCTGGGCGCCGACTTCACCGCCGACGGCCTGCTCGAACTCCTCGGCGCCCCGGCATACGCGGCGCTGGCCCGCAGTGAGACCGTCCCCGCACTGCGGGCCACCCGGGGCGACAGCGCCCTCGACACGCTCGTACGGCTCTTCCTTCTTCAGCAGCCCGTGGCGCACGCACGCGTGGAGCACGTTCTGCCCGTGGACGTCTGCCTGGAGAGCGGTTGGCTGGTCGCGGTCGGCGCTGACGAGGTCACGGCCACGGTCGACATCAGGCCGTACGGGGGACCGGGCGGCGAGGACTGGTTCATCGTGTCGGACCTCGGCTGTTCGGTGGGCGGTGCCGGGGGCATCGGCGGCGACACCGGTACGGCGGACGCGGGCGTCGTCCTGGGGGTCGGCGGCGCGTCCACGACCCTGGCCGGACTGACGGTCCGTACGCCCGTGGAGTCGGCGCTCGATCTCGGTACCGGATCCGGGATCCAGGCGCTGCATCTGGCGCAGCACGCGACCCAGGTCACGGCGACCGACCTCAACCCGCGCGCGTTGCGTATCGCCCGGCTCACCCTCGCGCTGTCCGGTGCCCCGGAAGCGGAGCTGCTCGAAGGCTCGCTGTTCGAACCCGTCGCCGACCGCACCTTCGACCTGGTCGTGTCCAACCCGCCGTTCGTGATCTCGCCCGGCGCGCGGCTCACGTACCGGGACGGCGGCATGGGCGGGGACGATCTGTGCCGCACGCTCGTTCAGAGGGCGGGGGACCGGCTGAACGAAGGGGGGTACGCGCAATTCCTGGCCAACTGGCAGCACACCGAGGGCGAGGACTGGACCGACCGCCTCCGCACTTGGGTGCCGCGCGGGTGCGACGCGTGGATCGTGCAGCGCGAGGTGCAGGACGTGACGCAGTACGCGGAGCTGTGGCTGCGGGACGCGGGTGACCACCGCACGGACCCCGTCGAGTACGCCGCGCGGTACGACGCCTGGCTCGACGAGTTCGAGGCCCGCAAGACCAGGGCCGTCGGCTTCGGCTGGATCACCCTGCGCAGGACGGGTTCGGCGCGGCCGTCGGTCACCGTCGAGGAGTGGCCGCACCCCGTGGAGCAGCCCCTCGGCACCACCGTACGCGCGCACTTCGACCGCCAGGACTATCTGCGCGACCACGACGACGCGGCCCTCCTCGCCGGGCACTTCCGGCTCGCCGACGAGGTCGTGCAGGAACAGGTCGGGCTGCCCGGTGCCGAGGACCCGGAGCATGTGGTGCTGCGTCAGCATCGGGGCATGCGCCGCGCGACCCAGGTCGACACCGTCGGCGCCGGCTTCGCGGGCGTGTGCGACGGCTCGCTCAGCGCCGGGCGGATCATCGACGCCATCGCCCAGCTCCTCGGCGAGGACCAGGTGCTTCTCCGGGACCGCACCCCCGCGCAGATCCGGCTCCTGGTCGAACAAGGCTTCCTGCTGCCGGTCGGCACGGATGTCTGACGGATGGCATGCGGATCTGTGACGGGCGGCACTCGGACTCCGACGGGCGGCACCCGGATCTCCGACGGGTGGCATGGTGACATTCGCCGCATGTTTCGTACGGCCGTGTTCCGCGCCACGTCTTCCGTGCGGCGTCCACGGGGCGTCCCGTAGGCGATCCGCGTATCCGGTCCGCACCGGCACACGCCGTTCACCCCGGGTTCGCCGGGTCGCCGTCCGGGCATGTCAGCCTCCCTCCGCTGGGCACCCGGTACGGAGAGGGCGAGGCCATGGAGAACGGACCGGCGATCTTCGCGGGATCGGTGTTCGCCCTGTTCGGGGCCGCGCTGTTGCTGTGGACCGGAGTCCGGCTGCACCACCGGCTGCCGGTCGCCGACGGCATGCGCCAAGGCGCGTCCGCGACCATCGCGACGCTGGCTGGAGCGGCCACCCTCGCGCTCTCCGTCTGGTGCTTCGCGAGGATCTGAACCGGGCACCGGGAAGATCTCGGGCGACACCCGCCCAGTAACTGAGAGATCACACTCCGCATAACGCCGAAACAGCAGGTCGCCGCTCCGGGCGGCAGAGACGGCTGTAGTCGGGTTACCGTTCGAGTGGCCGTTGCGGGCTTTTCCCGTTTGACACGGGGGCGGGATGTACCGTCACACTCCGCAGCGTCACCGTACGTACCGCACTGCACCCAGTGTCGACCGGAGAGAAGAGCGAAGTTGTCCCCGACCAGCGAGACCGCAGGCCGCCGACTCGTGATCGTCGAGTCGCCTGCCAAGGCGAAGACGATCAAGGGCTATCTCGGCCCCGGCTACGTCGTCGAAGCGAGCGTCGGGCACATCCGCGACCTCCCGAACGGCGCTGCGGAGGTCCCCGAGAAGTACACCGGAGAGGTGCGCCGCCTCGGCGTGGACGTCGAACACGACTTCCAGCCGATCTATGTGGTCAACGCCGACAAGCGGGCCCAGGTCAAGAAGCTCAAGGACCTGCTGCGCGACTCCGACGAACTCTTCCTCGCCACCGATGAGGACCGCGAGGGCGAGGCCATCGCGTGGCACCTCCAGGAAGTGCTCAAGCCCAAGATCCCCGTCCACCGGATGGTCTTCCACGAGATCACCAAGGAAGCGATCCGGGACGCCGTCGCCAATCCGCGCGAGCTGAACCAGAAGCTGGTCGACGCCCAGGAGACCCGCCGCATCCTCGACCGTCTCTACGGCTACGAGGTCTCGCCGGTCCTGTGGAAGAAGGTCATGCCGCGACTGTCGGCGGGCCGTGTCCAGTCCGTCGCCACCCGACTCGTGGTCGAGCGGGAACGCGAGCGCATCGCGTTTCGTTCAGCTGAGTACTGGGACCTGACGGGCACCTTCGGCACCGGCCGTGCCGGGGATGCGTCCGACCCGGCGTCGCTGGTCGCCCGCCTCACCGCGGTCGACGGCAGACGAGTCGCGCAAGGCCGCGACTTCGACTCGCTGGGACAAATCAAGAGCGCGAACACCCTCCACCTCGACGAGGCGAACGCCCGCGCCCTCGCCGCCGTCCTCGCCGACACCCGGTTCGCCGTCCGGTCCGTCGAGTCGAAGCCCTACCGCCGCTCGCCGTACGCGCCCTTCCGCACCACCACCCTCCAGCAGGAGGCGAGCCGCAAGCTCGGCTTCGGCGCCAAGGCCACGATGCAGGTGGCCCAGAAGCTGTACGAGAACGGCTTCATCACCTATATGCGTACGGACTCCACGACCCTCAGCGACACGGCGATTTCCGCTGCCCGCGCGCAGGTCACGCAGCTGTACGGCGCCTCCTACCTCCCGGACAAGCCCCGCGTCTACGCCGGGAAGGTCAAGAACGCGCAGGAGGCGCACGAGGCGATCCGTCCCTCGGGTGATCGTTTCCGCACTCCTGCCGAGACCGGACTGACGGGCGATCAGTTCCGGCTCTATGAGCTGATCTGGAAGCGGACCGTCGCCTCCCAGATGAAGGACGCCGTCGGGAACTCCGTGACGGTGAAGATCGCCGGCCGCGCGAGCGACGGCCGGGACGCCGAGTTCAGCGCCTCTGGTAAGACGATCACCTTCCACGGCTTCCTCAAGGCGTATGTCGAGGGCGCCGACGACCCGAACGCCGAGTTGGACGACCGCGAGCGCCGCCTGCCGCAGGTCGCCGAGGGCGATGCCCTGTCCGCCGACGAGATCACGGTCGACGGGCACGCCACCAAGCCCCCGGCCCGCTACACCGAGGCCAGCCTGGTCAAGGAGCTGGAAGAGCGCGAGATCGGCCGCCCGTCGACGTACGCGTCCATCATCGGCACCATCCTCGACCGCGGCTATGTCTTCAAGAAGGGCACCGCACTGGTGCCGTCCTTCCTGTCCTTCGCCGTCGTCAACCTGCTGGAGAAGCACTTCGGCCGGCTCGTCGACTACGACTTCACCGCTCGTATGGAGGACGACCTCGACCGCATCGCGCGCGGTGAGGCCCGCGCCGTGCCGTGGCTGAAGCGGTTCTACTTCGGCGAGGGCGAGGCGTCCGGCGGCGCCGCCGACGCGGGCAACGGTGACGGTGACCACCTCGGCGGCCTCAAGGAACTCGTCACCGACCTGGGCGCGATCGACGCGCGCGAGGTGTCGTCGTTTCCCGTCGGCGACGGCATCGTGCTCCGGGTCGGTCGGTACGGACCGTATGTCGAGCGCGGTGAGCGGGACTCCGAGAACCACCAGCGCGCGGACGTTCCCGAGGACCTCGCACCCGACGAACTGACCGTCACCTACGCGGAGGAACTGCTGGCCAAGCCCAGCGGCGACTTCGAGCTGGGCGCCGACCCGGAGACCGGCCACCAGATCGTGGCCAAGGACGGGCGGTACGGCCCTTATGTCACCGAGGTGCTGCCCGAGGGCACCCCGAAGACCGGCAAGAACGCCGTCAAGCCGCGCACGGCCTCGCTGTTCAAGTCGATGTCGCTGGACACGGTCACACTCGCGGACGCCCTCAAGTTGATGTCCCTCCCGCGCGTGGTCGGCGCCGACGCGGAAGGCGTCGAGATCACCGCGCAGAACGGCCGGTACGGCCCGTATCTGAAGAAGGGCACCGACTCGCGGTCCCTGGAGAACGAGCAGCAGCTCTTCACCATCACTCTCGAAGAGGCCCTCGCGATCTACGCCCAGCCCAAGCAGCGCGGGCGGGCCGCCGCGAAGCCGCCGCTGAAGGAACTGGGCGAGGACCCGGTGAGCGGCCAGCCGGTCGTCGTCAAGGACGGCCGCTTCGGGCCGTACGTCACCGACGGCGAGACCAACGCGACCCTGCGCTCCGGCGACAGCGTCGAGGACATCACGCCCGCGCGCGGCTTCGAACTGCTCGCCGAGAAGCGCGCGAAGAGCCCGGCCAAGAAGACCGCAAAGAAGGCGGCGAAGAAGGCCCCCGCCAAGAAGGCTCCGGCGAAGAAGGCGACGGCCGCCCAGAAGACCGCCGCGACCAAGACGGCGGCCAAGAAGACGGCGGCCAAGAAGACGACGGCGGCGAAGAAGACGGCCACCAAGGCGACGGCCGCGAGGAAGGCGGCGTCCTCGGACGACTGAGGCCCACCGGTCCCACCAGGCCGGGCAGGACCTTGGCGCGGCGACGTAGCGTACGCGTTCCGGCGCCGTCGTGATGCCGAAACGGCACCGTGATGGTGCGGGGACGTCCGTATGTTCGGACGGCCCTTCGGCGAGCATCGGCGTCCGGATAGGCTGTCAGGATGACGCGTGCAGAGCAGCCAACGGCCGGAAACACGGCCCCCGACGACGCCCTGGTCGCCGATTCCCGGGAGCGTGCCGTCCGCGCCCTGCTGCGCGTACCGCAGCTGAAGCGGCTGTGGAGCGCGCAATTCGTCGGCGGTGTCGGCGACGCACTCGCGCTGCTCGTCCTCGTGGTACTCGCCCTCCAGGCGGCCATCTCCGAGGGCTCGTTCGGGGGCGGCTTCCGGGGGGTCGCGTATGCGGTCGCCGCCGTGTTCGGCGCCCGGATCCTCGCGACCCTCGTCTTCGGCGCGGTCCTGCTCGGCCCGATCACCTCACTCACCGCGCCCGGCGGACTCCTCGACCGCCGCTGGACCATGATCGCCACGGACGGTCTGCGGGCCGCGCTGCTGATCGTGGCCCCGCTGTGGATCGACTGGACGCCCGACAACGCGCTCGCGCTGCTCCTCGTCACCTCCTTCGTGATCGGCGTCGCCGAGCGGTTCTGGACCGTGAGCCGGGAGAGCGCGGCGCCCTCGCTGCTGCCCCCGCCACCGCCGGAGGGCGCGACCGTCCGCCCGCTCCCGGACCACATGGACGCGCTGCGCCGGCTCTCGTTGCGCACCGGATTCGTGGCACTGCCCCTCGCGGCGGCGGGGCTCGTCGCGGTCACGCTGGTCGAGAATCTGCTGGGCGCCGGGATCGACTGGTTCGCGCTGCACCAGGCGGCGCTCGCGTCGTATGTCGCCGCCGGCCTGTTCGCCGCCTCGCTGTCGGTCGTGTACTTCCTGGAACTGCCCGACACGCAGACCCCACGCGCGCGGTCGCCGCTCGAAGGACTGCGCCGGCCCCGTACCGGCACGGGCGTCGACAAGGGGCGTACCGGCACCATCCGGCTGCTCGTCGTCGCCTGCGCCGCCGTCGCGGCGGCGATCGCGGCGGCCGTCGCGGTCGCCGTACTGCACGCGACGGACCTCGGCGGCGGCCCGGTCACCTTCGGGCTGATGGTGCTGGCGCTGACCGGCGGCACCCTCGTCGGGATCCGTACGGCGCCCTCGGTGCTGCCCTCGTTGTCGCGGCGCCGGCTGCTCGCCCTCGCCATCGCGGTCACCGGGGTCGCGCTGCTCGCCGCCGGTCTGGTGCCCGACAGCACCAGCGTGCTGCTCATCCTCGCGCTGGCGGGCGTCGCGGCGGGAGTCTCCGCCAACACCGGCCACATACTGCTCGACCAGGAGACCGAGGAGTACCGCCGCCCCCGGACGACCGACCATCTGCACGCGGTCGTCCGCGTGTACGTGGCCCTGGGCGCCGTCGTCGCGCCGCTGGTGGCGTCGGCCATAGGGTCGCACCGGCTGGAAAACGGCAAGTTCGTCTTCGCGCACGGTGGCGCCGCGTTCACGCTGATGCTGGTCGGCGCGCTGCTGCTGCCGGTGGCGGCCTTCGTCCTGGCCAAGGTCGACGACCGGTCCGGCGTACCGCTGCGGCAGGACCTGCGGGAGGCGCTGCGCGGGGGCGATCCGGCGCAGGCACCGGCCACGACCGGCTTCTTCATCGCCCTGGAGGGCGGCGACGGCGCCGGCAAGTCGACCCAGGCCGAGGCGCTCGCGGAGTGGATCCGGGGCAAGGGCCACGAGGTCGTCGTCACCCGGGAACCCGGGGCGACACCGGTGGGTAAGCGTCTGCGGTCGATCCTGCTCGATGTGTCGAGCGCGGGTCTGTCGCACCGCGCGGAGGCCCTGCTGTACGCGGCCGACCGCGCCGAGCACGTCGACACCGTGGTGCGGCCCGCCCTCGCGCGCGGTGCGGTCGTCATCTCCGACCGGTACATCGACTCGTCGGTCGCGTACCAGGGCGCGGGCCGCGATCTGTCGCCGACCGAGGTCGCGCGGATCTCCCGGTGGGCCACGGACGGTCTCGTACCGCATCTGACGGTGCTGCTCGACGTGGCGCCCGAGGCGGCGCGGGAGCGGTTCACGGAGGCGCCCGACCGGCTGGAGTCGGAGCCCGCCGAGTTCCACGCGCGCGTACGGGCCGGTTTCCTGACGCTCGCCGCCGCCGATCCGGGCCGCTATCTCGTGGTGGACGGTGGCCAGGAACCGGAGTCGGTCACCACCGTGATCCGGCACCGGCTCGACATGCTGCTGCCGCTCTCCGAGGCCGAGATCAAGGCCCAGGAGGAGGCGCGTAAGGCCGCCGAGGAGGAGGCCCGCCGCAAGGCCGAGGAAGAGGCCGCGCGGAAGGCCGAGGAGGAGCGCCTGGAGCGCGAGCGCCAGGAACAGCTCGCCAAGCTCCGCGCGGAGGAGGAAGAACGCAAGCGGCGCGAGATCGAGGAGGCCCAGCGCCGCGAGGCCGAACGCCAGGCCGAGGAGGCCCAGCGGCGCGCGGAGGAGGCGCGGCGCCGTGCCGAGGAGGAGCAGGCCCGGCTTCTCGCCGAGGAAAAGGTGCGCGCGGCCGAGGAGGAGCGCCGTCGTCGGCAGGCCGCCGAGGAGGCGCGTCTGCACGCGGAGGCGGAGGCGCGCCGGCTGGAGAAGCAGCGGAAGGCCGAGGAGGCGTTGCTGCGGGCTGAGGAGGCTCGGCGGGAGGCCGAGGCGGCGGAGGCCGCGGCGGCGACTGCGGCTGCGGAGGCTGCGGCGCGGGCCGAGGCGGCGAGGTCGGAGGCGTCCGGTGTCGGTGTTGCCGGCGGTGTCGGTGCTGTGGATGAGGACACGACGGTGTTGCCCTCGGTGCGGCCGGGGGGCGAGGGCAAGGAGTCCGGTGCGCGTGAATCCGGTTCGGGTTCCGGTTCTGGTTCGGTGGGGTCCGATGCCGAGGTGACGACGGAGTTGCCGCAGGCTGGGGCGCCGGCCCGGGTGCCGGGTGCGGCGGATGAGACGGCGGTGTTGCCTCCGGTACGCGCGGGGGGTCCGGGTCCCGCCGATGAGACCGCGGTACTTCCCCCCGTACGGGAAGACCGTGCGGCGGACGAGACCGCGGTGCTGCCTCCCGTACGGCAGGACGGTCCCGCGCCCCGGGAGAGTGGCGGTGCGCCGGCCGATCGCGTACCCCCCGGGTTCTTCCGCGACGAGCGTCCCGGTGACGCGGGGGCCGACGCGCGGGCGAGTGACCGTACGCACGAGTTGCCGCAGGTCGACGCGGAGGGTGCGCCTCGGCGGCGGCCCCGTTCCGACTGGGCGGAGGAGACCCCGCTCGATGATCTGCCGACGCTCGCGGACGAGTTGCTCGGCCCGCACGACGACGAGGTCGAGGACGACGACGGTGGGCGCGGGTCCGGTCGGGGGCGGGGCGGAAAGCGTCGCTGACGGGCGGTCCTTGGCGTCGCTGAGGCGCGTCGCGTCCCGGGTCCCGGTGTCTCATGGGTGTGCCGTGGGTGTCCCCATGGGCTGTCTCGTCCGGCTGAGCTTTTGCTGAAGTCGGCCGTCCGGTTGCCGTTGCGTCCATTGTCAGTGGGGTCGTCCACAATGGATCGGGCAAGGCGAAGTGCGGGGCGAGGCGAGGACGGCAACCCATGACCGTGTGGGACGACTTGGTGGGGCAGGAGCGGGTGAGCGATCAGCTCGCCGCTGCCGCCCGGGATGCCGACGCGCTCGTGACGGCGGTCGCGGCGCGCACCCCCCTGCCCGAGGCGTCGAAGATGACGCATGCGTGGCTGTTCACCGGACCGCCCGGTTCCGGCCGGTCGACCGCCGCGCGCGCGTTCGCCGCCGCCCTCCAGTGCGTGAGCCCCGACCGCGCGCTGGGCGGCATCCCTGGCTGCGGGTTCTGCGACGGCTGCCACACGACCCTGGTCGGCACGCACGCGGATGTGCAGATCGTCCGTACGGATCTGCTGTCGATCGGCGTCAAGGAGACCCGGGACCTGGTCCGCCGCGCCCAGCTCTCGCCGGCGGTCGGCCGGTGGCAGGTCATCGTCCTGGAAGACGCCGACCGTCTCACCGAGGGCGCCGGCAATGTCCTCCTGAAGGCGGTGGAGGAGCCCGCTCCGCGCACGGTGTGGCTGCTGTGCGCGCCGTCGCTCGAAGACGTACTGCCGACGATCCGTTCCCGTTGCCGTCATCTGACGCTGCGGACACCGCCGGTGGCCGCCGTCGCGGACGTACTCGTGCGCCGCGACGGCATCGAACCGGACGTCGCCGCCGCCGCCGCCCGCGCCACCCAGGGGCACATCGGGCGGGCCCGCCGACTCGCCACCGACCCGCGGGCGCGCGAGCGCCGGGCCGCCGTGCTGAAGCTGCCGTTGCGCGTGGAGGACGTCGGCGGCTGTCTCCGGGCCGCGCAGGAGCTGATCGACGCGGCGACGGAGGACGCCAAGGACGTCTCCGACGAGCTGGACGTGAAGGAGACCGAGGAGCTGAAGGCGGCGCTCGGCGCGGCGCAGGGCGGGCGGATGCCGCGGGGCACGGCGGGCGTGATGAAGGACCTGGAGGACCGGCAGAAGCGCCGGCGTACGCGGACACAGCGCGACAGCCTGGACCTGGCGCTGACCGACCTCACCGGGTTCTACCGCGACGTACTCGCCCTCCAGCTCGGCACCCGGCTCGCCCTCGCCAACACCGACGCCGAGGACACGTTGGACCGCCTCGCGCGCGGCAGTTCCCCGGAGGCGACGCTCCGGCGGATCGAGGCGATTTCCGCGTGCCGCGGGGCGCTGGACAGCAATGTGGCGCCGCTGTTGGCGGTGGAGGCGATGACTATGGCGTTGCGGGCGGGGTAATGGGTTGCGGGCGGGGTGACGGGTTGCGAGGGGGGAAACGGGGGGAGGTCGCACGGACGCGCCGGAGTTGGGGGGACACATGTACGCGCGCGGTCCGGGGTTTCACTCGTACGAGCCGGAGTGGTGGCCACGCGGAGCGATCGGGCGCTCGCTGAGGGTTAAGGTCGCGGAATGTGCACCAGTCCCCGCCCCCGCCGCCGTGCCCTCCGCGCCGCCGGCACCCTGCTCACCGCCGCCGGCCTGCTCATCTCCGGATGCTCCTCGGGGAGTTCGACGGCCGCGGTGTCGATGGCGGCGCTGCCGAAGTCGACCCCGCGGGCGCTGACCCCGTACTACGAGCAGAAGTTGGCGTGGCGCGAGTGCGGTGCGCCCGGCTTCGAGTGCGCCACGATGAAGGCCCCGCTCGACTACGACAAGCCGGACTCCGGTGACATCAAACTGGCGGTGTCCCGGAAGAAGGCCACGGGCCCCGGTCAGCGGATCGGTTCGCTGCTGGTCAACCCGGGCGGTCCGGGCGGCTCGGCGATCGGCTACCTCCAGGCGTACGCCGCGCTCGGCTACCCGGCGTCGGTCCGCGCCCGTTACGACATGGTGGCGATCGACCCGCGCGGAGTCGCCCGTAGCGAACCCGTCGAATGTCTCGACGGCAAGCAGATGGACGCGTACACGCAGACCGATGTGACACCGGACAACACGCGCGAGCGGGACGAACTCGTCCGGGCGTACAAGAAGTTCGCGGCCGGCTGCGAGGCGCGTTCGGCGAAGATCCTGCCGCATGTGTCCACGGTCGAGGCGGCGCGGGACATGGACGTCCTGCGGTCGGTGCTCGGCGACGACAAACTGACGTACGTGGGCGCGTCGTACGGAACCTTCCTCGGGGCCACGTACGCGGGTCTCTACCCCGACCGGGTCGGGCGGCTCGTCCTGGACGGCGCGATGGACCCGTCGCTGTCGGCGCGCGCGATGAACGAGGACCAGACGGCCGGGTTCGAGACGGCGTTCCAGTCCTTCGCGAAGGACTGCCTGAAGCGGACGGACTGCCCGCTGGGCGGCGCGGCGGGGGCGGGGGCGGCGGGGGCCGCCGGGTCGGTCAACGGGGGTACGCCGAGCGGTGGTCACGGTGGTCACGGTGGTGACGCACCCAGCGCCGGAGGCCGGCCGGCGGCGACGCCCGCGACGGCGGGGGAGCGTCTGAAGGCGTTCTTCCAGAAGCTCGACGAGAACCCGATCCCGACGGGTACGCCGGGCCGTGACCTGGGCGAGGCCCTCGCGACCACGGGCGTGATCGCCGCGATGTACGACGAGGGTGCGTGGCCCCAACTGCGCGAGGCGCTGTCCGCGGCGATGAAGGACAAGAACGGCAAGGGGCTGCTCGCCCTGTCCGACAGCTACTACGAACGCGCCGACGACGGCCGCTACGCGAACCTCATGTTCGCCAACGCCGCCGTGAACTGCCTTGACCTGCCCCCGTCCTTCACCTCGCCGGACGAGGTCGCCAAGGCGCTGCCGGCCTTCGAGAAGGCGTCGCCGGTCTTCGGCGACGGCCTGGCGTGGTCGGCGCTCAACTGCGCGTACTGGCCGGTGAAGGCCACGGGTAGGTCCCACCGGATCGAGGCGAAGGGCGCGGCGCCGATCGTGGTGGTCGGCACGACCCGCGACCCCGCCACGCCCTACCGCTGGGCCGAGTCCCTGGCCGCCCAGCTCGACTCCGGCACGCTCCTCACCTACAACGGTGACGGGCACACGGCGTACGGTCGGGGCAGCGCGTGCATCGACTCCGCGATCAACGACTACCTGCTGAAGGGAACGGCCCCACGAGACGGAAAGCGCTGCTCATAGCGCGTGAGAGCACTGCTCTCGGGGGGTGGTCTGGCCCCCTCCGGAAACTGTGTAGACTTGGCGCCGTTGCTGACCGCACCATGGTGCGAACCGGCGCGCCGCCTTAGCTCAGATGGCCAGAGCAACGCACTCGTAATGCGTAGGTCTCGGGTTCGAATCCCGAAGGCGGCTCAGCGAAACCCCAGGTCACATAGCCCGTGACCTGGGGTTTTCTGTTGCTCGGGGCATGGCGCGGCACACGGCTGAGATGCCGTGGGATTGCTTGCGTGAGCGATGCGTGAGCGGCGCCGCCCGGGGACCTACTTCTTGGGCTTGCGGCGCTTGGCCTTCTTCGCGGCCTTGCGTGCAGCTTTCTCGGCCTCGGCCTTGCGCTGGAGGGGGACGAGCTTCGCGGTCGCCTCGGCGGCGCTCCTGCCGACTTGAGGCAGGACGCTCTGATAAATGTCCCGCGTGATGCGGGTGTCGCTGTGCCCGAGGGTGTCCGACACGATCTTGATGTCGATGTCGGCGGCCAGCATGAGAGTTGCCGCACCGTGGCGCAGATCGTGCAGCCGGATCGGCGGGAGGCCGGAGGCGGCGACAAGGCGCTCGAAGAGGTCGGTCACCTTGCCGGGGTGGAGCCAGGAGCCGTCCTCCTGAATGAAGACGTGGCCTGTCTCGACCCAGGCCGAGCCCCACTCCTTGCGGTCCGCGTCCTGCCGTTCGCGGTGCCGCTTCAGGACGTCGACGGTGTCGTCGTCGAGCGCGACCACGCGGTAGCCGCTGTCCGTCTTGGGGTCGGATGCCTCGATCTCCCAGCCGTCCTGGACGAGTTGGGAGGAGACGGTGAGGGAGTTGGTGTCGAGGTTCGTCTCCGACCAGGGCTGCCCGCACGCCTCCCCGCGGCGCAGGCCGCGGAAGGCGATCAGGTGCCACATCGCGTACAACCGGTCCTCGGCGACGAAGTCGAGGAAGGCGCCGGTCTGCTGGGGCGTCCACACCATCACAGGCGACGGCTTCTCGCCCGTCTGCTCCCACTTGGCGACCCGCTCGTCCGTCCACACGAGCGCCTTCGGCTTGCGCACGGGATCGATCTCGACGTGGGCCGCCGGGTTGAACGTGATGATCTGCTGCCCGATCGCGTCGTTCAGGGCGGCGCGGAGCGTGGCTTTGACGTGCAGGCGCGTGGCAGGGCCGGTAATGCGACGGAAGGGCGGCATCTCGTCGATCGCGGCCTTCATCGCCTTGCGGCGGGCGCGGTGCTCCGCGCCCTTCCACGGCACCGTCGCCAACTCGTCGAGAGCGGCTCGCCGTTGAGCGTTCTGCTCCAGGATCTGGGCGTTGGCCTCGCGGATATCCGTGAACATCTCGCTGAGGTGGCTGACGCGCAGCCGGTCCAGGCGCCGGTGCCCGATGTGCGGCTTGAGGTGCACGCGGATGTCGGTCTCGTAGCGGCTCAGGCCGGACTTGCGTATGCGCTTGCCCGCCAGCCACCGGTCGAGCCATTCGGCCACGGTCAGGCTGCCGATGAGGTCCTGGCCGGCGTTGAGACGCCGCCTCGTCTCCTCGACGTCGGGCAGGGGAGCCTTCTCGCGGCTGAATTCCGCCAGCATGACGGCGATCAGTTCCGTGCCCTCGGGGTCGTCCGACTCGGCCAGCCCCAGGAGGGCGCGTACGTGGTCGAGGTCGGCCTGGGCGGCCTTGCGGCTGTCGTAGCTGCCGCGGGCGAAGGACCTGCGGCTGCCGTCCTCGCGGGGTGGCAGCTCCTGGCGTATGGAGTACGTGCAGTGGTTCCTGCTGTTGCGCTTCGGGCAGGACGTGCCGAGTTCCTTGCCGGTCTTGGGGTCGCGGCAGGAGCAGCGGCGGTAGGTGGAGCCCTTCAAAGATCATTCTCCTCGGTGTTGTCGGGATCGCTTCCGGGCGTTTCGACTGCGCTGACCACGTCGGGCCAGAGGTATGGGGGTGTGACGCCCTCCTCCTGGATGAAGGCGCGGATTCTTCGCAGGCGGCTCTTGGCTTCGTCGGCCGTCTCGGCGGCGTGTGCTTGGGCGCGCAGGGCCTCAGCCCTCCGATCCGTGTTCGGGGCGGTCGTGGCCTGGTAGCGGGCGTGCTCCTCGTCTTGTCGCGCGCGGCGCAGTCGCTCTTGGGCGGCGTGGTGGGCGCGGAAGTATCGGAGCATGTCGTCGTCGGTGCCGAGGTCCGTCTCTTCCCCGGTGAACCGGCGCAGCGCGTCCAGCGACGTGGTGGGGTGCTGGAGTGGGAGTCGCTGCACGTCGTCGACGTAGCCGACGGGATAGACGAGGCAGATGGGCGGGGTGTTCAGTGCCTCGGCCAGCACGATGACGTCGACCAAGGGCAGGTTGGAGCGGCGTCCGGACTCCATGTTGGCGATGACGTTGCGGGGGATCGGGTGGCCGATCTCCTCGCACTTGTCGGCCAAGTCCTGCGCGCTCCACCCCAGTTCCTTCCGTCGTCTGCGGACCTCGCCCGCCACGGTGGCCATGACCTGGTCCGCCCACTCAGGGACGTCGTCCTCGTCGTCGCCCTTCTCGTATCCATGGTCCGAACGGTGTTGTGTCATGTAGACACATTAGCTTGCCTAGCGTTGATTCCATGACCTGGAGACGGGCGTGATGGTCGCGTTCGCCGAGGGCTCAGTCATGAATGGAGCGCGTGTGCGAGAGAACGAACCGGTCGGCCGGGTGAAGGGGATGAGCCGCGAGGAGCTGTTGGAGCTTCCCGCGGCTGTTGACCTGGAGACAGGTAATCGGGCGCTGGGGCTGGGGCGGAGCAAGGGGTACGAGCTGGCGAAGCGTGGTCAGTACCCGTGCAAGGTGCTGCGGCTGGGTAACGCCTACCGGGTGGTGACCGCCGATCTGTTGACCCTGTTGGGGCTGGCGGCGTGAAGCGCCTGATGCGCAGCAGGCTCTTCTGCGCTGAGCTGACACAGAAACGCTGGACTGTGGCACGGCGTGGACGTACTGTCCGTGGTCGCTCGCGGTCCCGAAACCCCCGCGAGAAGAGGGAGAGCCTCCGGCGGTGCAACGCCGGAGGCTCCGAGACCCCCCAGCAATCCCATGAGAACCGACCCGGCGGTAGGGGCGTGCAAGCCCAACACCGCCAGACGAGGAGCCGCCTGGTGCAACCCGAGAACCCCGAGTCCTATTCCGCCCCCGCCCGAGCGGCCTGGCCTGCAACGGCCGTCCCCGGCCAGCCCGGCGCCCACCTGCGTGCCGCGCAGCCTGACAGCGCCGCTCCGGACCCGAGCGACGATACGGTCGCCCGCACCGCCGACGAGGCGGATGCGGCGAGCGGGCTGGAGGCCACACCCGACGCGGAGCCGACGGTTGGCTCGAAGCTCCTGGACGAACTGCGTGCGCAGATAGCCCAGTTCGTCATCCCGCCCTCACCGGAGGCGCTGGACGCGATCACCTTGTGGGTGGTGGCGACGCATCTCCAGCCCGCGTGGCAGCACGCCCCGCGTCTGGCGGTGGTGGGGCCGGCGAAGCGCTGCGGCAAGTCGCGGCTGCTGGACGTGCTGACCGAGACGGTCCACGATCCGATGCTGACCATCAACACCACACCGGCGGCCATCTTCCGCTCGATCAACGAGGAGGAGCCGCCGACGCTGCTGGTGGACGAGGCCGACACCATCTTCGGCCCGAAGGTGGCGGAGAAGAACGAGGAGACGCGCGGCCTGCTCAACGCGGGTCACCAGCGGGGTCGTTACGTGACCCGGGTCGTCGGCAACGACCACACCCCGCACAAGTTCGCCACCTTCGCCATGGCGGCCATCGCGGGGATCGGGGACCTGCCCGACACGGTCATGGACCGATCGGTGGTAATCCGGATGCGGCGCCGAGCGGAGGGCGAGAAGGTCAAGCCCTTCCGCTCCCGCCGTGACATCCCGGCCCTGCACGAGCTGCGTGACCGCGTCCACGCGTGGGCCAGGCCGTTGCTGGAGGAGGCCGCGAGCCTGGAGCCGGACATGCCGGTCGAGGACCGCGCCGCCGACACGTGGGAGCCCCTGGTGATCGTCGCTGACCTGGCCGGTGGGCGCTGGAACCGGCGTGCGCGGGTCGCCTGCGCGCGGATGGTCGCTTCCGAGGTGGCGGCCGAGGAGGACCACCCCAGCGGTGCGCGCATCCTCGCCGATATCCGGCGGGTCTTCTTCGCCCAGCGCGAGGTGGACAGCCTCTCCACGGAGGACCTCCTCCACCACCTGTGCCGAGACCCCGAAGCCCCGTGGGGGGAGCGAGGGCGCGACGGCCTGACCTCCCGGGAACTCAGCAGGATGCTGCGCGACTTCGACATTCGGCCCGGCAACGTGCGCATGGCCGACCGGACGCAGCGCAAGGGCTATATGCGCAACAAGTTCCTCGACGCCTGGCGGCGGTACTGCCCCACCGTCCATCCTGTCGACGCCGACCCCACTCGCGGCGAAGGCTGAACCGCACCCCCTGGTTGCCGTACTTGCCGTCCCTGCCGTGGTCTCGCAGGTCAGACGGCACACCGGCAAGACGTCAGCCAGGGGCAAGACGGCAACGCAATCGTCTCCCGGCGCGTTGCCCTCCGGGAGACGCTGGCCAGATCCGTCTTGCCACGTCCCAGGCGTCTATGCCGTATCGCCGCAGTTCATAGCCCTGCTTGCTAGGACGGACGGCGCAACGCAGCCGTCCCTTCAAGGGACACACCGACCCGGTAGGGCCCGCCCCGGACGCCCGCGTTCTTGTCCCGGCTCGGGACAAGATGCCGGTGCTGCTCGCCGAGACGGCACGTCCGGAGCGTTGACGTCCCGCGCTGACCTGCACTTGCAACGGCCGAGACGGCAAAGACGCCGCACACCGCTACCCCCAGGAGTCTTCCGCTTGACCGCCCCGCACCTCTCTCATGCACCGCAGCCGCAGCCGCAGCCGCAGCCGCAGCCGCAGCCGCAGCCGCAGCCGCAGCCGCAGCCGCAGCCGCAGCCGCAGCCGCAGCCGCAGCCGCAGCCGCCGTACAACCGGCCTGTTGAAGGGCAGCCGAAGAAGAGGGCTGCCGCCGAGCAATACGCGCTTGGCGCGGCAGGCATTGTCATCGTCGCCCTGACCGCCGGAGCGTTCTGGCTCTCCTACGCGCATCTGGCTGACGTGGCCGGCCAGCACGGGCTCGGAGCGTCGCCCATCCGCCGCTGGGCTTGGCCCGCCACCCTGGACGCGTTCATCGTCGCGGGCGAGCTGCTCATGCTGCGCGCAGCGCTGCGCCGTGTCACCGACTCTTGGGCGATCGCCGTGACCGCCGTCGGATCAGTCGGCTCCATTGCGCTGAACGTTGCCGGGGTCAGCGGCATCGGCAACGCCCGCACCGTCCCGTTCCTCGATTACGTGGTCGCCGCAGTTCCTCCGGCCGCCGCGATGGTGGCCTTCGGCGTCCTGATGCGACAGATCCACCAGCTCGTCGCACCGTCCGACGACTCCCCGGACACCGGTTCCGTACAGGCGAAGGGACCATCGGTCGGTGGCTTCAGCCACAGCCGTACGCCAGCCGCCGCTCCAGACGGTCCGCATGCCTCCGGTACTGAGCGGACGGAACCTGCGTCCCAGGTACCAGAGAGCAAGTCGAGCGGTGGACGTCCGCCGAAGGCGACAATCTCGGAGCTGGCGGATATCGGCCGGGCCACCGGTCACCAGCACGGCAAGCTCACTCGCGGTTTGCTCCGAGCGGCCGTTAAGGACCGAGACCTGACGATCGGCAGTGAGCGGCAGACCGAGGTGATGGAGCTTCTTCGGCCGGAACTCGAAGCTGCCGGGATCGAGGTCTCCAAGCGCTGAACGCAGCCCGCCGGGGTGACCGGAACCCTTCCGGTCACCCGGGCACCGGCCAGCCGCCCCGCACATTTCCACACCTGTGGACAGCACGACGACCTCGCCGGGCAAGGTACCTCCGCCGCGCCTGCCCAGCCGTACCTGGAGCATCTTCCTTGACGCACGACCAGCACCTGCCCGAAGACACCCCGGCTGAGTCACTCAGGTCGGGATCCTCCTCTACGCTGATGGCTCGTTGGCGCCGCGCATTCGGACGACCTGTTCCGGGCGGAGCCAGTAGTACCCCGAGTCCGACTCAAGGCCGGTCTTCGGGGGTCTCCGCCCCGGGGGTGGCGGAGACGGCTCGGCGCCAGGGGGCGCCGGACCGGGAGGTCGGTGCCGAGGGCGGCCCCGACTCGGACGAGCTTCACGCCGCCCAGCACCAGATCCTCCGCACCGCACCCGTCACCGAGCCGGCCGCCGGCGAGCGGGCGGTGCAGAGCGTCCAGTCGGCGATCCGCCGTTTCACCGGCACCAAGCGGACCACGCGCGTCGGCCCGCTGCGGTTCACCGGCGACGAGCACGCCGACCTCCAGGAGGCCGCCGCCGAACACGGCTACAAGGGGGAATCCGGCTTCGCCGCGGACATCGTCCTCGCGTTCATCACCGGTCGGTTCACGGCGAACTTGCCGCTGTCCGAGGACCGTCGTCGCACTCACATGTTCCGTGCCCAAGTGTTGCGCGAGCTCAACCGCATCGGCGTCAACGTCAACCAGATCGCCCGCGCCCTCAACAGCGACCTCGCCCCACCCGACATACGTCACCGTCTCAACGAGCTGCACCATCTGCTGGAACTGATCGCCGAGGTGTTGCGCGAACCCGCCGACCCCAGGAAGGACCAGGCCGCGTGATCGCCGCCATCAAACCGGCTGGAGCCGACACCCGCGGCCTGCTCGCCTACCTCTACGGTCCCGGCCGTCATGACGAACATTTCGACCCACACATCGTCGCGGGCTTCGCCATGCTCGGCATGCCCGATCCTGGTCGTAACCCCGAAGCCACCCTTACCCAGCTCGCCCGCCACCTCAACGAGCCGGTACATCTCCGGAACAGCGAGTTCGGCAAGAAGGTCACCGATCACGTCTGGCACTGCCCCGTCCGCGCAGCCCCCGAGGACCGGCATCTCGCCGACGCCGAGTGGGCCGACATAGCCCAGCGCATCGTCGAAGCCGCAGGCATCGCCCCGCCCGGAGACGACCTGGCCTGCCGGTGGATAGCCGTACGCCACGCGGACGACCACATCCACATTCTCGGCACCACCGTCCGCGAAGACGGACGCCGCCCCAAGCTTCACGACAGCGGTATCCGCGTAGGCGACGCCTGCCGCCAGATCGAGACCGACTACGGCCTGCGCCAACTGAAGAAGGGCGACCGCACCGCCGGACGGCGCCCCACCCAGGCCGAGATGCACAAGGCCGAACGCCTCGGCTGGGAGCAGACCAGCCGCGACTGGCTTCAGGACCGCATCCGCGCCGCCATCCCTCACGCCGGCAGCGCCGAGGAACTCCTCGCCTACCTCGAAGCCGACGGCATCGCGATCAAACCCCGCCGCGGACCGTCCGGAGACCTCCTCGGCTACGCCGTCGGCCGCCCCGGCGACCTCAACAAGGACGGCGAACAGATCTTCCACCCCGGCGGAAGGATCGCCCCCGACCTCACCCTCCCCAAGCTCAAGGCGCGCCTCGAAACCGCCGTGCCACAGGAACACCCCACCGCCCGCCGAGAGCGCCCCACCACCCCCTGGCACCAGGCCACCGGCGCCCTCGACACTCTCCACTCCGACATGGCCGACGACGCCGACGCCCAGGCCCACATCACCGCGCTCGGCGAACTCATCGAGGCCACCGCCCAGAAAGTCCCCGCGCACCTCCACGCCGAACTACGAGCAGCATCAAAGGCATTCGCCCGCGCCCAGCGCTCCCAGATTCAGGCTGAGAACCAGGCCGCCCACACTTTGCGCCGCGCGGCCCGCGACATCGCCCACACCGCCACAGACCCCGACGGCAGCGCCTTGGCCACCTTGCTTGCCGCCCTCGTTTGGGCCACGATCCTCGCCGCCCGGTGGCACGAGGCGAAGAACCACGCGCACCAGGCCGAAGCCGCCCGCCAGACCCTCCACCACCTCCAGAAGGCCGCCGATCAGGCCCTCACGCCTGTCGTCGGCGACCTCACCGGCCGCCAGCTCACCGAACAGGCTCGACGGACGCTTGCCCATGACGTACGCGCCGCCGTCCCCGACCACGCCGACCGCATCCTCACCGACCCCGCCTGGCCTGCCCTCGCCACCGTCCTTGCCGATGCCGAAGCCGGCGGCCACAAACCCGATCAGCTCCTCAAGGAAGCCGCCGCCCAGCGTGAACTCACCACCGCCCGTCAACCCGCCCGCGTCCTGATCACCCGCATCCAGCACACCGGTCGAAACCCCGTACCCAACCGTCGGGCCGAAGCGGCCCGCGGGACCACGACCATGCGAGTGTCCGCGACCGGCCCGTCGGCCGATGTGACTCAGCCCGCACCGCCTATGTCCCTCGCGGGATCGAAGCACCGTCCGCGCCTCTGAGACAGTTGACCGAAAGCGCGGACGCCAAGACCCGCCCTGGTCACGGGGCTCGCGCCGCAGGGGACGGCGGGCACCTGCGTGACCAGGGCGGGGGCTTAACCTCGGCGGAGGAACCTGCTCTGGCCCCGGTGTTTGCCGGTCCTCGTGCCGGAGGTCGGCTGTCCCACCGCGGCGGCTTCGCTCGGCCGGGGGGATCTTTCCGTACGATCCTCGCTGAGGAGGGACTGCCAGATCCGTTCCTGCAGCACGTGGATGCAGGGGCCGCACGCGTACATCGGCGCCTGGGCGCCGGCGACTCTGGCGGGGCCGATCCACAGAACGCGCGTCCACCGCTGCCCGCAGTAGAGCCAGCAGAGTCCGTCGACCCATTCGTTGCCGTCGTCGGTGGCCGCCGGTGCGGGCAGTCCTCCGCGGGCGAACGCGGCGATCCCAGGGATCACCCTGTGCTGTAAGGCGACTTCCGTCAGCATTGCTCGTCCACCTCCGCGCTCAACGGCCCTGGGCCGTCGTACCAGCGTCCCCCTGCTTCTCGGCGTCGGAGAACAGAAGGGTGGGTTCGGCGAGGATGTCGCGGCCGGACTCACTCTTGTAGATCTCGTCGACGCTGCCGAAGCGGGCTTCGGAGTAGTCGATGTCCAGCAGCGCGGCGGCCTGCCGTACCGACGCCTCGTCGGGGCCCTCGATCTCCAGGAAGGTGGGGAGGTCCGGCCAGGTGTCGAAGTCGAAGGCGACCTCGCCCAGGCGCCACTCCTCGCGATAGTTCTCCTGGTAGCGCACCTCGGTGAGGCCGACCCGGCGCAGGATGTCGGCCATGGCGTGCAGGTCGGTGACCTCGGTCTCGATCTCCTTGGTGCCGTCGATCGTCGTGGCGTCGGTGACCTGCTTGAGCGTGAGCGTCGAGCGGGTGCCCTCGTCCCGCAGCCGGATCCAGGCCCCGCCATCCAGGGAGTCGTTCTCGAAGATCTTGCGGGTGAGGAGCGTGCGGGGGAACGCCTGGACGGCGCCGAGGTCAGTCAGCTTGGCCTGGAGCCCGGCGGCGTCGACGGCCAGGAACTTCGCCTCGTACTCGTGCTTCATGGGTCCTTCTCTCAGAAGTGGTCGGTGAGGGTGGACGTGCGAGCTGCCATGAGCAGGCCCATGCGGTGGGTGTGGTCGTGCAGTTGGCCGACGTGAGGTCGCTCGGTGAACTCGTTGGTGCGCAGGGTGAGCAGGACCTCCCAGTCGCCGAGGAAGTGGTGGCGAAGGCGCTCTGGGGAGGTGTAGTGCTCGCTCATGTGGTGGCGTCTTTCGACGGGCATCATGAACTCAGCGCCGAACACACCGCCCGGGCGGACCAAGCGCTGCATGCGGTCGACGAACTCAGCGAGCGGGCGGTGGTGGTTGGCACTGTAATGCCACGAGCAACTCGTCCAGACCGCCTCGCACAGCGGGCCCAGGGGCTCGCCGTCGAGGAAGTCGTCCTCAACGACCTGTACGCGTTCGTGGAGTTCTTCGAGCTTCAGTCGGTCGATCAGGCCCAACGCGTGTGCCCGGCTGTCACCCGGGAGGTGGACGTCGCCCCCGTGGAGGGCGACCGCGTCGCGTTCGACGGCGACGACGTGGTAGCCGGCGGCGGCGAGGGGCAGGACGAACTTGCCATCGCTCGCGCCGACAACCGCGACGGTGGCGTCATGGGCGACGCGTTCCCGCAACGTGGCGAGGAACTGCGGGAAGAAGGTGAGGGTGTGCTCCCAAAGGCTCTGTGTCCGCATGGGACTGCGCTCCTTGCGTATCGGTGTCCGTGATCATGCGGAGGACCTCGTCGGGGCTGCGCCCCGTGGTGTCGACGCGATGCATCGGGAACGACTCGTAGGCTTCCGTCACCCGGTCCGTAGCGGTCTCGATCAGTGCGTCCCATCGCGATGCCGGCTTGTTCCGTCCAGCGAGGCGGCGCTGTCGTTCGTCCTCGTCGCAGACGAGGTGGTACGTGACGGGTGCCGGCAGTCGGCTCGGCAGGGTGATACCGAGGCGGGCGCCCAGGGCCCGGTGTGTGGCGAGGCACCGGGCGAAGTAGCTCTCGACGACGACAGGGACGCCTGCGTCGAGATGCTGCTGTATCTCCTCGGCCGCGGTGAACAGGGCGGAAAGGTAGAGACACATCCGTGCCTCGACGTTCGTCCCGTCGTCCACCGCGTGTCTGAGCGGCTGGTAATGGGATGGGACGGTGGAGACGAGGACGGCTTGTCGGGCGACGGCGAGCATAGGCGCCAGGGTGGACTTACCAGTGCCGCGTAATCCCTCCAGGCTCTCGAAACGCGGGTGTTCAGGCACGGCCGTACACCACGTCCGGCACCGCGAGAGTGAGCTCGTCGGCGGATGAGGGCTTGTGGACGATGCGTCCTGCCGCCTTCTCGTACCAGAATGCGTGCGAGTCCTTGCCCACGGCCTTGCAGGACATGGTCAACGCACCGCGCGGGTCCGCCTCGATGCGGTCGATCTCGCGGGGACCGTCGGACGGTGCGCACACCTGCGGCGCGCCGTGCTCGGAGAGGTCTTCGTCGACGATCACCTCCAGGGGGAGGTCGGCCGACGCGAGTTCTTCGCGGAGCCGGCCGTAGGCGGAGGGGGCGGTGACCAGCAGTTCGGGATGGTCGGCGGCGTGACCGACCGGCCGCAGGTGGTGGAGCTTGAGCTGCCGGACCCCGAGCTGCGCCAGGACGCCGGCGAGAGGGAGGACCTCGTTGATGTTCCGCGAGGTGACGGTCATGGTGGCACCCGTCGGAACGCGGAGGTCCCGCGCCAGGCCGAGCGAGTTCAAGGCGCTCTGGTAACTGCCCTGCCTGCGGATGCCGTCATTGGTCGATCCGACGCCCTCCAACGACACCCTGAGCAGGTCCAGGTACGGAGCGATCTCGGTCAGGCGGCGCTCGATCCGGTACCCGTTGGTGCAGATCTCGACGCGCTGGCCCAGCTCCTCCTTGGCGTGGCGGACGACCCGCGCGAGGTCCCGGTGGACGAACGGCTCTCCGCCGAGCAGAGTCACGGCCTCCGTGCCGTACTCGTCCCGCATCAGGGTGAGGAGGCTCGCGGCTTCCTCAGCGGTGAAGGCGTCGGCGTGCTGGAGCCGCTCGCCGTGGAAGCAGTGCAGGCACGTGAAGTTGCAGCGGTAGAGCAGCTGCAGGTACAGCATTCGGATCTTCCTGATCCCGGTGACTTCCCCGATCATGTCGGCTCCTTCGGCTGACTGCCTGTTGGGAGCCCGATAGTGGCTTTCCGGCCGGGGACCTCGTCACCGCGTTCAGGGACGGTCCGAGGACGTCCTGGGACGTTTTCAGTGACCTGCGAAGGACTCCATCATGCGGAGGACGCGCTTCGTGTCCGACAGGTCTGGCAGGACGTCAGCAGCGCCGGCCGCGGCCAGTTCCTCCGCCGTGTGGATGCCGGAGGCGACGGCGAGGATCCCGGAGCCCGTGGTCAGAGCTGCTTCGACGTCCCGCGGGGTGTCCCCCACAAGGACGGTGGGGACGTCGGCCGAAACACCGCGAAGTCGCTGCGCGCGCTCGCGAGCGACAGCGACCAGATGGGGGCGGAGATCGGCGTCCGCTCCGTAGGCGCCCACCGGCAGGTCCAGCAGCGAGTCGAGGCCGAACGCGGACAGCTTCACACGGGCGTTGTCGGCGATGTTGCCGGTCAGGATGGACGAGATCCAACCTCTCTGAACGGAGGCGGCCTTCAGCGCCTCATGGACACCGGGCAGGGCAGTCCCGCGCCTGCGCAGCTCGCCCAGGCGTGCTTCGCCCGCCTGGGCGAGCGCGGTCTCGATGAAGTGCCAGTCAGGTACGGGCAGCCCTTCGCGGACGAACATGTCGCGCATGATCAGTCGATCGGTACGCCCCTCGGTACGCGCCGGCTCCGTGGGCTCGCGTCCCGAGAGTGCCGCGAAGGCAGCGGCGTAGATCTCCTTGCTCACTCCCGCGTTCTCGATGAGGGTGTGGTCGATGTCCCACAGGACGAAGAGCTCCATGGCGCCAGAGTATGCAGTCGGCCGGGTTCCGCTTCAGCGACCGCGTCCCAAAACGTCCTTGCGCGATCACGTGGTGTGCCGATTCGATAGCTGCTGTGAACGACCGACTGCGCACTGTGCTCGGCCAACGCGGCGTCTCGCCCGACTCGCTTGCCGAGGTCTGCGAGGTAGATCCCAAAACGGTGAGCAGGTGGCTGGGCGGGCGGATTCCCCATGCCCGGCACCGCTTCCGCGTTGCGCGACACCTGCGGGTGGAGGAGACCTTCCTCTGGCCTGAGCCGTCCAAGCGCCCCGGCCGGCCGCGGGACGGATTAGGCACCGAGCTGGTCGGCACCTACCAGAACCGGGCCAGCGTGCCCCGGGACGTCTGGCTCGCGCTGCTGCGAGAGACTCGGCACGAGATCGGCGTCCTCGTCTTCTCCGGCACCTTCTTCGCCCAGTCCAACCCCCACGTCGCCAAGATGCTCTCCGAACGTGCCGTCAAGGGAGTGCGGGTGCGCCTGTGCTTCGGCGACCCGGACGGGCAGGCAGTCGCCATCCGGGGCCACGAGGAGGGAATCGGCGACACCCTCGCCGCCAAGATCCGCGCCTCGCTGACGTACTACCGTCCGCTGCTGGGCGAGGCCGGGTGCGCCGTCCGGCTCCACGACACCACGCTCTACACGTCCATGTTCCGCTACGACGACAACCTGCTCGTCAACCCCCACATCTGGGGACAACCGGCCAGCGCCAACCCGGTGCTCCACCTCAAGAGGACAGACGAGACAGGGTGGTTCGACAACTACGCTCAGAGCTTCGACACCGTCTGGGCCGCCGCGCGGTCGTGGGCACCCGACCAGGAGAGGACCGCCAACCATGGGCAGGACTGAGTACTACAACGACCCGACCGCCCCGAAGGCGAACACCCTCATTCCGGCCAGCAACCTTCTCGTCGTTGACGAGACCGGGGCCATCCTGCTCCAGCGACGCCGCGACACCGGCCAGTGGGCGCTCCCCGGCGGAGCCCAGGACATCGGCGAGACCGCGGCCGAGTGCGCGGTGCGCGAGTGCCTGGAGGAGACCGGGATCATCGCGGAGCTCACCGGGTTTCTCGGTGTCTACACCAACCCGAACCACATCGTCGCGTACACCGATGGCGAGATCCGCCAGCAGTACGAGAACACCTACATCGGCCGGCCCGTCGGCGGAGTGCCCACGATCAACGACGAGGCTGACGGCGTCCGCTTCGTCCAGCCGGCCGACCTCGACCAGTACGACATCCACCCGAGCATGCGCCAGCAGATCGGGGACTATCTCGCAGGCACCTACCCCTACCTAGGCTGAGCCACCAGTGCCACTTCCACTCGCTCCACGGAGGCAAAAATCTCCGGTGCCGCCCGGCGGATGAACCGCCCGACCACGCTGTCGTCCCCGTAGCGGCTGCGGATCTCCGCGACCCGGTCCTGCGCGGTGGTCCGGCCCCCGTCGGGCGTCGTGGTTATGTCGCAGTACACGAGGGCATCCACCAGCAGCGGCTCCTCCAGCAAGGGGAACTCCGTCGCGAGATCCTCGCGCAAACCGCGCTCCTCGGCCTCAAGAAGCGCAAACGAGTGGTTCGCAACCAACCGCACCAGCCGTTCGTCCGCACCATGCTCTTCCCGCAGGAACCGGGCCCCGTCGAGCGGATGGAAACCCGTCTCCGCCAGTCGGGGCGCGTAGCCCACGTCGTGCAGCACCGCGGCCGCAGCAAGGAGTTCAGCATCCCCTCCCAGGAAATGGCCCAGCCCGGCCGCACGCGCCGCTACCCCCTGCGAATGCGCCCACCGCCGGGGCAGCACGCCGCTTAGCTCCTTCTCGGCTACTTGCCTTGCCCACGACAGCATCGTTTCGTCCATGGTCCGTCGATGCCCAGTGCGGCCCAAGATCAGTCCCAGGTCCGAGCCGGGCACTGGTCATCAACTGGATGTGGGGCGCCAGGAGCCAGCCTGCGTATCCAGGCCCGGCACGCATTCTGAACGATCTGTTCCGCATGCAACTCCGTCCTGCAAGGTGGCAGAGACTGGAGATCGAGACCTCCGTCCTCCTCCACGCAGCCCCCGAGCTGGTCCGAGACGGCTTTGCAGCCGCGGACCACGATGTTGACCCCACCTGTTCCTCCTGGTTCAAGGCGTGAGCGCGTACGCCAGATCTGGTGTAATCGGCTTCCCGTCCCTCGCTACCGCAGTCAATGGCAGAGCTGTGCTCGAAAGCATGGCCACCAGCTTCGCAGCGCATCTCAGCGTCCTCGGTGAGGGGCGCTGAGGCCAGCGGCGACAAGTGCATGGTCCCGGTTGTCAGGATGGCGCCCTGCTGAGCCCGATGATTGCGCTGTACTGACGTTCCACAGGCACCGGCCCAGTCAGTGAGTAAAGTTTGGGCGGTTCGGATTCATTGACTTTCCAGCACCGTGATAGCACAGGGTGACTGGCGTGGCGGATGGTGGTTGCCGTGAGCATGGAAGAGCTTGCCCAACAGGGGTACCTGACACCTGACGGTGTGAGGGGCAAGCGGTTCGGCGACTTCGAGGTCCTGGAGCTTGGAGCCACAACAGTCGCGAGGCTCGCCAAGGCTGGCTTGGACTTCACACCGGCGAGCGCCGTTACGTTCCCCTGTGAGCGCTACAAGGCTCCGAAGCGAGCCAGTCTCGTCAAGCCCGATAACGTCTATATCCACAGGGTCGCTGGCAGGCTTGTGCCGATTGCTGTCGCCGAGTGGAAGGACAAGACACGTCTCCGCAAGAGCACTGATGAACTGGCTGCGGCGGAACAAGCGGTAGTCGGTGCGCTCGCAATGGGTGTGCGTCTGGCCCTCACAACGGATGGTGAACGATTCCGGTATATCGATGCAGCGGCCTCCGCTGCGGCGGGAAAGATCGTAGAGATCCCGGAAATTCGCGATTTCACGCCATCTGTGCTTTCTGACCTCTATCGAGGCGAATCGGATGTGGAGCGCGATCCGCGCCCGCTTTCCGAAAAAGTCTGGCAGATCATCTGGCAGACAACGAAGGCAGAGCCCAAGGACTGTCTGCTCACCTTCGTTGAGTTCTTCATGCTTAAGTTTCTGTCCGATAACCTTCCGCTCTCAGTGCTTCCCGCGGACTATCGATTCGATGTCTTGCTTTCCGACCCTGAGGAGTTTGCTCGGAACAAGGGGTGCACCCAGATCGAATACTATGTGAATAGTATTCGGCCTCGAATCAAGCAGGTGTTTGCGGAACGTCTGGTAGTCGACGACGAGAAGGTTCGAAACGTCTTCGGCCTCGCGACCATTACCTCGTACACGTCTGTCATCAACGGGTTCGCCTTCCTGCGCTCGTCGGTCACAACCACGATCTCGTCCTACAATCGCACTTTCTGTGAAATTCTGGACGAGTTTCAGAATTTCGGAGCTCTGACCAATATTGACCCAGAGTTCAAGCTCCGCCTGTACGAGACGTTCCTGAAGCGATCTGCTCGCCAGCAGCGTCTCGGGCAATTCTTTACGCCCCGAAATATCGTGAAGCCGATGGTGAAAATGGCGATGCTTAATGCATTGCCTGAAGACTCGGTGGTCCTGGACCCTGCGGCTGGTGTTGGCGGCTTTTTGTTGGAGCCGCTGCTTTTCTCGGATGCACTTCCTGGGAATGTGACGTTCGTTGATGGCGAGCCTCGGCAGCGAGTCAAGCTGGTAGGTATCGATGTCGACGCCTCCACGAACATACTGGCGAAGGCCAATATGTTGCTGCACCTCGCCGAGTCCGTGCGCGACCCGCAGACTACGCCAGAAGCCTTGAACCAGGCCCTGGTCAACACGTTCATTCTGATGAATGACAACGAGACCCTCGGAGGGCTGCTCTACCCGCCTCGGGACTCGGTGGATGTCATCCTCACGAACCCCCCTTACGTGACGCAAGGGTCTGCTGTCTACCGCAAGGAGATCGAGCACGTAAAGGGTAAGAAGAATGGCGTCTACCTGGAGCAGTACTACGACACGGGTGGCCTTGGGGTAGAGGCTCTATTCCTTCGGTATATCTCTGGCGCGCTTAAGCCTGGCGGTCGGGCGTTTGTTATCGTCCCTCTCGGCCTGCTCAACCGCACCGCTCAAAGGATGAAGAAGGAGCTTCTGCGGGAATGTAATATTCTTGCAAGTATTCAGCTCCCTCGAAATGCTTTCTTCAATACGGCGCAGCCGACGTACATCCTTGTTCTTGAGCGTCGTAAGGTGAAGAAACAGTCGCGTCCGCCAGTTTTCTGCGGCATTGCGCGTAGCATCGGGGAGACGCTTGATTATGAGCGAGTCCCGACCCCTGATGATAACGATCTCGCCGCTCTGGCCGATTTGTTCGTCCACTATGTGAATAGTGGGCTGTCGGGGCCTGTGACCCGTCCTGTGCGGTACGAGGAATGCGCCTTCGCGAAGATCGTGCCCGCCAGTTCCTTCGCTCCTGATGAACGGTGGGATGTGATCCGCCACTGGACGGATGTAGAACACATCGAGCTTGGTGAGCGCTCGGACACAATTGAGCGCGGTGAATTTATCGATCTGGCGACTGAGACCTTGCAGGAGCTGATCGACGACCTCCGTCAAGCCAAGGAGGAGCTTGCCCTCCTCCAAAACGGCGACGTTAAAGAATTCGCACTGTCGGATGCCAGTCGATTTCAAGTTCGCTCGGGAATTAGGATCAGGAACGTAGACCTGCGCGATAATCCAGGTGACGTTCCCGTCTATTCGGTCTTCACTCGCCCTGAAACCACTAAGGGGATGATTGATCGTGAATGGCTGGCGGAGCGCGGAGTTGAACCGGAGCCGTATCCGTGCGTGACCGTGATGGCCACGGGGGCGTCAGCTGTCGGAACGGTGTTCTATCGCGAGGCCAACTGCGTCATGACCGATGACGTGGTCATCGTGCAGTCCTGGCCAAAGCCTGCATCGGACGGCCAGCTCGAACTCGACGATGAGACCTCGGAGGACGCCGGCAGCGAGAACACCGACGATACGGAGCCCCCGGAGCACGACATCGATCTCGGGTATCTCGCGGTTGCCTTGGCGCAGACGATCGCGCAGGGAGGCTACCTCTACGAGGCGAAGCTCTACACGAAGCGCGTTGCCCAACTGACGGTCGAGGTCCCGGTCGACGCCGAAGGCAAGCCCGACCTTGAGAGGCAGCGGCAGATTGCCGCTGTCGTGAAGCGACTGGATCAGATCCGATCCAAGCTGCAGGAAACGGGCATTTGGAGCAAGGGTGTTCGCCTGGCCTGATCGGCCCGGAGAGGCTCCGTGCGCTCGGTCGACTCGCGGCGCGCGGAGCACTTGCGTGAGCGCTGCGTGAGCGGACTGCGTGGCATGGGGTGGACTGGGTGGCACCCCGGGCGAGCCGCCTATGTCGCTGACCTGGGGAAACGGGATTCTGCGGCATCGTTCGGCATCAGCTGGGATGATCTTGCAGGCCCTCGTAATGCGTAGGTCTCGGGTTCGAATCCCGAAGGCGGCTCAGGATTTGGCCCAGGTTGGATAGCCTCTGACCTGGGCCTTTGCTTTTTCTGGGGCAATTCGTGTGGGTGGGATGCCGTGATCGTCAGCGGTGGGTGTGAGTCCGGTGGGTTGTTCAGGGTCTGCGGTTGTGGAAGGTGTGGCGTAGGTCGGTTACCCAGGCGTTGGGGTTTTCCCAGGGGATGAAGTGGCCGCCCTGGTCGTGGGCGTTGACGTTGACGTGGTTGAACCATGCGGACTGCGGGCCGGTCTTGAATGCCCGGACGCGTTCGTCGGCGGTGTGGATGCCGGGTGGGTTCTCGTAGGTGACTAAGGTGAGGCCGACCGGGGCCTGTACGACCGGGGTGCGGTCGTGGGCGGGAACCCAGGGGTAGCGGTTGGCGTTGGCGTAGTAACGCATCGATGTGGCGATGGAGTTGTTCACCCAGTAGATCGTGGCGTGGGTGAGCAGGTCGTCCTTGGTGAAGACGGACTCGACGTCGCCGCCGTTGTCGCTCCAGGCGTTCCAGCGCTCCAGCAGCCAGGCGAGCAGTCCGGCGGGTGAGTCGCTCAGACCGTGGGCCAGGGTGGCGCCGTCGAGCATGTGCACGGTGAGGTGGGACGCCGAGCGGTGGTCCAGTTCGATGATGCGGGCGTGGATGTCGGCGGGCTGGTCGTCGGTGAGGGGGCGATTCCGGGCGAAGTCCCAGGCGCGGGGGCCGGTGAAGAAGTCGAGCGGTAGTCCGGAGCCGATGTGGATGCCGTACAGCTCGTCGGCGTACTTGTGGCCGAGTTGGCTGGAGACGATCCCGCCGATGTCGCAGCCCCCGGCGGCGTACTTCTCGTATCCCAGGGTCTCGGTCATCAGGGTGTGCCAGAGGTCGGCGACCTTCCAGAAGTTGACGTCCGGGAAGCCGGTGAGCGGGCCGGGGAAACCGAAGCCGGGCAGGGACGGCACGATGACGTCGAACGCGTCGGCCGGGTCACCGCCGAACGCGGCCGGGTCGGCGAGCCGGTCGATCACCTTCGACCAGTGCCAGAACGTCCACGGCCAGCCGTGCGTGAGGATCAACGGGATCGGGCGGGGGCCGCGGCCGGGCTTGCGCATGAAGTGCACCGGGACGCCGGTGACGTTCACCTGGTAGTGCTCGTAGACGTTGATGGCGGCCTCGGCCTTGCGCCAGTCGTAGCCGTCCCGCCAATGGGCGACCAGCTCACGGAGGTAGCTGTCCGGGACGCCGTAGGACCAGTCCTCGTTCCCCTCGTCCAGCGGCGGACGGGTCAGGGTGAGACGGGCGCGCAGGTCATCGAGTACCTCGTCGGACACGTGGATCGGGGTGGGCTCCAGCTCCAGGGGGAAGGCCGGTGGGGTGGTCATGGCGCGGCTCCTTACTGGGAGGGATAAGCGGTGTCGGCTGCCTGGGCGCTTCCTGCCTCAGTGGCTTCAGTGCCTTCAGGGTCGCAGAGGCCGCCGGAGCCAAGGAGCGGCGCGACGTCCAGGAGTGGGCGGCATCGTGTACCAGCGCTGAGCCCGGTCGCCGGCCTCTGTGGACGTCGTCAGTCGCCCGTCAGTTCCTCGGCTGCGTTTCGGCCGGCGTTGGCCGTGCGGTGGAGGAAGTCGGCGAGGCGTTCGAGTTCGGTGGCGTCGTAGTCGGCGCAGATCTCGTCCACGGATGAGTTCATCCCGGCGAAGAGCGCCAGTAGTTCGGCGTTGCGTTCGCGTAGGGCTCGGATCAGGGAGGCGCGGCGGTCGGCCGGGTCGCGGTCGCGGGTGATCCAGCCGGCGCGTTCGAGTCGGTCGAGGACCCCGGTTGTCGTGGCGGCGTGCAGGCCCGCTCGTCGTGCCAGGGCGGTGGGGCTCAGTGGACCGTGGGCGTTGATGAGGTCGAGGCAGTCCAGGTCGATGTCCTTGAGTCCGAGGCGGGTGCCGACCTGGCGGTTGAGCAGAGTCAGTTCGGCGCCCAGCTCGCGTAGTCCCTGTTTGACCTCGACCGTTGCTCGCCGTCGGCGGCCGGCGGCGTCCCCGGGCGTAGATGTTACGGAAGTCATAATGTACGCCTCTCAAATTAATATGCTACGGTTCTCGTATATTACGGCACCCGAACGATCGGGGGTCGGAGTGCGGAGCGAGGGGGCATCGACATGTTCGTGGTGATCGGAGCGACCGGGAGCGTCGGACGTGACGTGGTGAAGCTCCTGCTGGCGGCCGGTGAGGAGGTGGCGGCGGTCAGTCGCGATCCGGCCGCCGATCTGCCCGGTGGTGCGCAGGTCGTGAACGGGGATCCGTCCAGGCCGGACAGCCTCACCGCGTTGCCGGACGGCGTCGACGCGGTCCTGCTCAGCCCGCGCGCCGTCAGGGGAGCCGCCGCCGAGCTGCTGTCGCTGGCCGCGGCCCGGGGCGCGCGGCGGGTGGTGGTGCTGTCGGCCGCGACCGTGGAGCACCCCGCCGGCCACCGGCGGTTCGCCGACGAGTTCAGAGCGGTCGAGCAGGCCGCCCGGGACTCCGGTCTGGACTGGACGTTCCTGCGGTGCGCCGACTTCGCCGCCAACGCGCTGGCCTGGGCTCCACAGATCCGCGCGACCGGCGTCGTACGCGGCGCCTACGGCGACGCGGCGACCTCGCCGATCCATCAACGCGACATCGCGGAGGTGGCCGTACGGGCACTGGCGGACCCCGAACACGCGGGGCACGCCTACGTACTTACCGGGCCACAGTCGCTCGACCAGCGCGACAAAGTCCACCTCATCGGCGAAGCCATCGGCCGGGAGCTGTCCTTCCAGGAACTCGAACCCGAACAGGTCCGCCAGGCCATGCTCGCCCAGGGCCTGGCGGAGGATCTCCCCGACCGGCTCCTCGGCTCCCTGGCCGACTACGCGAACACGCCGGGCCCGACCACGGACACCGTGGAGCAGCTCCTGGGCCGCCCCGCACTCACCTTCGCCGCGTGGGCCACCGACAACATCGCCGCCTTCGCGAGTCCGGCCCGCTCATGAGCCCGCGACCGCGACGGGGAGGAACGAGCGCGCCGGACGGTCCGGTTGTCCAGGTCGCGCGGTGGGCGAGCCTGCTTTTCTCCGCAGGGACAGTTCGAATACGAGCAAACGCGAGCACGGCCGCGCCGGTCCGCACGCCGTGAGCGATCTGCCAGTGATCACGTACGGTCGCCCAGTCCGCGGGCGGCGCCCGCGCATTCCAGTCGAGCTGGTCGGCGTTGACGGGCATGTTGATCACGGGCGTCAGGGCGAGGATCCCGACCAGCAGGGTGAGCGCCGTCAGCGCCGACCAGGGGGTGCGCCGTCGCGCCCTGAACGTGAAGGCGATGAGCAGTGCCGTACTGACCAACGCCGGCAGGAGCGGAGCCCTGATCGCCCATGCGACGGGAACATCGCACGGCACCCACGTACGAGGGAGCGCGGCATGAAGGCGATCGAACTGTCCGCGGGGACGATCGAGTACGAGGACACCGGCGGCGACGGCCCCACGGTTGTGCTGTTGCACGGGCTGCTGATGGACGCCTCGTTGTGGGACGGTCCGGTCGCCGACCTGTCCGCCGACCACCGGTGCGTGGCACCGACACTGCCGCTCGGCGCGCACCGTCGCGCGATGCGCGCCGACGCCGATCTGTCGCTGCCCGGGGTGGCACGGCTGGTCACGGAGTTCCTCGACCGCCTCGATCTCCACGACGTCACCCTTGTCGGCAGCGACACCGGCGGAGCACTCGTCCAACTGCTCATGGGCGACAGCGGCGGCGACGGTGCCGCACGCGTGGGACGGGTCGTGCTTGTCTCATGCGACGCGTTCGACAATTTCCCGCCAGGGCTCACCGGCAGGACGCTCGTGCTCACCGGCAAGCTCCCGCCCCGGCTGTTCGGGCTGTTCATGCGGCAGATGAGGCTGCGACCGCTGCGGCGCCTCCCGATCGCGTTCGGGTGGCTGACCCTGCGCGGAGACGCCGCCACCGCCCGGTGGACGAGGCCGGTCATGAGGCAGCCCGAGATCCGCCGCGACGCCGTACGAACACTGCGAGCCGTAGCGGCGGACACCGGCCTGCTGCTCGCCGCGGCCGAACACCTGCCGAGCTTCAGGTACCCGGCCCTCGTGGTCTGGGCGAGTGGCGACCGCGTGATGCCACCCGAGCACGGCCGACGCCTCGCCGAACTCCTGCCCCACGGACGGCTGGTCGAGGTACCGGACAGCTACACCCTCGTCCCCCTGGACCAGCCGACCGAACTCGCCCGACTCATCCGGGAGTTCACGCCCGCGTCGAGTGCGTGCCGCTGAACCTCCAGTGCGCGGGTGAAGGTGTCGTCCCAGGTGGGCCGGCAAATGGCGTGGGCCGGGCGAGGGCGGAATCAGGAGGCCGGAGCCGTGAAGTAGCCGTGAATACCCTGTGGGAGTGATGTCGGTGGGGCCGCTTATGCTGCACCGGACTGTCATGCGGGACCAGGGGAGGGCGCGGAGTGTTCGGCAAGCTTTTCGGTGGGGGTGGGGAGAGACCGGCGGCGGATCCGTACGCCCTTCCCGTCCCGCGTAGGCAGAAGAACGGGATGTACACGCTGCGCGCGCTCGGGGATCGGCGGGTGCTCGCTCTGGTGGAGGCCGCCGACGCGGGGGAGTGGGACGCGGTCAAGGCCGCGCTGGTCCCCTTCGATCTCGGTCGCGACCATCAGGTCCTCGGTGAGCTGGCCGACTTGGGCGGTGTGCAGGACTGGATCGGCCAGGCTGTCGCGGAGGACAAGGAGCACCGGGCGACGGCCCTGCTGATATCCGGGACGCGCCACATCATCTGGGGCTGGGAAGCGCGTACCGCCGAGCGTGCCGTGAACGTCACGCAGGAGCAGTGGCGGGTCTTCCACGAGCGGCTCGACATCGCCGAGGAGCAGTTGTTCGAGGCCGCCGAGTTGCGGCCGGAGTGGGTCACGCCGTGGCGCCGTCTTCTCACTTCCGGCCGTGGCATGTCGCTGAGCCGGACCGTCAAGGAGACCCGGTTCGAAGCCGCCCTGCGCCGCGAACCGCTGGATCTGGAGACCCACGTCGAGTGGCTGTCGCAGTCGCAGCCCCGTTGGGGCGGCGAACCGGGCGAGGCCCTGGCGTTCGCCCGCGACGCGTTCACCCGCGCCCCGCAGGGACACCGGCTCGGCTGCGTGATCCCCATGGCGCACATCGAGGACTGGGTCGAGTCGGAGGGTGGGGACTGCCTCCAAACTCCCCAGATCCAAGCCGAGTTGCGGGACGCTGCCGACCACAGCATCCTCCACCCCGCCTACGCGCGGCGCCCGGGATGGCAGCACGACTTCAACACGTTCGCCATGGCCCTGTCGCTGGCCGGTGAGCGTCACACGGTCCGGCGCGTCTTCCAGGCGCTCGACGGCGCCTACACCAGTTGGCCCTGGACCCATTTCGCGGAGCCCGAGAAGCAGTTCGCCCGCCGCCACCGCCGCGGCTGAGCGCACGCCGATCCCGAGCCTGAGCGCACGCCGGCCCCCCTCCTGGTCCCGCCCGCGTCCGGTTCTCGCCACCCGTCGCCCCTCGCCCCCTCTCCCTCCGGACTGCCCGATGACTTCGCCCGACACCGCCGCGACACCGCCCGGCGCCGATCGCACCTTCCAGGTGGATCTGCGCGGCCTCGTCGATCTTCTCTCCCACCACCTCTACTCCAGCCCTCGCGTCTACCTGCGCGAACTCCTTCAGAACGCGGTGGACGCGCTGACTGCCCGGCACGGCCTCGAACCGGACGCCCCCACCGATGCCCCCATCGACGCCACCGCCGACGCCCCCGCCATCGCCCATGCCAACACCGCCGTTGGGACATTTGGTATCCGCGTCTACGCCGACGGTTCGGTGGTACGCGTCGAGGACGACGGTGTCGGTCTCACCGAGGCCGACGTACACACCTTCCTCGCCACGATCGGCCGCAGCAGCAAACGCGCCGAAGTGATCGCCGAGCAACGCGCCGACTTCATAGGCCAGTTCGGAATCGGCCTGCTCTCCTGCTTCCTGGTCGCGGACGAGATCCATGTACTGAGCCGCTCCGCCCGCACCCCCGACGCACCCGCCGTGGAGTGGCGGGGACGTGGTGACGGCAGCTACACCGTCCGCGTCCTGCCCGCATCCGCCCGCCCCCGGCCCGGTACCACCGTCACGCTGACGCCGCGCGCCGACACCGGCGAGTGGACCCGGCCTGCGCGGGTGCACTCGCTGGCCCGGCACTTCGGCTCCCTGCTGCGCCACCCGGTGACCTTCGACGACGGCACAGGCGGTACGGGCGGCGCAGGCGGTACGGGCGGTACGGGCGGCGGCACACGCGGCGGTACGGGCGTATCCATCAACCCCGAGCCCGCCCCCTGGTCCCGTACGTACCCCACCCCCGGATCCCGTTCCCGCGCGCTGGCCGCGTACGGCGAGGAGGTCTTCGGGTTCACGCCGTTGGACACCATCGAGCTGGACCTGCCGGCCGTGGGTCTGAAGGGCATCGCGTGTGTGCTGCCCGAGGCGGTGCCGGCCGGGCGCCGCCACGGCCACCGCGTACACATCAAGGGCATGCTGCTGTCCGAGCAGGCCGAGGAGATCCTGCCCGAGTGGGCGTTCTTCGTCCGCTGCGTCATCGACGCCGAGAGCCTGCGCCCGACGGCGTCCCGTGAGTCCCTGTACGAGGACGACACACTCGCCGCCGTTCGCGACGCCCTCGCCGAGCGGCTGCGCGCGTGGATCGCGCGTGCCGCCGCCAGCGATCCGGACCTGCTCGCCCGCTTTCTCCAGGCCCACCATCTGGCCGTGAAGTCGCTCGCGGTGCACGACGACGAGATCCTGCGGATGCTGCTGCCCTGGCTGCCGTTCGAGACCACCGACGGGCACAGCACCCTTGACGAGTTCGCGCGTACCCACCGCACCGTGCTCGTGACGTCGAGCGTGGAGGAGTTCCGGCAGGTCGCGGCGATCGCGTCGGCCGCCGGACTCGGTGTCGTCAACGGCGGCTACACCTACGACCGTGAACTGGTCCACCGGCTGCCCGAGATCAGGCCCGAGGTCAGCGTCGCCGACCTCGACCCGGCGACCCTCACCGCCCACCTCGACCCCGTCGACCGTGAGACGGAACTCGCCGCCATGGCCTACCTCGCCCTGGCCCGCGACGCCCTTGCCGTCTTCGACTGCGATGTCGCGCTGCGCACCTTCCAGCCCGCCTCCGCCCCCGCCCTCCTGGTCGACAGCCGCGAGGCCCGGCACGAGCGCACCCGCTCCCAGCTAGCCCGTGAGCAGGAGGGTGGCCTTTGGGGCGACATCCTCGGCGCGCTGCGCCAGGAGGCCCCGCAGGCCCAACTCATCCTCAACCAGCTCAACCCGCTGGTCCGCGCCGCCGTCGCCATCGCCGAACCCGAACTGGCCCGGACCAGCGCCGAAGCCCTCTACGGGCAGGCCGCGCTGCTGTCCCGGCGCCCGCTAAGGCCCGCCGAGTCGAGCCTCATCAACCGGTCCTTCCTCGACCTTCTCGCCCACGCCCTCCGCAAGGACAGCTGACGATGCCGACCGCACCCCAGAACACCGACGAGCTGTACCGGGCGCTCCAGGAGAACGACCGGCGCCCCTACGGCCGTACCCGCACCGTCACCGCCGAGGAACTGGTGGACGCCGCCGAGCAGTTCGCGGAGCCCGTCCCGCTCGTTCACGCGCTCCTCGAACTCCAGGAGGCGTACACCTACGGCTCCGAACCCCGGAAGTCGCCCGTCGTCTTCGCCCGTCTGCTCACCCTGTTCGACGAGCAGCCCGACGTCTTCGACGAGCGTCGGCGCCACACGCTGTTCTGGCGGTTCAAGTGGGTGGCCAACGCCCTGCGCGCGCTGCCCGAGGTCCCGTTGGCCGGGCTGCGCCAGTGGCAGACGGAGATGCGTGACCGCTACGAGAAGGCCGGCCTGGGCCTCCAGCCCTACTACGGGCAGGCGTACCAGCTCGCCGCCCACATCGGTGAGGACACCACCCTCGCCTACGAGTTGTGGGCGGGCCGACCCCGCACCCCGCTCAGCGACTGCGAGGCGTGCGAGATCTGCGAACTCGCCCTGTACCACCTCGCGGCGGGTGACGACGAGCGGGCGCTGGGTGCCTGGGAGCCGGTCCTGGCCGGGAAGGAGTCCTGCCAGGAGGAGCCGGCCCGCTCCGTCTCGTACGCGCTGCTGCCCCTGCTGCGCACCGGCCGTGTCGACCGGGCCCGTGAACTGCACCTCGCCGGGTACCGCGACTGCCGCCGCAACCCCTCGATGTCCGGGGAGGTCGGCCGGCACCTGGAGTTCTGCGCGCTGACCGGCAACGAGGCACGCGGCCTGGAACTGCTCGCCGAGAACCGGAACCTGTTCGAGGAGGTCGAATCGCCGCTGGACCTGTGCGACTTCCTCACCGGCGTGGAGGTCCTCCTCCAGCGCGTCGAACTCCTCGGCCACGGCGAACTGCCCGCCGCCGGATACGCGGGCCGCGTCTGGACGGTGGCCGGCCTGCGCGCCGAGGTGCGGGGGCGCGCCGACGACCTCGCGGCCCGCTTCGACACGCGCAACGGGACCACGGCCCACACCGACCGCCGCCGGGCCCGCCTCGACCGGGCGCCGCTCCTGGACGCGCTGGAACTCACCCTGCGCACCCGCGGTCTTGACGAGGTGACACCGGCGGTCCCGGTTGCCGCGACCACCGCCGGTAGGACCACCGCCCGTACGACCGCCTCCGTCCCGGAGTCGGAGTCGCTGCCCGAACTCATCCTCCAGGCAAGGGCGTTGGACGACCAGGGACACCCGGGCGCACAGGCGTGCTGGGCGCGGCTGCGCACGCTCGTCGCCGCCCGCGACTACACCCACCCCGACGACCCGGCCGTGGGCCCGCTCGTACGACTGCGCGCGGATCTGCTGGCCGACGAGGCGAGCCGGGCGGGCGAGAAGGACGAGTTCGCCGACGCCGCCGCTCTCCACGAGGAGGCCGCGGGCCTGTACGAGGACGCCGGAGCGCCGGGTCACGCGGCGCTCGCCCACGCCTGCGCCCTGCTCGCCACCGCCGAGATCCCCGCCGAGAACCCCGAGGAGGGCGTCGACGGAGCCGAGGCGAAGGTCGCCGCGCTGAGCGCCGCCCACGCGTCCCTGGTCCGCCTGCACGAGGAGACGCCCGGCCTCGAACCGCACCACGAGGCCCGCCTGTTGCGGCTACGGGCGACCGCGCTCGGCATGCGCCTCCAGAACTCGGGGAACGAGGAGCACGTCGCGCCGGCCTTCGCCGAGGTCGACTTGCTGCACGCGTTCGCCACCCGGCACGACGTCCTCGGGCAGATCTCCGGCGCCCTGCTGCTGCGGGCCAGCACCTACGCCATCTCCGGCGACCTGCCCGCCGCGGTCACCGGGATCGACGGCCTCCTCGACCGGCTGAAGGAGCACGGCCCCGCGTGGCACCTGCCCCGCACGCTCGGACTGCGAGGTCGACTCCAACTCGCCCTCCAGGACGCACAGTCCGCGCACGCGGACCTGGCCGAGGGCCTGCGGCTGGCCGCCGACTGGCCGGCCGACACGGTCGACACCTCCCGCCTCCACGGTGATCTGGCCGAGGCGTGCATGCACCTCGGCCGCCCCGACGAGGCGCTGCGGCACCTGACGCGCTCGGCGGAGCTGGACCTGCGCCGCGGCAGCCGGACGGACGCGTTCTGCGCCTACAGCAACGCGGCTCAACTCTGCCTCGACCTGGGCCGGGTCGAGGACTGCATCGCCCTGCTCGACTCCCTCCTTGCCGAACCGGCCGTCACCACAGGTGAGTTGGACGACCGGCTCGTCGCTCAACTGCGTCTGACCCGCGCCCGCGCGCTGCACACCGGCGATGACCTCAAGGCCGCCACGGCGGAGTTCGTCGCCCTCGCCGCCGAGTCGGCCGCCTGGGACGACGACCCGGGCAGCCACGCCATGATCGCCGCGGAGACGGCCGTACTCCTCGGCGAATCCGGCGAGTTCGACCGGGCCCGCGCCGTCGCGGACCAGGCACTCGCCGCCCACTCCCGGGCCCCGCGCTACGAGCAGCTCAGCAACTGCCTGCGCGAACTCGCCCGCCTCCAGGCCCAGCAGCAGGGCCCCGACGGCCTGACCGACGCCCTCGCCCACCTCGCCACCGCGGGCCGCATCGCCGACGAGGCCCGCGCCGCCGAGTACAAGGCCCGCGACCGCTCCCTGGACACCGCCCTCGCCTACGAACACGGGCGGGTCAACGCCTACGCCGGTGAGTACGAGGCCGCCCTGGCCGCCCTGGACAAGGCCCTCACCCTGCTCGGCGCACCGGGGCCGGAGCAGGACCACGCCGGTGAGTGGGCCGAGTGCGTCCGCCTCGCGGGCGCCGTGGAGGGCCTCTACCTGGAACGCCCCACCCCCGCCCTCACCCGCCTCGACACAGCGATCACCCACCTGACAGCCCTGGGCCACACGGAGGAATCCGAACCACTGACGTCCTTGGCGGCGCGGTTGCGGGACGAGGAATGAGGCGCCGGGTCATTCGTGGGGTCTGCCGAGTGGGCTGGGGGCAGGATCACGGCTCTCGGGTCGGTACGGTCGCGAGCTCCTGTTTCTCGGCATCGGCGAAGAGGAGGGTCGGCTCGGCAAGGATGTCGCGGCCGACCTCGCTCTGGTAGATCGCGTCGACGCTGCCGAACCGGGCCTCGGAGTAGTCGAGTTCGAGGAGGGCCGCCGCCTGTCGGACCGATGCCTCGTCGGGGCCTTCGATCTCCAGGAAGGTGGGGAGGTCGGGCCAGGTGTCGAAGTCGAAGGCGACCTCGCCCAGGCGCCATTCCTCGCGGTAGTTCTCCTGGCAGGGGGAGGGAATCAGCCTTCGGCAGGCCGGAGATGGCGACGCCAGAACGTGGGGAGCCACCAGCAGAGTACGGAGAGGTCGTCGGGCCAAGGGGCGCGGTCCACGGAATCCCAGCTCTCGAAGGAGTCGCGGGAGAGGTCGATGGGCCGCCAGGCCGCATCGACCGGCGTGTCCGCGGCCGGTGGGCGGACGTGGGGCAAGCCCAGCCGGTCGCAGGCGCCGAAGTCCTGATAGTTGCGCTGCGCCTCGATCAGCGAGGTGCGATTGGCTCCGCCTGGCATCGTCGGCCATCGGAACTGCAGCCCGTCGTCCTCCCAGAAGCAGACGGGGCAGATCTCGTACGAGTCGGGCATTTCGTCGAGCACGCGGTGCCCGCAGCACGGGCAGGGGTAAGGGCTACTCAGGCTACTCACCTGCGCAGTGTGAGGGAGGTGTCGCGGGGGCACCACGGAGTTTCTCCGACTCTCGTGATGTCCGGGAGCACCCTGTCGTCATCACCCTGGGCAGGGCGCCGTCGCCCCCGTCGACCGGGCCATGTCCGCAGTCCCGGAAACGTATTCTGAGGGTGCGCCATCAACCGGCGGTCCCGTGTGGGAAGTAGGTCGCCGTCCCCCGTGAGTAGTCGTTTCTCGCAGCGTCGGAGTGGTCGGCCGACGATGCGTGATGTCGCGGAGCGGGCCGGTGTTGCCGTCGTGACCGTGTCGCGTGTCGTCAATGGGGTCGGGGCGGTTCGTGAGGAGACGGTCGGGCGGGTTGTCGCCGCTATCCATGCCATCGGGTATCAGCGCAACGAGATCGCCCGCTCGCTCCGTCCCGGGCAGAACTCCATGACCATCGGGCTGCTGCTCGGCGACCTGACCAACCCGTTCTACGCGTCCCTGGCGAAGGCGGCCGTCGAGGTGGCGAACCGGGCCGGGTACGCGGTGCTCCTCAGTACCGCCGACGAGGACCCGGACGTCGAGCGCCGTGCGGTGGGTGAGTTGATCGGGCGGCGGGTCGCCGGGCTCATCATCGTGCCCGACCAGGGCGACCACGCCTTTCTCGACCAGGTCAACGCCCATGACCAGGTGCCCATCGTGTTCGTGGACCGGCCGGCCACCGGCGCCGAGGCCGATGTCGTCGTGGTCGACAACGAGGGCGGGGGAGCCGCGGCCACCCAGCACCTCATCGACCACGGCCACCACCGGATCGCGATCCTCGTCGCCCCCTCGTACTACACCACGGGCCGCAGACTGCGCGGCTACCGCAAGGCCCTGCGGCGCGGCGGCATTCCCGCCGACGAGGACCTGGTCGTCACCCTGCGGCGCGGCACCACCGACGACGCATCCGCCGCCACCCACGCCCTGCTGACCTCGGCGCGACCGCCGACGGCGATCTTCTCGACCACGGGCTTCCTCACGGAGGGCGTCCTGCGGGCGAGTCGGCGGCTGTCGGTGCCGGTCGCGGTGGTGGGCTTCGACGACTTCAAGCTGGCCGACATGCTCCCGACCCCGGTCACCGTGGTGACCTCCGACACCGAGGAACTGGGCCGCCGAGCCGCCCGTCTGCTCATCGACCGCGTCGGCGGCGAGGCCGCCCCCTTCCGCCGGACCGTGCTTCCGGTACGGCTCATCGCCCGGGGCACCGGGGAGTTGCCGCCCCCTCCGCCCCCTCCGTCGCCTCCACCGAATTCGCCCTAGAGCGGCGGTAGTTGGCGGGGACCCGTGGGCGGAACCGGTGCCGCCCAAGCCATTGACCCGAGCGGAGCGCGGTGGGACCTTCCCGGATGGATACGTTTCCATCCCCCCACGCGGCACCCAGGAGACGGCGACATGACCGGCAGCCAGTCGGGACTCTGCCTCGACGTCACCGGCGGCGACAAGCCCGCAGGCAATGTCAACGGCACCGCACTCGAACTGTGGACCTGCAACGGCGGCGCCAACCAGCAATGGCGCCTGGGCTGACCCCCGCTGATCTCCCGTACCCCCACACCCTGGAGTCGGCATGACACCGAGAGCGGAACGAGTACCGGCACGAATGCCCGCACGAATAAGGAGAACCGGCGCCGGGCTGATCGCTCTGATCGCCTCCCTCGCCCTCCTCCTCCCGGTCACCGGCGGCACCGCGTTCGCCGCCGCCAAGGCGACCGTGTGCAACAAGTACTGCGACGGGCGCGACCCGGCCCTGTCCCCGGGGGACCGGCAGCCGGTGACCGCCGGCATCTACTCCCGTACCCTCGCGCTGCACTTCGACGACGCCGACGCGATGGGCTGGGCCTCGATCTCCAACGGGAGCCCCACCGACGAGGTCTGGCTCGACCGCTCCTTCGACGGCGGACGCACCTGGGCCTCGGGCAGCAAGCTCGGCGACACCAGGATTCCGGCCGGACAGACCGGCTGGCGCACCCTGATGTACAACGTGGACGACTGGGGCGCCCTCGGCGTCGGCGCCCTGCGTGCCTGCGGCAAGGCCGGCGACAGGCCCGAGATCGCGTGCACCGCGTGGGCCCGTACCACCTGGAATGCCTGGAGCCGTTCGACCGCCGCCGCCACCGCCCTGATGCAGTCCTACAACAACGCCACCGGCCTGTTCGCCACCACCGGCTGGTGGAACTCGGCCAACGCCCTGACCGCCCTCATCGACAACATCCGCGTCACCGGAATGGGTAGCTACAGGTACGCCATCTCCACCACCTACGACCGCAACATCTCCGCCCAGGGCGGCAACTTCACCAACGACTACATAGATGACACCGGGTGGTGGGGGCTGGCCTGGATCGGCGCGTACGACCTCACCGGCGACGTCCGCTATCTCAACACCGCCCGCGCCGACGCCGACTACATGGCGCGGTACTGGGACTCCACCTGTGGCGGCGGCGTGTGGTGGAGCACCGCCAAGACCTACAAGAACGCGATTGCCAACTCCCTCTATCTGCAACTGAACGCGGCTCTGCACAACCGCATCGCGGGCGACACGGTGTATCTGGGCCGGGCCAACGCCGAGTGGGCGTGGTTCAAGGGCACCGGTATGATCAACGGTTCCCATCTGGTCAACGACGGCATCAACCTGTCGACCTGTGGCAACAACGGCGACACCACCTGGTCGTACAACCAGGGCGTGCTGCTCGACGGTCTGTCGGAGCTGCACCGGGCGACCGGGGACTCCGCGCTGCTCACCACCGGCCGTCAGATCGCGGACGCGTCCACCACGGTTCCGGCCCTCAACCCGGGCGGCATCCTGCGGGAGCCGTGCGAGGCGAACGGCTGCGGCGCCGACGGCCCGTCCTTCAAGGGCGCGTACATCCGAGGACTGAGCGCCTTCAACGCCCGGCTGTCCGACCGTCCGTACACGGCGTACATCCGACGCCAGGCCGACAGCGCGTACGCGAACAACCGCACCGCGCTGGACGCGTACGGGCTGCGCTGGGCCGGACCGTTCGACTCCACGGATGCCGCGCGGCAGCAGAGCGCCCTCGATCTGATGAACGCGGCGAACTGACCGATCCCTCCCACGGATCGCCGATCGGACCGGGGGTCTGGCCGATCGGCAGACGCGGGTGCCTCGGGGTGCGCCCTAGCGTGGTGGTGACCAGGCCGCCACCACCGCGCTTCGAGGGGAATGCTGATGGGTCAGCGAGGAACGACCGGAGTACACGCCGAGGGTTCGGACTCCGTGGTCGGGGCGACCACGGAGTTCGAGACGGACGTCATAAACCTGCTGGTGGAGACCGTGCGGCGGGCGGTCAGGCGGGAGTTGTCGGTCGTCGGGACGGACACCCTGCTGGGAGAACTCGTCCTGGGGGAATCGGACGCCGGTGAGGCGTTCGCCCCCGGGATGCGGAAGGCCGGTTCGCTCAGCGGTCTGATCGCCGGGCGGGCGGGGCTCGGGTGGGTGAGTGACGACGAGGCGCCGGGTGTGCCGCAGGCCGCTGAGCGGGTCGCTGGGGAAGCCGGTGAGGAAGCCGGTGAGCGGGAGGCCGACGACGCGAAAGAGGTGGCCGACGAGGCAGAGGTCGAGTCCGCCTGGCGTGAGGCGCTGTGGCGCTTCGAAGCCCTGTCGAGCCGATCGGACCGCAAGAGCGGCCGGGCGCTGCCCGGGATGACCGGTGCGCTCCGCGTCTGCCTGCTGCTCGCGCTCGGCACGGCCCGCGCCGAGGGCACGATCGCGGTGCGCTGCCGCCATGTGGCCCGCGCCTTGCTGGAGTTGCCGGATACCAGGGCACGGGAGGCGCTGGTCCTGGAGCGGTTGGACACGGCCGCCGCGGCCCGTGCGCTCGACGCGGTGGACGCGGGCGCCACGGCGGAGACCGAGCGGCCGGAATCCTCCGGTACGGCCGTTCTCCGCCGGGCCGGGACGTTCGGGAAGAGCGGCAACCGCCTGACCCGCGCGCTGGCTTCCTGGATCGCGCAGAGCCAGGCGAACGGTTCACCGGTCGTGTCCGCGGTGTCCGTCGAGGCCGCACGGCAGGCGGTCCGGCGCGGACGGGACGCGGCGGAACCCGTCGACCTCCTGCTCGGGACACTGGCCCTGGACCGGGGCCTGTCCGTCGCCGGACGCTCGCTTCCCGAAAGCCTCACGGACGTCAACGCGGCTCCGGAACTGCTGCGACGGCACGGGGTTCGCCAGGTGTCCCTGGCCGCCTCGGCCTCGAAGCTCCCGCCCGCAGCCGCTCCCGAAGGCGAGGGCGGCGGCGAGGGCGGCGGCGAGGGGGACGGCGACGGTGGGTCGCATGAGTACGGGCCGTTGTCCGCAGCCGCCAACCGGGTCGTGTCGGTCGCGCGGCTGAGCGCCGCCGAGCACGGCTCGCCCACGGTCGGCACGGTCCACCTGCTGGCCGCGCTGCTCGACGAGCGGTCGGGCGCGGTCGGACGTCTGCTGGCCGCCGAGCAGGTGGACGTGGCCGCGCTGCGGGCGGAACTCGACCTACGGTTGGGCGCGTGACCGACATACAGCTGAGGCGCGGGCTCGCCGGTGTGCCACGGTGGCTGCGCCATGAGACGGTCGCGGGCCGGGCCGCGATACGGACCGCGATACGGGCCGCCCCGCGCCGCACCCTCGTCACCGAGGCACTTCTCTCCGCCCTGACGGCGGTCTTCTGTCTGGTCCCGCTGCTTGTGATCGCCCCCGACCGGCCGACCTGGGCCGTCCTGGAGGCGTTGTGGGCGGCACTGCTCGTCCCCGTCCGGCGGGCCCGTCCGGTCGCCGCGGTCCTCGGTGCCGCGCTGCTGCTGGTGGGCGACAACGTCTGGACGCTGGCGGTGGTGCCGCTGATCGTGCTGCCGGCGACCCGTCGTATCGCACCGCCCCGGCGCGCGTGGTGGGTCGTCGGGGTGGCCGGCGCCGTCGCCCTCGCCCTGACCGTCGTACGCTCCGCCCTGGCCCGGTCCGAGGACCTGCCGGTGAACGTGGTCGGCAACGGACTCTCGGTGCTGCTGCTTCTGCTGCTTCCCGCCCTGGCCGGGACCCTGCTCGGGCGGCGGCGCCCCCTGGTCAGCCTGTTGCGGGAACGCAACGCCTATCTGGAACAGGCCCGTACGCTGACCGCCGCCGCGGCCCGCATGGAGGAACGGAACCGTATCGCGGGCGAGATGCACGATCTCCTCGGCCACCGGCTGAGCCTGATCTCGGTGCACGCCGGGGCGCTGGAGCTGGGTGCCGCGCGGCAGGCACCCGCACTCGCCGGACAGGCCGAGCTGCTGCGGACGACCGCCGGTACGGCGATGGGAGAGCTGCGCGAAATCCTCGGTGTCCTGCGGCACGAGGACCTGACGGATCCGGGGGACGGGGCGACCGGGGACGAGAGGGGGACCCGCGCGGACATCAGCGCTCTGGTGACGGAGTCCCGGCGGACGGGCAGCGCCGTCGAGCTGGAATGGTCCGTTCCGGAGACGGCCGATGTGGGGTTCCGTACGCGGCAGGCGATCCACCGGATGGTCCGCGAGGGGCTGACGAACGTGCTGAAACACGCGTCCGGCGCGCCGACCAGGGTGGAGGTCAGGGGCGGCACGGACGGCGGGATCGAGGTGTCCGTCACCAATCAGGCGCCGGGTGCGGGGGGTTCTTCCCAGGGCGGAACGCGCAGCGGGCTGGCGGGCTGCCAGGAACGGATCTCGCTGCTGGGCGGCAGGTTCGAGGCGGGCGCCTTGACGAACGGCGGTTTCCGGGTGGCGGCGTGGTTGCCGCAGCAGGGAACCGGGCCCGTCGCACCCCTCGCACCCCTCGCACCCCCTGCGCCCGTCGCACCCCTCGCGCGCGTCGCGCACCCGTCGCCGACCGCCGCCCCAACTCCGCCGCAGCCAGGTGCACATGCCCCGTTGCCGGACGAGATCCTGACCTGGCCGCGCGTCCTGGGATCGGGCTGCGCGGCGCTGCTCGTGGTCCTGCCGACGGCCGGTTTCGTCGTCCTGCTGCTGACTCTGGCGGCCGTGGGGGGCTTCTGACGCGACCCCTCGGAGAACCATCAGAGGCTCAGAGGCCCCCTTAGGATGAGCCGATGATCCGAGTCCTGATCGCCGACGACGAGGCGCTGATGCGCACGGGCATCCGGCTGATCCTGGAGAACGCCGAGGACATCGAGGTCGTCGCCGAGGCGGGCGACGGCCGGGAGGCCGCAGCGGCCTGCCGCGCCCAGGACATCGATGTGGCGCTGCTCGACATCCAGATGCCGACCAGGGACGGTATCGCCGCCGCCGAGGACATCACCCGACTCTCGCCCCGCACCTGTGTCGTGATGCTGACGGCGTTCGGCGAGGAAGCGAGCGTGACACGCGCGCTGCGGGCGGGGGCGAGCGGTTTCCTCCTCAAGGACACGGGTCCCGCCGACCTGATACGCGCCGTCCAACTCGCCGCGAAGGGCGAACCGGTACTGGCACCCCGTATTACCCGGCAACTCCTGCACCGCCACGTGCAGTCCGGCCGCGACACCGAGGCCGCCCTGCGCAGAACCGAAGACCTGACCCCGGCCGAACGCGATGTCCTACGACTCCTCGGCACCGGCCTGTCCAACGCGGAGATCGCCGGTCAACTGCATCTGAGCGCCGGCACGATCAAGGCCCACATCAGCCGGATCCTCACCCGCACGGGCTGTGCCAACCGTGTACAGGCCGCCGTACTCGCCCACGACGCGGGCCTGCTCACCGACCTCACCGACCACTGAGCCCTGTATGGGGGGAAGCTGGGGTGCGGCGTTCATAGACCGTCACCCGGCGGCCCCGCGTCTGGATGTCCGCGACCACCCTGAAGTGGTCCCTCAGTACGGAGTACTTCGCCAAGTCCCTTGCTTCCGTGACCGGTTTCGCCACCTTGGGTGCGTCGGTGATCAGGAGGATGCGGTGGTGCGTCAGCATGGCGGACCGGAGTCGGGCCGGGGTGGTTTCCCGGCCCTTCAGGGTGCCGGATTCCGAGGGGGTTCTGGTCAGGGCTATGTCCCGTAGGCCGGTGAAGGCCCGGGGGGAGACCGACTTCGTGTCGCGGCGGGCCGACGGGAGGAACAGCACCGCGTCGCCCGGCTGCTTCAGCCGCCGTACGTCCGCCGCTATCGCCAGCACGTCGTCCACCCGGCTGGACGGGGACCGTTTGGCGAGGGACTGGGGCAGCAGTGCCGCCAGCGATACGGCGACCACTACCGGGACCAGCCACCTCGACGCTCTCGGGAACCGTGGCCCGGCCTTCCGTACCGCCGCACCCAGGCCCGTACCGATCAGCAGCGCCAGACCCACCAGGCTGAACACCACGTAACGGTCGATGAACAGGGGCTGTATCAAGGAGAGCCCGATCAGGCCGAGTTGCGGTACGGCCAGGAGCGGGAGCCCAACCGCCGCCGCCGACAGTTGCCCCGCTCTCGGCCGGTCGAGCAGCGCGCCGAGGCCGCCGACCGTCAGCAGGATCGCAGGACCGATCATCATGTGCCAGGTCATCGGCGGTATCCAGGACAGTTGGCGCGCCTGGCTCCGGCTGAACAGGATCAACGGCAGCGCGCCCACCAGCGCGGTCGCCGAGGCCGCCGCCCAGCGGCTCCACGTACCGCGCCCGGCCCGCGTCCACAGCAGGGTCGCCAGGTGCGCGGGAAGCATCAGCAGCGACAGCCAGTTGAGCAGCGCGGACAGCAGGACCGTGGTGCCGTACGCCACCCAGTGCGGTGGTCGGCAGCGGCCTTCGAGCGCCGTCACCAGGAGCAGGGTCGAGACGGCGGCCCCGGCCGCGACGAGCGCGTACGGGCGGCCCTCCTGGAGGTAGAACTGCATGGCCGGAAGCAGCCCGAACGCCATGCCTCCGGCCACACCTGCCCATGGTCCGGCCAGCCGGTCGCCGATGACCGTCACACAGGCCGCCGCCACCGCTCCGGCCAGCACGGAAGGCAGCCGCAAGGTCGTCGTGCCGGGGCCGAAGACCTCGAAGACTCCATGGATCAGCAGGTAGTAGAGCCCGTGCACGGCGTCGACCTGACCCAGCATGTGCCAGATGTCGCCGGCGGACCGCTCGGCCACCTGCCAGGTCGCCGCCTCGTCCCGCCACACGCTGTGCCGCCGGGACAGTCCCCACAGGCCGAGGGCGACGGTCCACACCATGGGAATCAGCCAGAGGGGCGGCCGGCGCCGGAGGACGGTCGGGAGAGCGGCTATGTGGGATGTCATGCAGGTGGCCAGGCCCCCGTGTAGCGGCGTGGATCGACGCCGGATTCATGCCGCCAGGGATGCGTGGGGTGCGTACCTGACGTGCACACGATGCCAAGACGGTACGTCGGCGCCCTACAACTCCGTATCAGGGGTCACCACTACGTCGCGTGCCCGGGGGTCGGCGGGGCCGGGTCGAGTACCGAGCCGATCGCGGTGATGAACTCCTTCCACACCGTGCGCTCGGTGGCCAGACTCCGGCGGCCGGCGTCCGTGAGTTCGTAGCAACGGCGGCGTCGCTCGCCCACCGACTCCCAGGCGCTGGACAGCAGTCCGAGCCGCTCAAGGCGGTTGAGCGCGGGGTAGATGGTGCCCTTGCGCAGCTCCAGGACGCCGTTGCTGCGGTCCTGCACCGCGGTGATGATCGCGTACCCGTGCAGCGGGCCGGATTCCAGTACGGACAGCAGCAGCCCGTCCAGGTGCCCGCGAACCTCACTCGCCTTCATAGCTCGCCCTCCTGGCCCGCGTTCATGGTCAGGCAGCCTACCCAAGCGCCCGAGGTCTGTGCTACCTATAGTTCGACAGCCAATGCATTGCCAGCCAACCCATCGGCATTCATGGGTGATCCATGGGTGCCCATAGGCGATCCATGGGCAATCGCAGGCGACCTACAGGGGGCTCCCGGTGACCAAACTGCTGCTGTCCGTCCATGTGTTGGCGGCGATCCTGGCGATCGGGCCGATCACGGTCGCGGCCTCGATGTTTCCCCGCTATGTGAAGCCGCCGCCGGAGGGCGCGACCGCGATCGGCACGGACGAACGCGACCCGCGCACCGCCGCGTTCCTGCACCGGATCTGCCGGGGATACACGGTCGTCGGCATCGCCGTACCGGCCTTCGGCCTCGCCACCGGCCTCCAGATGGGCGTCCTGACCGACGCCTGGCTCCTGATCTCGGTCGTACTGACCGCGCTCGCCGCGGCCTTGCTGCTGATGGCGATCCTGCCGGGGCAGGAACGGTTGCTCGGGGAACCGGCGGAGGCGGGGAGCGGGGCGGCGACCCGGTCGGCCGCGGTCCGCCTCGCCATGGTCACCGGCATCTTCAACCTGCTGTGGGCAACGGTCGTCGTCCTGATGATCGTCCGCCCCGGCTCCACAACGGGAGTCTGACAGTCTGACGGCCGGGCGGCTCGCGGCGGCGCCCGGGGGGCCTCTGAAACCGAGGTCCCCCGCCCTCACTCCAGGACGACCGGCAACCGGGCACACCGCCGACACGACCGCGCCGACCCCGCCATCAACCCGTGCGACGCGGCGGCCAGTACCCCCGCGAAAGCGATCAGCGGCCCATTCGTCCCCAGCACCGCCGCGATGGCCAGGGCGAGCGTCGCCACGGCCATCGACACACTCGCGACCGTCCCCGCCCACGCGACGGTGAGCGGAAGCCGGTGCGGTGTCGGCAGCCGGCGGGCGAGCGTGCCGGTGGCCGCGAGTGCCGCTCCGGCGAGCAGCGCGGCGACCGTCGCGACCTCGGCGAGGTGGACGGCCAACAGTTGGGCGGTACGCGGGAGTTCCCCATCCTGCCGGTGCCCCGCGTTCTGTACGAGGTACCAGCAGGTGATCAGGAAGGGGAGGGTGAGGGCCACGGCCCGTGCGGTGTGCCGGGCCTGAGCGATCGTCAGTTCCCGTTGCCAGCTCACCACGAGTTCGTCCGTGCTCCCGAACTCCCGTAGCGCCTGATCGGCCGCACGCTCGTACGTCAGCCCCTCACCGGTGTGCTCGGCGACGGCGTCCGTGAGGCCGTCCCGCACCTCGGCCACCATGCGCGCCTTGGTGCGCGCGGGACCGTGCAGGGCGGCGGAGAGGGTGGCTACGTAGTCCTCGACGGGGTCGCTCATAGGGCGAGTCCCGGGGGCGCGACGGGGGTGGGGACGGATCCGATCACGGCCGTGAACTTCATGGGTAGGCAGCCTACATAAGGCGGGTACGTGCGCGAAGGGAAGGGCGGTAAGAGAGGTGCTGAGGAAAGGGTGCTGAGGAAAGGGTGGCAAGGAAAGGTGGTGCGGAAGCAGGGTTACGGCGTCGCTCGTGCCCGGTGGAATCTCTCCAGCCCTTCGGACAGTTCCACGAGTGGGTCCGGGTAGTCGTAGCGGGCCCGTTCCGAGGGTGGCAGGGTCCAGGGGTGGTGGATCGCCGGTGCGCGCAGGCCGGCCAGTTCGGGTAGCCAGCGGCGTACGTAGTCGCCGTGCGGGTCGTGGCGTTTCGCCTGGGTGACCGGGTTGAGGACGCGGTTGGGGCGGGTGTCGGTGCCGGTGCCCGCCATCCACTGCCAGTTGAGCTGGTTGTTGGCCACGTCGCCGTCCACGAGCAGGTCGAGGAAGTGCCGGGCGCCGATCCGCCAGTCCAGGTACAGCGTCTTCGTCAGGAAACTCGCGACCAGCATCCGGGCCCGGCCCGGCAGCCAGCCCTCGTACCGGAGTTGGCGCATCGCGGCGTCCACCACGGGGTATCCGGTGCGCCCGTCGCGCCACGCCTGGGCCTCGCGCTCGTCGTGGCGCCAGTGGTCGTGCCGGGGGCGGTAGTCGGCTCTCGCCGCGTCCGGGCGGGCCGCGAGTACCTGGTGGTGGAAGTCCCGCCAGGCAAGTTGCCGTACGAAGGCTTCGGCGCCCGGTCCGCCGGATTCCCGTGCCCGGTGGACGAGTTCGAGGGGCGACAGGGTGCCGAAGTGCAGGTGCGGGGAGAGCCGTGAGGTGGCGTCGGCGGCGAGTTCGGCGCCCTGGTCGGCGTACCCGGCGAGGGAGCCGCGCAGCCAGGTCGCGCACCGCCCGCGTCCGTACCGCTCGCCGCCCGGCGCGAGCCCCGGCGAGACCTCAGCCACCTCCGCGCGCACCGGCAGCGGCACCGAACCGGCCTCCTCGGCGACGGACGCGGGCACCGGCACGGCCCGGGGAGCCGCCACCACGTCCCGTACGGGTGTGTCCTGCCAGCGCCGGAAGTACGGCGTGAACACCGCGAAGTGGTCGCGGCCGTACGGTACTTGGGCGCCGGGAGGAAGCACCGTGGTCACCGCGTCGTGGACCTGGAGCGCGCAGCCCTGAGCGGTGAGCGCGGCGCGGAGCCGCTCCTCACGGCGGCGCGCGTAAGCGCTGGTCCCGGCGGCCAGGTGCACCCGGCGGGCACCCGTACGGGTGACGACCGAGCAGACTTCGTCCACGACCGGGCCCGCCCGCAGCACCAGTCGCCCGCCACGCTGCCGCAGTCCGGCGTCGAGATCGGCGAGACAGTCGGCGAGGAAGGCACGCCGGTTGGGCACGGCGAACCCGGCCGCGCCGACCCCGTCGTCCAGCACGAACAGCGGCACCACCTGATCGGCACCTTTGAGCGCGGCCCGGAGCACCGGGTTGTCGTGCACCCGCAGATCAGCGGTGAAGAGACAGAGGGAGACGTTCACGTTCATGTTCATGTTCGTGTTCGCGTGCACAGAGCGGACTCCAGGGCTCCCGGACCCGACCGGAGGTCACTCATGGTGAGGGGCGGCATCGGCGAACCGTAGCGCGTCGTGGGGTCCCGGCCGGGTCCCGTTCCCGCGCGTCCCCCGTCCGGCGGACAGGGACCGCCGATCCCAGGATGAGCGGTGTACTGCCTACCGTGCCCGGGGCGCGGCACAGTCGGTGCCGGGAGCCGTACCGGGACTCGCGGCAAAGCGCCGGGGACCCGGTGACGCGGGATAGCGTCGGGCTCTCGTATCGGGACGAAAGGCAAGGAAATGACCAGCAGCGCACCCGGTGGAACCCTCACGCTCGCCGACGATCTCACCCTCAGCCGGATGGGGTACGGAGCCATGCAACTGGCGGGCCCCGGCGTCTTCGGGCCGCCGAAGGACCGTGACGAGGCCGTCGCGGTGCTGCGTACGGCGGTCGACCTCGGCGTCACCCACATCGACACCAGCGACTTCTGCGGTCCCGTCGTCGTGAACGAGATCATCAAGGAGGCCCTGCACCCCTACCCGGCGGACCTCCGCATCGTCACCAAGGTCGGCGGCCTGCGCGACGACGACGGCAACTGGGTGATGTCACGGGAGCCGGAGTCCCTGAAAGCACAGGTCCACGACAACCTGGCACACCTCGGCCTCGACGCCCTCGACGTCGTCAACCTCCGCCTCGGCAGCGTCGAAGGCCCCGCCGACGAACCCGGTTTCGCGGAGAAGTTCGGCACCCTGGTCGAGTTGCAGCGGCAGGGGCTGATCCGCCACCTCGGGCTCAGTACCGTCTCGTCCGAGCAGCTCACCGAGGCACAGGCCATCGCCCCGGTGGTCACCGTGCAGAACCTCTACAACGTCGCCGTCCGCCAGGACGACGCCCTGGTCGACCGGTGCGCCGCCGAGAACATCGCGTACGCCCCGTACTTCCCGCTCGGCGGTTTCTCCCCGTTCCAGTCGGACACCCTGAACGACGTCGCGACCCGCGTCGGCGCATCGCCCCAGCAGGTCGCCCTCGCCTGGCTGCTGCGGCGCTCCCCGAGCATCGTCGTCATCCCCGGCACCTCGTCGGTCGCGCACCTCCGCGAGAACATCGCCGCGGCCGAGCTGGTGCTGCCGGAGGACGCGGTGGCCGAGCTGAACGGCATCGGCAAGTAGCGCCCCCGGAAGGGTCCCGGTGTGGCCTCGCGATGTCAGTGCCCGGTGCCATGATTTCCGTACCGGTACTGACGACGGCACGGCACGGGGAGCAGCGCATCGTGGAGCGAGTGGAGCAAGCGGTACGACCGATAGTCGAGGCGATCGTCGCGCGCGCCCCCAAGGGCTGGACGCGCGCGGTCCTGCACGGCCGGGCGGGGCGCGGCGGCACCATGGTGACCGGCGGCTACACCCGGAAGGGCCGACCGGACAACTCCGGCGTGCCCCACCCCTACGAGGACCTGATGGCGCTGGCGGAAGCGGTGCGCGAGGACCGCGGCTGGGAGTCCGTCAGCTTCGAAATCCAGTGCCTTCCGTCCGGCGCGTACCAACTCGTCGCCTTTCACGACGCCCTCACCCGGGTGACCGGCACGGACGGCGGCTTCCAGGTCGTCCTCGACCCCGCGTACCGGCTGCCCCAGCCAGGCGAGTGCCAGGAACGCGGCACCGCCGCACCGGCCGGCGACCCGGAGTTGGCGGTGGCCCGCTTCCGTACGTACATGGAACGGCGGGCCGCGATCATGGGGCACCCCGAGGAACTGCCGCCACCCGCCACCCCCGCGGCGATCGACGAGGCCGAACGCCGTATCGGCCGCCGACTCCCCGCCGACCTGCGGGCGCTCTACGCGATCGCCGACGGCGACGCGGTCGGCTTCGAGAGCCGCTATCTCTTCCACGACAGTTCCTGGCTCTCGCTGAAGCGTCTGGTCGCCGAGTACAGCGAGTGGGGTGCGGGCGAACGGCCGTGGTTCACCTGGGAGTTGGAGTGGGAAGCCGTCGTCTTCGACGCCACGCCCGCCGACACGGTCCGCCGCTGCGGAGGTCACCCCGGCTGGCTGCGCTTCGCCACCAGCGAGGACGGCAACTACCTGGCCGTCGACACGGACCCGGCCCGCGAGGGTCACCCCGGCCAGATCATCCGCACCGGCCGCGACTACGACGACGGACCGCATTACCTCGGCGACTCGATCACCTCACTCCTCGGCCGCTACCTGGAACTCCTCGACCAGGGCGCGTACGAGCAGGAGGACGACTACCTCTCCCTGCTCGACCCCGCCGGCGAACACGCGCCCCGCCAGATCATCGGCGACCTCACCACGCCGGTCCCGCCCACCCTCCAGGCCATCCACATCAACAACGTCACCGGCCTGGTCGACCTCACCCCACTCACCGCCGCGACCGGCCTCCGCCGACTGCACCTCAACCGTTCGTGGACGGCCGACCTGACTCCGGTACGGGACATGCCGGTCGAGTCTCTGCGGGTCGGCCTGTCCGGCACCGACTTGACCGCCCTGACGGACCACCCGCACGTGTCATCCCTCGACCTGAAGACGACCGCGCCGGTGGACCTCACCCCGCTGCGCACGGCACCCGGTCTGCGCGCCCTCGACCTCTCCGAGGCGGACCCGGAAGACCTGACAGTGGTGGCGGACCTGAAAAACCTCCGCTACCTCGCCCTTACGGGGCACCAGTGGTCCACGCTTTTGGACGCCGGCGCGGTACCCCACACCCTGGCCGCCGCCCGCCTGTCCGGCGCGGACGCATCCCTGGACGACGCCTTGGCCTGGGCGGCCCGCCTTGGCCTCGACACGGGGAACGCGGTGCGTGTCGGCGGCTACGAGAGACCGGCGACGGAACCAAGGGGGTACGGCGTAGGGGCGGGCCCATTGGGCCCGGCCATCCCTGAGCCCGGCCCGACGACCGGGGACGCCGGGGACGAGACCTAGTCCCAGTGGTGTTGCTTATGGTGTCGGGCAGCACTACGTCATAGGCGTGGACGGGTTTCGGCCGTCCGATGTCACCGGAGTGGGCAGGGCAACTCCGGTCGCGCGCGGTTCGGGCAGCGCACCAAGGCCAGGGACAGGTACGCGGGGCGTTCGAGGTAGAAGCCGAGTGAGACGTCGATGCCGGACTCCAGGTGTTCGGTGGTGGAGTTGACGAGTGTGGCCAGGTAGGTGGTGTCGCGCTGGGGGGCGGAGGCGAAGCGGGGCGCATACTCGGCCAGCCGTTCCCCGAGCCATGACGCTGCTTCCTTCGGCTCCTCCCAGGTGCCGCGTGCGAGACTCTTCGGTTTGATGAGCCAGTACGCGGTCACGAGTGGGGGTAGGTCGGTGGTGGGGAATTCGGCTGCGACTTCCCGGTAGCGGTGGATGAGGTCCGGGTTGCTTCCGGGTGGCGGCGGTTCGGGGTGTGGGGGCCGTCGCAGGGCTTCGTTGTCGTAACGCTGTTTGGGGCCGGTCCACAGATAGCCGTGGTGGTGCACCTGGCGTTTCCCGTCGGGTGGGGGCGGTCGATGAACCAGCCGGTCCCGATCCGGTTGAGGGTGGGCCGGGACCGGCTGGGGGGAGGGTCAGACGTTCGGCCCGAACCGCGCGGGGTCGATCCCGGCCGCGTCCAGTTCCTGCGCGGTGAACCGCAGCGGCTGTGCGTCCGGCCGCTTGCTGTCGCCCAGGGCCCAGGCGTCGTCACCGATCCGGGCCAGGGTCACGCACCCCTCGGTGCACGGGCCCCCGCACGCCTTCACGAACGAGGCCCCGCTGATGTCGAGCGCGTACAGGTCGATTCCGTTCTGCATCACTGCACCTTCCTGCTCAACTGATCACGGCCATGACTGACCGCCGCCGCCCATACCGGACGGGAGTTCAAGGGAGTGGGAAAGCTGGGCCGGCGAGGTGTCCGGACCTACGGCCTGGATTCCTGGGCAGCGGCCACGTTGCGGTCGCATACGGCGCTGTAGTCGCCTGTGGAGCGGGCGTTCTCGCGGGCGACCGACTGAGAAAGGCAGTCGGGGCAACCGGGCTTGGGTGACGGCTTGCCCGGCAGCTCCGACAGGCACGTCCCTACCGTGGGTTCGGTCACGGGCTCGGACGTTCTCTCTTCACTCTCCATGTCGTCATCTTCGGCGGGCCAGGGATCAGCCTCTAGCCTGTTTCCTGTTCCCGCAAAAAGTCGTCACGGATGTCTTCGACCAGATTCCGCATGTCGTCGTCGGACCGCGCCACTTGCGCGAATCCTTCGAACTTGTCAACGTAGAGACCCACATCTCGTGGATCTGTGACGACAACCTCGGCGTGGACCGTTTCCATGGTGACCACGCGGTCGTCGCGGATGACGAACGCATGATTCGCAATATCGTGCTGCTGAATCTCCAGCGGAACCACTCGGATGTCCACGTGGGCGAGCCGGGATATGGAGACGATGCGGTCAAGCTGCGCAGCCATCATCTGTGCCGGGACAATTCGCCACCGTAGGACTGGTTCCGTAATCACGAACCGCAAGGACTTGGTGTTGTCGTAGAGAACAGCTTGCCGTTCAAGTCGCCCGTTGATCGTTCGCGTGAGTGCATCCTCACTCAGATGGTGACGGCGCAGGACGGCCCGGATGTACTCGGGTGTCTGGAGCAGGCCGGGAACGAGTGCGGGTTGGAACAGCCGCAGCCTCGACATCTGGGCGTCCAGGGCTTTGGCGGCCTGCTGGCCCTTGTGAACCCCGATCCGCTTCAGGAGCCGCCACGCCGTCGCCTCAGTCGCCGATGCTCGGGCCGCCTCGGTGTATTCGGCCTTGACCTCTGCCGATACGCCGATGGCGGTCAGGATGCGCTCAACGTCCGTTGCGCCGGGTGCCAGCTTGGAATTCTCGATCTTCGATAGCTTGGACGGAGACATGAAGGCGCTGCGGGCCACCGCTTTGGCTTCCTTGCCGGATGCCACTCGCAGCGCCCGCAGTGCGGCCCCCAACTGTGCTCTGTTCACGTCCCGTACTTGGCCCACCATTCGGTGAACGGCTCCGCGTGTGCGAGTGCCGTGTCATGGTGCTGCGTGAATTCCGCCGATCGTTCCGGCGGCAGCATTTCCGAGCCGAGGTACTTCCCGTTTCCGTCGTAGTTCATCACGGCCACGGAAGTGGAGTCGAAGAACCAGAAATCGGGGACGTTCTCCAGAGGGTTGGGCCGGTCGGTGATGTCGAGAATGAAGAACTCTTCGCCACCGGTCATGTTCTTGTGGTATCCCCATCCAAGCTCGAAGCCAAGATAGTCCGTGAGTGGGCGGGCCAGGATATGAACCCGGTAGATCCTCTTCCCTCTTTCGGTGTGTGAGCGGATTTCTTCGACCCAGCCCGCGTTGTAGTCGTCCGGCTGTGGCTCTCCGGTCAGGAATGCTTGAAAGGCGTCCACGCTCCCGGACTTGCTGTAGTCGTCCAGGGTTTCCAGGCGGAACGCCTCGCGCTCGAACGAGTCGAACAGGTCGCCGAGGCTCTTAGATGAGGTTGTCACGGATGGCCTTCTGGATCAGTTCCATCGGGATCTCGACCAGGGTTTCGTGAGCGGGAATCTGAAGCCCGTGGTCGGCCGGCGTCTCGCCTTGTACCAAGAAGGTGTTGCGATCCGTCGCGTAGATCGTCGGGCAGTCCTTGATGTCGCACGTGCTGACCAGCTTCGTGACCTTCATGGTCTGGGTTCCCTTCTCTCCCATGCAGCTGCCAGTACTCCGCATCTGGGTTGATGCTCCCGAGCGTGGACTGGGCCGGTCAAGCGATCACGGTTGACGGAACGGGAAACTACGTAACCTCACGCCGAGTTGTCCCGGCTCATGGGTTGGACGGACTTCTTTTCCGGACCAAGGAATCGGTCATGAGCCCGCCGCGGCTCAAACGTCCCGGCAGGCCGGTCTTGCACATGTGTGCTGGGCAGTGCCGCTGATGCCCCGTACGACCGGTGGTGGCGGGGGAGAGCCCTGGTGCCGGTGACCCGGTAGTCACTCCCGGACGCACGAAGACCCCGTGGTCGGCCCGGCGTCAGCGGGCGGCGGCGCCGCCGTCCGCGGTTTCGGCGCGCAGGGCCTGCGCCACGCGCTCCTCGACGACGCGGGCGACGGCCCAGCAGGCCGCCGCGTCCAGCCGCTTGTACGTGGCCGCCGGACGTGCCTCCACGACGGCGGCCGTCTCCTTTGGCCCGGTCGTGACGCGGACCTGTACGGAGACCGTCGAGTCCGACGGCCCGCGCAGGGTCAGGTCCAGGGTGCCGTGCCCGAACGCGGTGATCTCGTCCAACCGCAGGACGGGGTCCTTCTCGACCGCGTGCCGCACGCTGTCCGTCAGCTGGAAGGCGGTCCTGCCCTCGATCGCGGGTATCCGCACCTCACGGACGGAGGGCAGGGCCACGGCTTCGGGGCCGAGCGTGAGCCCGTACCGGCGGGCCGTGCGGGCCGCGCTCACCACTGTGGAGGTGGACAGCACGGCGGCGAAGGCGAGGGCGCCCGCCGCGCCTGCGGCCAGGGCCTGGGGGGCGGCCCCGCTCCAGGGCGTGCCGTCGCCCAGGACCAGCGCGGCGGTCATGGCGACCGCGCACACCGCGCCGGTCGCCAGCGCGGGCAGGGCCAGCCGGCGGACGACCGCCAGCCAATAGCCGAGCATCGCACCGTTCCTCTCGCATGGGGGAAGTCGAACCATACGGCGCCCGGCGCCCCGGGGCTCTGCCGCCCCCGGGCGCCGGGCGGCGAGTAGGACTGGGCAGAGGATGCAGGCGTGTTCGTGTTTGCACGGAGTGCCGCAGCCCACCGCACCCCCACCGAACCCGCCGTCACCGCAGCCTCGACATGCCCCCTCGCACCGATCCGGCACCGATCCGGCCCGGTTCTGGCCCGGTTCCGGACCGGATCCCGCCAACCCCAGGGTCGTGGTGCGGTCGCGTCACTACGGTGGTGACGGTGAGCCGGTGTGTGTACGGGGGAGGACGGTGAGCCGTATGGCCGGGTGGGACGACGACACCGTGCGGAAGCTTTACTTCGGGCGTGATGACGCCGAGCACGACATGGCCGACGGGCTGCTGCGCGAAGGCTTCCTCGCCACCGCCGCGTACGAGGCCGTGCTGTCCGGGCGGAAGATCCTTGTCATCGGCCGCAAGGGCGTGGGCAAGAGCGCGATCTGCATGCGGCTGACCATCGACGGCGGGCGCGCCGGCAGCACCGTACTGATCACCCCGGACGACGCGGCGGGCGACGAGATCCGCCGATTCGAACTACAGGGTCTCACCGGAGACACCGCCAAGTCGCTGATCTGGCGTTACGTCTTCGCCGTACACGCGGCCCGCCACGTCATCACCCACGCCAGGGCGCGCCACGGACGACGGCTCCCCCCGTCCGTACGCGCGCTGCGCAAGTTCCTGCGCGCCAATGGCGAGGAGGGCGAGGCCCGGCTGTACGACAGGCTGGTCAGCGGCACCCGCGGCCTCCAGACCGCGCTGTCCCTGGAGGCGTTCGGCGTCAAGGCGTCGCTGGACCTGAACGGTTCCTCGGAGGGCGCCAGGGCGACCGCGCAGCTCGACATCCTGGAGAAGGGCGTCGCCGCCGCGCTGAAACAACTCGACTGCGCCGAGCGGCACGGGCCGCTGCTGGTGCTGGTCGATCAGCTGGAACAGGTCTGGTCGAACGACCCGGACAGCAAGGCCATGGTCACCGGCCTCCTGCTGGCGGGCAAGCATGTGGCCGGGGCATACGGAAAGGCCCTGCGCTGTGTGCTGTTCCTGCGCGCGGACATCTATGACTCCCTGGAGTTCAGCGACGGCGACAAGTACCGGGGCGACGAGATCCGTGTCGCATGGTCCGGTGACGAACTGGAGGAGTTGGTCCTCACCCGCGCGTCCGTTTCCCTCGGACGGCGGCTGACCCCGGCGGAACTCTGGGGGCAGGTGTTCCCCGAACAGGTCGAGGGCCTTCCCGCGGCGGAGTACCTCTTCTCCCACTCGCTGCCCCGGCCCCGGGACACGATCCAGTTCCTCAACCTGTGCCGGGACAAAGCGACGGAACGCGGACACGCGACGATCAGCACGGACGACATCGCCCAGGCCACACGGCAGTTCTCCGAGTGGAAACTTCAGGACCTCGCCCGCGAGTACCTGGTCAACTTCCCCTTCCTCAGCAGGGTCTTCGCCATGTTCCAGAACACCGGCTACGTGGTGATGAGGTCGGCACTGGAGAGCCGTTTCGAGGAGCACCGTGAGGCATTACACGCACGGTTTCCCGACTACACCGACACCCTCACCGTGGACGGCGTCATCGACGTGCTGTTCGGGGTGAACTTCCTGGGAGTACGGCGCGGCAGCGAGGTCATCCACACAGGAGACGGCCAGGTCGCCGTCCAGCCGCACGAGACCGAGTTCCATATCCACCGCTGCTTCCGCCCCGCACTCAACGCGCTCAACTCCACCGAGCTGCGCCCTTACAACCCGGTGCAGCGGGCGCATGTCATCGGCGGTGCGCAGAACAACTTCGGCACGGTGGTGCAGGGCAGGTTGATCAATGCGGACATCGTCATCGGGCGCCGCCGGGACTTCACCCTGGCCCAGTCACTGATCGACTCCTGCGAGCGCATCCGACGGCAGCTCGGCCGGGCCGACGTCCCCGCCGAGGCCGCCTACGAGATCTCGGTCCAGGTGGGCCGCGTCGTGGACGACGCCTCACAACTGCTGGCCCAACTGCGCGACGGGAACGCACGGGACGTGGTGAGCCACCTGGTGGGCGCCACCAACTACCTCAACGCCTTGGCGACCCAACTGGTCGAGAACGGGGTGGACGGCGGTGACGGCATACGCAGCGTCGTACGCCGTATCCAGGACGAGACACGTGGGTTGAGCCGGGAGATCGGCGGCGGCTCCAACACCGGCTGACCGGCGGCGAGTTCCCCCTCGCTCACCGCGGTTCGATCCACGGGCGGAGTTTCTCCGGGTTGCGGACCGCCCAGATACGCGTGATCCGGTCGCCGGCGAGGCTGAACGCCGCCACGGTCACGGTGACACCGGCGTGCTGCGCGACCAGGCCGGGCCCGCCGTTGACCGTCCGCTCCAGAAGCGTCAGCCCGGGGGCCTTGTCGGCGATGTGGATCAGGTACTGGGCGATGCGCTCGCCGCCCTCGACCGGGCGGAGGACGGTGCCGACCATGCCGCCGCCGTCGGCGATCATCGTGGCGTCGGGGTCGAGCAGATCGACAAGGGCCTCGATGTCCTTGGCCTCCCACGCCTCCTTGAAGTGCCGTACCAGACCGGCCTGTCCGGCTGTCGGCACCTCCGTAGCCCGTTCGGCGCGGATACGTCGACGGGCCGAGGACGCCAACTGGCGGCAGGCCGCGGGTGTTCGGCCGACGATCTCGGCGATCTCGGCGAAGGGGTAGCGGAAGACGTCGTGCAGGATGAACGCCACCCGTTCGGCCGGCGCCATCGACTCCAGTACGACGAGGAAGGCCATGTTCACCGACTCGTCCAGCGTGACCCGGTCGGCGGGATCGGCCTCGCCGTCCCCCGCACGCCCGCTGAACCACTCCCTGCGGTCGGGCAGCGGCTCGGGAATCCAGGCGCCGACGTAGCGCTCGCGCCGTACCCGCGCCGAGCCGAGCAGGTCCAGGCAGATGCGGCTCGCCACCGTCGTCAGCCACGCGCCGGGCGACTCGACGGCCTCCCGCCGCTGCCGGGACATCGCGTACCAGCGGACGTAGGTCTCCTGTACGGCGTCCTCGGCCTCGGCCAGTGAACCGAGCAACCGGTAAGCGAGGTTCGTCAGTTGACGCCGCTCACCGACGACCGCGCTCAGCTCCGGCTCGTACCGGTCGTCCCCCGACCCGGATGGGACCGATGAGGTACTCATGCTCGCGACCGCTCCCTGGTCTCTCTGGCCCGCTTCCGCTCCCGGTACTCCGAACACTCCGACGAAACACCGCTCACATTTCGGGGGCCTACGTCGTCGGATCAGTGAGACACCATCGAAAAGGTACAGGGGGACCACGTCATGGCCATACGGACGACGACGGCGGCGGCAGCGGCGGAACGGGGCGGCGGCCTCACCTTCGTGCGGGTCGCGATCTCCTTGCAGACCTTGGCCCTGTTCTTCCAGGCGGTCACCGCCGGACTGCTGCTCTCCTCGTCCCACGGCGAGGTACTGCACAGCGTGGGAGCGCGTGTGATGTACGGCGCGTCGATGCTGTACGTACTCGCCGCGATCCTGGCGTGGCGGCCGGGCGGCGGGTCGCCCCGTCCCATCCTCTACGCGTCCGGCTTCCTCGTACTCGCCTCGGTACAGGTGGTGTTGGGCATCGCGCACATGCCGTCGCTCCATGTGCCCCTGGGCGTCCTCATGTTCGGGCTCAGTGTGCTGGCGCTTGTCCCCGGGCGAACCCCCTGACCTCCGCGACCTCCACCGCGCTCACCAGGCGATCGTCCGGCCCAGGTAGTCGACATAGTGCAGACCCGGGCTGTCCCGGAGGTCGTCCAGTGTCCTGACCACGTTCGGGATGCTCTCGTCGATGTCGAGCCGGGCTCCCGGGCCGCCCAAGTCGGTCCGCACCCAGCCGGGGGCCATGAGGACCAGGGGGCGTGGTTCGCCGCTGTGCCGCGCCGCGTAACTGCGCATGAAGGTGTTGAGCGCGGCCTTGCTGCCCCGGTACACCTCGTGGCCGCCGCTCTCGTTGTTGGCCACGCTGCCCTGGCCCGAGGACATCACCGCGATGGTGCCCGCGGGCGCGACGCGGTCCTGGAGGGCCTCGATGACGCGCAGCGGGCCCAGCGCGTTGGTGACCATGACCCGGACGAACTCCTCGGTGGAGGTCTGCGCCACCGTGTCATCGGCCGGGTTCGTGACGCCGGCGTTCACGAAGAGCAGATCGAACATCCGGTGGGCCATACGGTCGTTCAGCGCCGCGATCTGCTCGGGCTCCGTGACGTCGACGGTCTCGATCTCGATCTGCCCGGGGTAGGTGTCGGCGAGATCACGCAGACCGGTCCGGGCCGAGCCACGCACGGTGGCCACGACATGTCGGCCGGCCCGCGCCCACTCCCCGGCCAGCGCGAGACCAAGACCACGGGACGCGCCGATCAGGAGCACGCGACTGCCGGGCGCAGGCGAGGACGGCTCAGAGTGACCATTCGAGTGAGAGAGGGACATAGCAACGATTGTGCGAGACACGACGTCAAAGCGCTCGGGAAGTTCTTCCGAGGAGTGCCGGGAGTGCCGGGAGTGTCGGGGACAGCGGACGGATAACGGACGCATAGCGGACACCTCCTGTCCGCTATCCCTGGGACGGTTGTTCCGTGCCGAACCGCCGGAACGACCACAAGGACCCGATCACCGTGCCCCCCACGACCACGCCCCCCATGCCGCGCGGAACCCTCGACAGCCGGCCGACCCGATGACCGTTCTCGACCGTCGCGCCCTCAACCGCGCCACCCTCGCCCGCCAGTTCCTGCTCGATCGCGCCGACGTACCGGTCATCGACGCCGTCGCCCACCTCTGCGGACTACAGGCGCAGGAGCCGCAGGAACCGTTCATCGGGCTCCGGTCCCGGCTGCGGGCGTTCGACCCGGCGGATCTCTCCGAGCTGCTGACCGGGCGTCGCGTGGTACGGACCCACCTCATGCGCCGTACCGTCCACCTCCTCACCGCCGACGACGCCCTCGCCTGGCGGGCCCGCCACGAGGCGATGCTGCGCCAACGGGTGGTCGGCACCTACCGCCGCGAACTCGAAGGCGTCGACTTCGACGCACTCGGCGCGGCGGGCCTGGCGGTGATGGCCGACGGCGAGCCCCGCACGATGACGGAACTGGTACGGCTGCTCGCCGAACACCGGCCCACACCGACGCCGACCCCGACAGCGACCCCGGCACCGGCATCGGAACCGGCACCGCCACCGCCACTCGCACCGAGGGCCCTCGGCGAACTGCTCTTCCCCGCCCTGATCCCGGCCGCCCAGATCCCCCCGCGCGGGCTATGGCGTACCAAGGCGGGCGTACGCAATGTCCTGCTCTCCTCCTGGCTCGGCCGACCGGTCGAGCCGCTCCCTCTCGACGGCTCCGACCCGGTCGGCCAGACCCTGGTACGCCGCTATCTGGCCGCCTTCGGCCCCGCCGCCTCGGCCGATCTGCGCGCCTGGTGCGGCCTCGCCGGACTCCCGGCCGCCGTGGCCGCCGTACGCGAGGAGCTGGTGACCTTCCGCGACGAGCGGGGCCGCGAACTCTTCGACCTCCCCGACGCCCCGTGCCCCGACCCCGACACCCCCGCCCCGGTCCGCTTCCTGCCGGCGTTCGACAACGCGATCCTCGGCTACCAGGACCGGAGCCGGATCGTGGACGACGAGCACCGCGGTCTCTCGGTCGCCGGTGAGCGCGCCGTCCTGGTCGACGGCCGGGCCGCCGCGACCTGGAGCGTCGACGCCGACACCGTGGCCGTCACCCCGCTGCGCACCCTCACCCGAACCGAACGCGCCGCCGTCGCCGAGGAGGGCCGCGAGATGGCGTCGTTCCTGTCCGAGGGCGACAGCGACCGCGTACGAATCGCCACCGATCCGGGCTGAACCGAGCTGAACCGGGCCGACAACCGGGTCAACGAACCGACCGTCACGGAGAGTTCCGGCGGATGATCAGAACCGCCACATCGTCCGAACCCGACTGCGTGAGGTCGCTGGAGACGATCGCGTCCGCCAGGGTCTCCAGGGACTTCGGAGGGGCGCCCTCCGGCTGAGGCGCTGCCCAGGTCCTGAACAGGTCCGCCAAGTCGGCCACCGAGTCGTCGTACAGCCGGTCCGGATGGTCGACCAGTCCGTCCGTGTACAGCAACAGGCTGGCGCCGGGGACGAGTTGGCCGTGGTAGACGGGGTACGTGTCGTCGGGCTCGACGCCGAGGGGGAGGGCGCCCTGGACGGCGAGTTCATGGACCGTGCCGTCGGGCTCCGCCTGGAGCGGGTTCGGGTGGCCCGCGCGGACCAGTTGGAGGTGGCCCGCGCGCGGGGACACATCGACGATGCAGCAGGTCGCGAAGCGGTCCGTGTCGAGGCCCCACAGGGTGCTGTTGCCCCGCCGCATCAGATGCTCGGCCCGATAGCCGTCGGACGCGTGTGCCCGTAGCGCCGTACGGAGTTGGCCCATCACGCCCGCGGCCTGCGCGCTGTGGCCCTGGACGTCACCGATGATCAGCGACGCGCCCCCGTCCTCGCGGGTCAGCACGTCGAACCAGTCGCCGCCGACCTGCATGCCCTCGGCCGCCGGCAGATACCGCCCGGTGATCTCGAAGCCGGGCAGCGACGACAGCACGCGCGGCAACATCAGCGTCTGGAGTTCCGTCATCCGCCGCCGCGACAGGTCGGACAGCCGGGCGCGCGCCAGCGACTGGGCGAGGATCCCGGACACCGTCGTCGCCACGATCTGGTCGTCCGACGTGAAGTCCCGTGGTTCCGGATACGAGATGAGGCAAGTGCCGACCGTGCCGTCCGCCGAGTCCAGCGGCAGGAAGATGAACGCGTTGTGCCGCTCGGCGGGGCGCAGCCGGGGATCCGGGAACCGCTCCAGGTAGGCGCGGCGCGAGCCGAGGAAGAGAGGGCCGCCTGAGAGCAGCGCCGCCGCCATCGGGTTGTCGTCGACCCGGCCGATGAGCCGCAGCCGCTCCCTCGTGTCGGCGGGATACCCCACCGCGCCCTCCAGGATCAGCCGCCCCTCGTGCTCGATGTGCACGGCGAGCGCGATCGCGCCCAGCTCGGGCAGCACGATCCCGGTCATCGCGTCGAGGACGTCCCGCGTCGACAGCGCGGCGGCGAACGCGTGGGTCATGCGCAGCACGAAATCGCGGTGCGCCTCGCGCCGGGACTCCCGCTCCCGCTGCTCCGTACGGTCCCAGACCACACCGGTCAGGGACTCCGGCTGCCCGCCGGGCCCGCGCTGGACGGTGCCCTTGCTCTCCACCCAGTGGACGGAGCCGTCGGGCCATACGACCCGGTACACACAGTGGTAGTCGCCGCTCTCCAGACCTTCCTGGATGGTCCGGCCGAGCCGCTCGCGGTCATCGGGGTGCACGGCGTCCATGAACGTGTCGAAGCGCGAGTCGAAGGTCTCGGGGTCAAGCCCGAAGAGCCGGATCTGCCGCTCGTCCCAGAAGATCGCGCCCGTGCGGATGTTCCACTCGAAGGAGCCGATCTCGCCGCTGGACATGGCCAGTTCGACCCGGGTCTGATAGCTGCGCCGTGCCTCGTTACGGCCCGTGGGGTCCTGGCGCGGACTGTCCGAGGGAAGCAGCGCGGACCCTTCCACGGCGAGCAGGTGTTCAAGCCGGTGCGCGCACACGTCGGTGACCATGACCATCAGCCGGTGATCCCTGTCGGAGAGCGGGCCGGGGCGGCGCAGCTCCACGATCAGGGCGCCCAGAACCCGGTCGTCGACGAGCAGCGGCATCGTGACGAAGTCGGTGGGCACCTTGAGGGCGGCGAGGTCCGGATACCGGTCGCGGTAATCGGCGGACAGCCCGTAGAACGGGCGCCGCTCGCGGACGGACATGGCGATCGGCAGCGCGGCGTCCGGGGCGATGACCGCGAAGCGGTCCATCACCTCCTGGTCCATGTCGCGCTGGGCGGCCAGCCGCAGCCAGCCCTCCTCGTCGGTGAGGTAGATGGCGCCCGCCTGGGCGCCGAGCCCGGACAGATCGAGGTCGAGAGCCGTGTTCAGGAGCGTGGCCGAGTCGGGGGAGCCGAGGAGCCGGATCACGCTTTCCGGAAGGAGGGGCCCGCCGACCTGCTGGTTGATGTCCTCCGTCACCGCGCCTCACCTCCTCGCTCGTGGTGGGTGAACCGCGTGATCCAACCCCCACTGTAAGAAACTTCGTGAACACTGCCAAATACATCTAATAGCCACCCAACAACTTCATAATCCTTAAAATCTACTGAATAAACTCTTTACTCTTCTTTGCTCAGTTCACGCTTTATTCGGTCTTTTCGGGCAATGGGACACGTGACCCAGGTGACCAGGAACCTCGTGACCGAAGGAGACCCGTGACTCAAGCAGCCGAGACCGAGACACCGGTGACCTCGCTCGTCGAGGACGCCACGCTGGCGCCGTCCCTGCACAACGCCCAGCCGTGGATGTTCCGCTACGACCCGGGCCGCCGGACCTTCCAGATACGGGCCGATCCCGCGCGGCAACTGCCCGGGATGGACCCCGACCGGCGCGCGCTGCACCTGGGCTGTGCCGCAGCCGTCCTCAATCTGCGGGTCGCCGCGGCGCACGCGGGCCGGGCATCGGCCACCCGGCTGCTGCCCGACCCCGACGACCCGGACCTGATGGCCGAGGTCACCCTCGGGGAACCCGTACGCGGGTACGACGAGCTGGCCGACCTGTACCCCGCCCTGCACCGCAGGCACACCAGCCGTTTCCCGTTCAGCGAGGAACGGATCGAGGAGCCGCTGCTCGGCGTACTGCGGCGGGCCGCGCTCCTGGAGGGCGCGCGGCTCGTGTTCCCGGACGCCTTCCACAGCCAGACCATCGTGGACCTGGGCCGCGAGGCGGCGCTGCGTGAGGCCCAGGACACCACGCTGAGCGAGGAGTTGGCGCAGTGGACGGACATCGACGGGGACGACGGGATCCCGCGGTACGCGTTCGGGCCGCTCCAGTCCGCCGGAGGCGCGCCGGTACGCGACTTCGACGCCGGACGGACAGTCCCGCACCGTGAGTCGGTGGTCTTCGAGGACACCCCCCAACTCGCCCTGCTCGGCACCGCCGACGACACCCCGATGGACTGGCTGCGCGCGGGCCAGGCCATGGAACGCGTCCTCCTGGAGGCCACCCTCGACGGACTCGCCACCTCGGTCGCGTCCCAGGCCCTGGAGTGGTCCGAACTCCGCTGGGCGGTACGGGACCCGCTGTCCCCGATGGGCCATGTCCACATGGTGATCCGCCTCGGCTACGGTCCGGCGGGCCCGGCGACCCGGCGGCGTCCGGTGTCGGAGGTGCTGTCGATTGGAGGCTGAGGGCAAGCCCTGAGGAACTGGGCTCACTTGGCGTCGGCGTAACACTCCACCACCGTCGTCGTGAACGGGAAGCGGACCGGGGTCTCGCCGAAGGTCAGCCGGGCCGCGAGGGCCCCGGCCTCCTCGATCGCCGCCGCCACGGTCTCCGCCTCGTCGGCCGGGCAGTGCACGATGACCTCGTCGTGCTGGAAGAAGACCAGCTCCGCCGCGAGTCCCGCACAGGCGCGGCGCAGCGCTGCGAGCAGGAGCAGGGTCCACTCGGACGCGCTGCCCTGGACGACGAAGTTCCTCGTGAAGCGGCCCCGCGCGCGGGAGTTGGACGAGGCGTAGCCCGGTGTGAAGCCGTACCCCGGGTCGGCTCCGGAGGTTCCGTCGCCGTCGGCGGACCCGTCGCCCGTCGTCGCCGGTTCGTCCTGGGGGATGCCCGCCTCCTCCAGGCCCGCCAGGTCGCCCGCGCCCGCCGCCGGGGGACAGGTACGGCCGAGCCAGGTCCGCACCAGGCGCCCTTCCTCGCCCGCCCGCGCCGCGTCGTCGACATAGGCCACCGCGCGCGGGAAACGGCGGCGCAGGGCGGCGAGGTTCTTCAGGCCGTCGCCCGATGTCTGGCCGTAGACCGCGCCGAGCACCGCGATCTTCGCCTGGTCGCGGTCACCGGAGAAGGCGCGGTCGGACACCGACTGGTACAGATCCGTGGCCCGGCCCGCGACCTCCATCAGACCCGGGTCACGGGAGATCGCCGCCAGGACGCGCGGCTCCATCTGGTCCGCGTCGGCGACGACCAGCCGCCACCCCGGGTCGGCGACCACCGCGCGCCGGATCACCTTCGGGATCTGGAGGGCGCCCCCGCCGTTGGTCACCCAGCGCCCGGTGACCGTACCGCCCGGCAGATACTCCGGGCGGAAGCGGCCGTCGCGCACCCAGTCACCGAGCCACGACCAGCCGTGCGCCACCCAGATCCGGTACAGCTTCTTGTACTCGATCAGCGGCTTCACGGCCGGGTGGTCGACGGACTCCAGCTCCCAGCGCCGCGTCGAGCGCACCTTCACGCCCGCGCGCGCGAACGCCTTCACCACCTCCGCGGGCAGATCGGGGCGGACGCGGTGCCCGAAGGCCGCCGACACCTCGTCGGCCAGCTCCGCGAGGCGGCGCGGCTCCCCGCCCGCGTACCGCTCGCCGAGCAGTTCGCGCAGGACCTCGCGGTGCACGTCCGCGCGCCAGGGCAGCCCCGCCGCGTTCATCTCCGCGGCGACCAGCGTCCCCGCCGACTCGGCCGCCGTCAGCAGCCGCATCCGGGCGGGGTACTCGGCCGCGTCGTGCCGGCGCTGCTGATCGGCGTAGACCTCCAGGAGCGCGTCCAGCGCCATGGACACCGGCTGCGGCTCGAACAGCGGGGATTGCGCGCCCGGTTCGGCGGAGCGCTGCGGGGGGTCGGGCGGTACGGGCGCCTGGTGCAGCCGTGCCCAGGCCGCCGCCGCCGAGTGCGGTTCCCCGAGTCTGCCCTCGTGCCCGAGAAGCAGACTCTCGGCGGCCTCGATGTCGTAACACCGCTCCACGGGGACGCCGGCGGCGAGCAGACGGGGATACACATCGGCGGTGGACCGCCAGACCCAACGGGTGACATCGGGCCGCGACCGGACGGCTTCGACGAGGTCGGGCTCCTGAAGCACCGGCCCTGCGGGCAGCCCGTCCGAGCCGAGGGCGGCCACCTGCACACTGCCACCCTCGACCGCCGCCAACGCCCACCGCCCACTCATACTCGCGAGTCTCGCAGGCGGCACTGACAATCCAGCCAACTTATCCACAGCCTGTGGACAAGTTCACTCACCCGCCCCTGAGAACATGGACCCGTGGAAATAGACCAGGCCCTGGGCACCGCCCTGTACCAGGACGGAGACGCCGCCCTCGACACGGCGGCCTCCCTCCTGGCCGCCACCCCCTCGGCGGACGCCGAACTCGCCCGCCGCGGCGAGCAGTTCCTGAACGCCGCCTGGCACCGCGGCTGGCAGCCGGGCGACATCGTACGGATGGTCCGCCGCGACCTCGCGGACCCGCACCTGCGCGTCGCCGCCCACCTGATCCGCTCCGAGACATCCCGGTACGCGTCCCTGCCGCCCCGCTGGCCCGACCAGCTCGCCACCCTCGCCGCACTCACGGAACCGTCCGCACCGCCGAGCGACCGTTTCTCGTACGCCACCACCGTCCTGGAGCTGTACCGGCTGCTCCTCGCACTCCCCGCGATCGAACCGGTCGGGCCACCGCCGGGCACCGCCACGGTCGCCGCCCCGACCGTGGGCGAGCCGCGCATGCTCACCCGGATCCGGGCCCTGCTCGCCAAGGCGGAGGCGACGACCTTCCCCGAAGAGGCGGAGGCGCTGAGCGCGAAGGCGCAGGAGCTGATGGCGCGGCACAGCGTGGACGAGGCCCTGTTGTCGTCCCGTACGCGCGCGGGTGCACGCGATGTGCCGCCCGGCGCCTGTCGCATCGGTGTGGACGCCCCGTACGAGACGGCCAAGGCGGTCCTGCTCGACGCGGTCGCCACCGCGAACCGCTGCCGCGCCGTGTGGAACGGTGACCTGGGGTTCTCGACGGTCGTCGGGTTCGACGCGGACCTGGAGGTCGTGGAGTTGCTGTACACCTCGCTCCTGGTGCAGGGCACGGCGGCGATGACCCGCGCGGAGGCCGCCCAGCGCGCCGCCGGACGCAAGCGGACGAAGACGTTCCGACAGTCGTTCCTGGCCGCGTACGCGCACCGGATCGGCGACCGTCTGACCGCGACGGCGCGACGCGTGACCTCGGCGGAGCCGGAGTCGCTGCCCGTACTCGCCGCACGCGAGGTCGCGGTCGCGGCGAGTACGGAGCGCATGTTTCCGCACACCACCCACGCGCGCGTGCGGGGTGTTTCCGACGAGGCCGGCTGGACCGACGGCACCCGCGCGGCGGACGCGGCGACCCTCCGGCACGCCGGAGGAGACGCCGCGATCGGATCAGCGTGACGAGTACGGCAGGAGTGCCATCTCGCGCGCGTTCTTGATCGCCCGCGCCAACTGCCGCTGCTGCCGCGCCGAGATCCGGGTCACCCGGCGGCTGCGGATCTTGCCCCGGTCCGAGATGAACCTCCGGAGCAGATCGGTGTCCTTGTAGTCGATGTACGTGATCTTCGCCTGGTCCAGTGGGTTGGGCCGGGACTTGACCGGCCCCCGTTCGGGCTTGCGGGGCATGGGATCAGACCTCCAGGAGGGTGTCGAAGGCGGGCGGCAGCCGCTTCCAGGCGGCGCGCCCCGCGGCGTACTCGGCGTCGGTCAGCAGGCAGGACTCCAGGAGGTCCGCCAGACCGTCCCGGTCCAGACCCGGCGAGGTGAAGACGAGGTGCTGGCAGCAGTCGCCGTGCTCGGGGTGCCAGTCGAGCGCGGCGGCGGCCCGCCGCACCGGCGGCACCATCTCCCAGGCCGCGTCCGGCAGCGCCGCGAGCCACGGCCCCGCGCTCTCCACGCACAGGGCACCCCCGGCCGCGTCCCAGTGCAGCAGTGTGTCGGGTCGGTCGGCGAGCCAGAACCGGCCACGGCTCCGGGCCGCCGCACAGGTCAGGTCCTCCAGGGCCGCGTACAGCCGCTCCGGGTGGAAGGGCCGGCGCCGGTGCCAGACGAGCGTGGACACACCCGCCTCGTCGGCGTCGGCGGGAAGCCGCGCGCACGCCGGGTGCTGCGCCGCCGCCGCGGCCTCCACGTCGAAGCCGCCGAACGCGGCGCCCGCCAGGTCACCGTGGCCGATCGGAACCCGGCGGGCCGTCGGATGGAGCTGCGCCAGCAGGGCCCGGTCCTCGTCGTCGGCCTCGGGTGAGTCCGCGACGGCGAGCACGGGCGCGTACTCCAGTTGGCGTGCCCAGGTGTCGGCGACGGTCCGCTGGTCGGTCGCGGCGGCGGCGAGCCCCACGTCGGCCAGGTCGTCGCCGTTGCCGAGATAGGGCAGCAGCAGCGCGGGATCGACCGCGGTGATCACCGCGCTGACCGTGAAGCCGTGCGCGGCGACCACCTCGGCCATCGCCTTCGGCTCGACGGAGTCCCACAGCTCGACCACCGCGAGCCGCACTCCGGCGCCGCTGTCACGGAGCCGGGCGATCTCCGGTACGAGGTCCTCGCGCAGCGCGCAGCACGCGCAGTCGTTGACCAGGGGAGTGTCCCCGGTGGAGAGGACCCCGCCGGCGTCCCGGACCGTCCGCGTCACGGTGCCTTCGGGCGCCGTCGACAGGTCGTGGTGCAGGGCGACACTCCCCGGGACGGTGGCGAGCAGCCGCTCGACCGCCTCCTTCCGGGCGTCGGCGTGCAGCCCGCCGACGAGGGCGACATACAGGCCCCCGCGCGCGGCAGGGCGCGCGCGGGGGCCGTCGTCCGGATCGGCGCCGGAGTCGGCTCCGGGTTCGGCGCCGGGATCCGCTCCGGGTTCGTGACCGGCAGTCATCAGCCGGCCTCGCCCCGGCGGGCGTCCCGCCCGTACCGGCGCTCGAAGCGCTCGACGCGCCCCGCCGTGTCCAGGACGCGGGCGTTGCCCGTGTAGAAGGGGTGGCTGACGTTCGAGATCTCGACGTCGACCACGGGATAGGTGGCGCCGTCCTCCCACTCGACCGTCTTGTCGCTGGTCGCGGTCGACCGGGTGAGGAAGGCGTGGTTCGCGGCGCGGTCGCGGAAGACGACCGGCCCGTACGCGGGGTGGATTCCGGGTTGCATGGCGTGTGTACCTGTGTCCTTCCTGGGCCGCGCGAGGGCGGCTCGGCTCAGCGCTCTTCGCGGAAGTCGACGTGCCGGCCGGCGACCGGGTCGAACTTGCGGAGCGTCATGCGATCGGGGTCGTTACGGCGGTTCTTGCGGGTCACGTACGTGAAGCCGGTCCCCGCCGTGGACCGGAGCTTGATGACCGGGCGGAGTTCGTTGCGTGCCATGCTGGTAGTGTAATGAAAATGGGTCCCATTTTCAAGAGGGGTCTTCGATGGGTCCCGAGCGACCCCGAACCGTCCGCGAAACAGTCGGTCGACCGACCGACGGAGAGGTGCGTCCCCTTGTCCGCCCACTGCATGCTGACCGGCGCCGGACCCGGCTTCGGCAACCGGATCTCACACTCGCACCGGCGCACCTCGCGCCGCTTCGACCCCAATGTCCAGCGCAAGCGGTACTGGCTGCCGAGTGAGGGCCGCCATGTCCGGCTGCGGCTGAGCGTGAAGGGGATCAAGACCGTCGACGTGATCGGCGTCGAGGCCGCCGTCGCCAGGATTCGTGGCCGTGGGGTGAAGGTCTGATGGCCAAGAAGAGCAAGATCGCGAAGAATGACCGCCGCCAGGAGATCGTCGCCCGGTACGCGGAGCGCCGCGCCGAGCTGAAGGAGATCATCCGGCGGCCCGGCTCCTCCGACGCCGAACGGCTCGCTGCCCAGCGGGAACTTCGTCGGCAGCCGCGTGACGCCAGCGCGACCCGGGTCCGTAACCGGGACAGTGTGGACGGCCGGCCGCGCGGCTATCTGCGGGCCTTCGGTCTGTCGCGGATCGGCGTACGCGAACAGGCACATGCCGGATTTCTCCCCGGGGTGCGCAAGTCCTCCTGGTAGCTTGCTGCGGGCCGGCGAGCGGCAGTTCGGCGGCGCCATGGCTATCGGTACCTATCAGTGCCTTGGGGGACTTCGGTGACGGTTGTGAGTTCGGTGAATTCCGCGGCATCCCGGCGCGTCCGGGCCGGTGCGGTGACCGTGGGGCTGGCGGCGCTGTTCGCACTGACCGGATGCACCAGCGACACGGCGGAGCCGTCCGGCAGCTCGCCCCCCTCGTCGTCCTCGTCGGCGCCGTCACCGTCGGGCGCCGACGCGGGCTCCGGCGCGGACTCCGGCGCCGACGCGGGCTCCGTGGAAGGCAGTTGGGTCGCCACGAACGACGGCAAGGTCGTCGCGCTGGTCGTCACCGGCTCCCAGGTGGGCCTCTTCGAGACCGGTGGATCCGTGTGCAGTGGCAGCGTGTCCAAGGACTCGAAGATGCAGATGATCAAGCTCACGTGCACCAGCGGCAAGGACAACCGGGCGCACGGCATGGTCGATTCCGTCACCGCCGGCACGCTCAAGGTCACCTGGGAGGGCGGGCTCGGCACCGAGACGTACCGGAAGACCAAGGACGGCCAGCTTCCGGACGGTCTCCCGACGGCGGGCCTGCCGACGTCCTGACCCCCGGGCCGGTTACTGGGCCGGTCGCCGGATCAGCCACCGGATCGGGCACTGGATCAGCCACCAGATCGGTCAACGGGCCGCGGAACCCCTTCGGTTCCGCGGCCCTTTCGCGTCCGCCCCTGTGCCCTGCTGATCCGGCTGCCCTCACCGTCGGGGGAGGGCGGCGACCGGTGTGCCGCACCCTTCGTGGATCATGGTCCGACCACGGACACCGAAGGCCACCGAGTCAGAGAGGTCCCCGGACCACCCATGCCCTCGACCGCCCCACCTCCGGACCACATCCCACCCGTGTCCCGCGAGGACCGGATCTTCGCCGCGCTCGCCAGTGGGCCGCGGCGCGAACTGCTGCGGCTGCTGCGGGAGCGGGGGCCGCAGCCCGTGCAGGTGCTCGCCGCGCACTTCGCCATGCGGCGGCCGAGTCTGTCGGAGCATCTGAAGGTGCTGCGGGACGCCGGGCTCGTATCGGAGCGACGGGTGGGGCGGCAGCGCGTCCACCGTCTGGAGGCGGCCCCGCTGGTGGAGGTCCGCGCATGGCTCGATCTCTACGAACCCTTGAGGGGAACCGGTGAGAACGGGAATCCGGGGCACTCGACCGAGTCCACCATGTGAACGCTGGAACATCCCGGCCCCGATGTGCGTCTCATCGTGTACATGAGGTCCGGGGGCAGGGAGTGCGCATGTCGGGCGGGTGCCGGGGCAGGCGCCGACCGGCACGTGACCGAAGGAGTCACCGTGAAACAGGGGCAAGGGACAGTAAAGCTGTAACCAAGAGACCACCCCGCGTGCACGTGCATTCGCCCATGCATCTGCATGAGAAACAGAGTTATGATCCGGAGCAGTTGACCTGTACAGCAATTGTCACATCAGCCGCATCGGCCACATCAGCCACAGCACCACCGGGGAGCGACCTGTGCACGACGTGTACAACGGCATGGCCGCCACACAGCTTCATGGGGTGGTCTGGCAGAAGAGCCGGCACAGCAACTCGCAGGGTTCCTGCGTGGAGTTCGCGCGGCTGCCGGGAGGTGGGGTCGCGGTACGCAACTCACGGTTCCCGGACGGTCCGGCGCTGGTCTACACGCGGGCCGAGATCGAGGCCATGCTCCTGGGTATCAAGGACGGCGAGTTCGACCACCTGGTCGCCGGTCCCTGAGCCGCCGGAACTTCGGGGGCGGCGGGGTCGACCCGCGTAGACACCGGGCAGGGCCCGCGTCCGTGCCCCCGGTGAGTGCCTGGGTCACAGGCGGAACATGGCCCAGACGACCTTGCCCGTGGGCGCGCCCGCGAGTGGATGCCAGCCCCAGCCGTCGCTGAACGAGTCGACGAGGAACAGACCCCGCCCGGACTCGGCCGCGCAGTCGTCCACCTCGTCCCGCGCGATCGGGCTCTCCTCGCTCGGGTCGCGCACCGCGCACACCAGCCGAGAGGCCCAGCGCATCAGATGCAGCCGCACCGGCGGGTCATCGGCGCGAGGGACGTCCGACGGCAGCGCGTGCCGCAGCGAGTTGGTCACGAGTTCCGAGACGACCAGACATATGTCGTCGAAACGCTCGGCGGTGTCCCAGTCGTCGAGCGTTCTCCGGGTGAACCGGCGGGCCTCGCCGACCGCTTCATAGCGGGCCGGCAGGGCGCACGACGCCGCGCTGGAGACGGCCGTCGGCTCCATCGGGGGCAGCCCCTGCCTCAACGGTTCGAGCATGGTCGATCCATTCGTCCCCATGCGAGGCACTCCCGTGATTCGCGGCCGTAGCGGTACTGCGGTTGCTGCGGTGGTGCGCGTGCCATGGTTCCGAATGCGTACAGCAGATGCAAGGGCAGATGCACGTGCACGCGCCGGAATTGGACGATCCCATACCACTTGTCGCCGATTTCTTCCTCCGACTTCTTCCCCTGGACTTTCGCAGCCTTTCCATTTCCGTAACCGAACGAGTACGGGCTGGAAGGTTTTAGTGGCAGACTTCGCCCCCTGGAAACGTTGGGGAGGCTGACGAAGTGACCGCAGGCGAGTCCTGGGGATACCCCCAGACCGAAGGCGCGGGGGGAGGCTCGGTGGTGCGGCGCATCCTGCTGGGCTCACAACTCAGGCGACTGCGGGAAGCGCGCGGCATCACAAGAGAGCGGGCCGGTTACTCGATCCGGGCCTCCGAATCGAAGATCAGCCGCATGGAGTTGGGACGGGTGAGCTTCAAGGCGCGGGACGTCGAAGACCTGCTGACGCTCTACGGCGTGAGTGACGACGCGGAGCGCGGGTCGCTCCTGTCGCTCGCCAAGGAGGCCAATGTCGCGGGCTGGTGGCACAGTTACTCCGATGTGCTGCCCGGCTGGTTTCAGACATATGTGGGGCTGGAGGGCGCCGCCTCACTCATCCAGGTGTACGAGGTGCAGTTCGTACACGGCCTCCTCCAGACGGAGGCGTACGCGCACGCGGTGGTCGAGCGCGGGATGAAGGGCGCGAGCCGCGCCGACATCGACCGGCGGGTGGCGCTGCGCCTGGAGCGCCAGAAGGTCCTCGTCTCGGAACGCTCCCCGCACTTCCATGTCGTCCTGGACGAAGCCGCGTTGCGCAGGCCGTACGGCGACCGAGAGGTGATGCGCGGCCAGTTGCAGCATCTGATCGAGACGTCGGAACGCTCGAACGTGACGCTTCAGGTGATGCCGTTCAGCTTCGGCGGGCACTCCGGTGAGAGCGGCAGTTTCACGATGCTGAGGTTCCCCGAATCGGATCTTTCCGACGTGGTCTATCTGGAACAGCTCACCAGCGCCCTCTATGTGGACAAGCCAGAAGAAGTCGCACACTACGCAAAGGCAATGGAACTGCTCAGGACGGACAGTCCTGATCCCTCAGGGACCCGTGATCTCCTCCGTGGACTGCTCCAACTTTCCTGAGACACAAGTACGATGACGTCTCATCAGGCGCTTGCGCCCGCGCTTGCCTTTTGAGTTGGGGTTCACATGTCCTTCTTCACTGACCTGGCCCACCAGTACATCGATGGCGAATGGCGGACCGGCAGCGGCTCGTGGGACATCATCGACTTCAATCCCTACAACGGCGAGAAACTGGCCTCCATCACCGTCGCGACGGTGGCCGAGGTCGACGCGGCCTATCGCGCCGCTGAACGCGCGCAGAAGTCCTGGGGGACCACGAGCCCCTACGCACGACGCCAGGTGATCGAGCGGGCGCTACGGATCACCGAGGAGCGGGCGGACGAGATAGTCGAGGCCATCATCGACGAACTCGGCGGCACCCGGATCAAGGCCCAGCAGGAAGTGCACTGCGCGGCCGACTTCCTGCGCGAGGCGATGCAGCTCGCGATGCGGCCCGAGGGCGAGATCGTGCCGGCCCGCGAGGAGACCCGCGAGAACCGGGTCTACCGGCTGCCGGTCGGCGTGGTCGCGGTCATCAGCCCCTTCAACTTCCCCTTCCTGCTCACCCTCAAGTCGGTGGCGCCGGCGCTCGCCCTCGGCAACGCGGTGGTCCTCAAGCCCAACCAGAACACACCCGTCGTCGGCGGCGGCCTGATCGCCAAGATCTTCGAGGACGCGGGCCTGCCGCCCGGACTGCTGAACGTGCTGGTGACGGACATCGCCGAGATCGGTGACGCGCTCATCGAGCACCCGGTCCCCAAGGTCATCTCGTTCTCCGGCTCCGACCGTGTCGGCCGCCATGTCGCGTCGGTGACGGCCAGTCATCTCAAGCGCAGCATCCTGGAGTTGAGCGGCAACAGCGCGCTGGTCGTCCTTGACGACCTGGACGACGAGGGCCTGGACTACGCGGTCGACGCGGCTGTCTTCAGCCGGTACGTGTACCAGGGCCAGGTCCCTATGGCGGCCAACCGGATCCTGGTCGACCGCAGTCTGGAGCCGGAGTTCACCGAGAAGTTCGTCGCCCGGGTACGGGAGTTGAACACCGGCGACCCGCGCGATCCGGACACCCATATCGGACCGGTGATCAACGACTTCCAGGCCGAGGCGCTCGGCGGTCTGGTCGACCAGGCGCTCGCCGAGGGCGCCACGGCCCTGGTCGAGGGCCGCACGATCGGCAACCTGGTCGAGCCGACGGTCCTCACCGGGCTGCCCGCCGACTCACCGCTGCTGCGCCAGGAGATCTTCGGCCCGGTGGCGCTGCTGATCCCGTTCGACGGCGAGGACGAGGCCGTACGGATCGCCAACGACACCCCGTACGGACTGAGCGGTGCCGTGCACACGGCGGACGCCGAGCGCGGGGTGAACTTCGCGCGCCGTATCGACACCGGGATGATGCACGTCAACGACACCACCGTGCGGGACGAGCCGCTGGTCGCCTTCGGTGGCGAGAAGCAGTCGGGCCTCGGACGGCTGAACGGCGAGTCGACGGTCGACGCCTTCACCACCCGCAAGTGGGTGTCGGTGCAGCACGGGCGCAGCCGTTTTTCCCTCTAGCGACACCCGCGCGATTGAGGACAGGATCTGACCTGATGGCTGCGTAGCGTCGGGGGTGTCGAGCAGGAACGGCACTCCCGGAAGGTTGCACCATCATGGTCACTCACGTACCCGCCGAAGCGCACGGAGACGAGCGCGGCGCCCTCATCGCCTTTGTGGAGGCACAGCGCGGCGCGGTCCGGCGCGCTGTGCTCGGGCTGACCGACGAGGCGGCGGCGAGCCGGCCGAGCGCCAGCGAGCTGTCCGTGTCGGGCCTGGTCAAGCATGTCGCCGAGTGCGAGCTGAACTGGCTGCGGATGGCGCAGCAGCGGCCCAACGAGCGCGCCCGCACCCAGGAGACCTGGGGCGAGGGCTTCCACCTTGCCGACGGCGAGACGGTGGCCGGCGTGCTCGCGTTCTGGGACGGCGTCGCCAAGGAGACCGACGAGTTCATCCGTACGGTGCCCAGCCTGGACGACACCTTCCCGCTGCCGGAGGCGCCCTGGTTCCCCAAGGAGGGTGCCGTGTCGATGCGGTGGCTGATGCTCCACCTGGTCGAGGAGATCGCCCGGCACGCGGGCCACGCCGACATCGTCCGGGAGTCCCTGGACGGCAAGAACGCCTTTGACCTCGTCGCGATGGAGCGGGGCTACTCTGGTCAAAGTTGATCAGTGCGGGTGCCCGCTCGGTGCGGCACCCGGTGACGGTGTGAAGGGTGTGGGATGTCGGCGATCCGGCTGCTCGTCCTCGGCGCGGTCCGCCAGCACGGGCGGGCCCATGGCTACCAGGTGCGCAACGACCTGGAGTACTGGGGCGCGCACGAGTGGTCGAACGCCAAGCCGGGGTCGATCTACCACGCGCTGAAGCAGATGGCCAAGCAGGGCGTGCTGCTCGCACACGAGGTGGCGCCGTCCACCGTGGGCGGCCCGCCCCGGGTCGAGTACGAGATCACCGAACGCGGCGATGAGGAGTTCTTCACGCTGCTCCGCGAGGCCCTGACGCGCTACGACCAGAAGACCGACGTGCTGTCGGCCGCGCTCGGGCTGCTGGTGGAACTGCCGCGCGACGAGGTCGTGACGCTGCTCAGGGAGCGGGTGCGCCGGATCGAGGAGTGGCGCGCGTCCGTGGTCGAGCACTACGTCCCGGAGGACGGGCCGGGGCAGTACGGCCATATCGGCGAGATCATGAACATGTGGCTGCACACCGCCGACGGGGGTGCCGAGTGGACGCGGGGCCTGATCGAGCGCATCGAGGGCGGCGCGTACACGTTCGCCGGTGAGGGTGAGCCGTTTGTCGGGGTCCTCGGTGCGGGCCAGGAGAACCCGTACGCGACGGGGGAGAGCCATCCCGGGGACCGTGGCTGATCCAGCCGCCTGATCGAGCCAGCTAATCAAGTTTGACCAATCGGGATCGAGGGCATACGGTCTGCGCCGGTAGTCAAGTTTGATTACTTGCGTGGCGAAGTAGCGGAGTGGTGAGTTGATGGCGGAGGGCGAAGTGGGTTCTGTGAGGTCGGGGGAGCCGGGCGGCGGCGACGCGATCGTCGTGGTGGGCGCACACAAGCGGTACGGGAGGAAACACGCACTCGACGGACTCGACCTGCGGGTCGCGCGCGGCACCGTGCACGGCGTCCTGGGTCCGAACGGCGCGGGAAAGACCACCCTGGTCAGGGTCCTCGCGACCCTGCTGCGGCACGACGAGGGCCGGGTCGAGGTGGCGGGCCTGGACGTCCGCACCCGGGCCGACGACGTACGCCGCCGTATCGGGCTGCTCGGGCAGCACGCGGCGCTGGACGAGGAGCTGAGCGGCGGGCAGAACCTGGAGATGTTCGGACGGCTGCACCACCTGGACGCCGCCCGCGCACGGGCCAGGTCCGCGGAACTGCTCGACCGGTTCGGGCTCGGCGACGTGGGCCGCAAGGCCGTCAAGCAGTACAGCGGCGGTATGCGGCGGCGGCTGGATCTCGCCGCCTCACTGATCACCGGTCCGGCGGTGCTGTTCCTGGACGAGCCGACGACCGGACTCGACCCGCGCGGGCGCGCCGAGGTGTGGTCGGCGGTGCGCTCCCTGGTCGGCGGCGGTACCACCGTCCTGCTGACCACGCAGTACCTGGAGGAGGCGGACCAACTCGCGCACCGTATTTCGGTGGTCGACCACGGGCGGGTCATCGCGGACGGCACGGCCGACGAGCTGAAGTCCAGGACCGGCGGCGACCGTATCGACGTGGTCGTCCGCGACGCCGCCCAACTTGACGCGGCGGCCCGGCTGCTGCCCGAGGGCGCGGTGGTCGACGTGGACCGGCGGCTGCTCAGCGCGCCCGTCGCCGACCGCATGGCCGCGCTCACCCGGACCGTACGCGCGCTGGAGGAGGCCGGTATCGAGGCGGAGGACGTGGCCGTGCGGCGGCCCACGCTGGACGAAGTGTTCCTGAACCTCACGAAGGGGGCGGCGGCATGACCACGTACGAGACCGGTGGCGGGGTGGCCGTCGCGGGCGCCGACGGCGGGGGCGGGGGTGGCCGGGTCGGGTGGGCCCTGACCGACTCCTGGACCATGACCCGGCGCGAACTCGCCCACTGGGCACGGCAGCCCGTCCAGGTCGTCGTCGGCCTTGTCTTCCCGGTGATGCTCCTGCTGATGTTCGGCTATCTCATCGGCGGCGGCCGGGGCGTGACCGGCGACTACGTCGACTTCCTGGTGCCCGGCATGTTCGCGCTGACCATGGCCTTCGGTCTGGACGCGACGATGGTCGCGGTCACCCAGGACCTCAACAAAGGCGTGATCGACCGCTTCCGCTCGATGCCGATGACCAACGGCGCCGTCCTCGTGGGGCGTTCGGTCGCGGACATGCTCCAGTCCGCCGCGGCGCTCCTGGTCATGTGCGGCGTCGGCCTGGCGATCGGCTGGCGCTGGCACGACTCCTTCGGCGCCCTCGTCGGCGGGTTCGGGCTGCTGCTCCTGCTCCGGTTCGCGATGCTGTGGCTCGGCATCTACCTCGCGATGGTCGCGGGCAAGCCGGAGTTGGTACAGGCCGTGCAGATCCTGGTCTGGCCGGTGGGCTTCCTGTCCAACGCCCTCGCCACACCCGACTCCATGCCGTCCTGGCTGGGCGTGGCCGTCGAGTGGAACCCGATGTCGGCGACCGCCACCGCCGTACGCGACCTGTTCGGCAACCCCGGTGGCACGGGCACATCCTGGGCGGCCGACCACGCGGGCGCGCTCGCGGTGGCGTTCCCGCTGCTGATGGTGGCGGTCTTCCTTCCGCTGGCGGTACGGAAGTTCGGAGCGCTGAGCAAGTAGGCCGGGGTGGTGGGCAGGTAGGCCGGTCGGGGCGGTGGGCTTCCCGGGAGGGGGGCGCCTCAGTGGTGGAAGCCCGTCGCCGCGGCCCGGTCCTTGGTCAACGGATGGGGCTGGCCCCGGAGTTCCGGCATCAGCCGCTTGAGATCTCCCAGGAACAGCGCCGCCAGGTCCTCCGAGAAGCCGTTGCGGCACACCACCCGCAGCACGGACAGATCCTCGCGGTGCGCCGGGAAGCTGTACGCGGGTACCAGCCAGCCGGCCTCGCGCAGCCGCCGCGACACGTCGTAGACGTCGTACGCGTGCACGTCGTCCTTCGTCGTGAACGCGAACACCGGCAGCTCGTCGCCCCACGTCAGCATCCGGAAGTCGCCCAGCGCCTCGATCCGCCGCGCGAGCCCCATGGCCACGTCCCGGGTGGTCTGCTGCACGGCACGGAACCCCTCACGGCCCAGGCGCAGGAACGTGTAGTACTGCGCTACGACCTGCGCGCCGGGCCGCGAGAAGTTCAGTGCGAACGTCGGCATGTCACCGCCCAGATAGTTCACCCGGAACACCAGCTCCTCGGGCAGCTCGGCCGCCGACCGCCACAGCGCCCAGCCGACCCCCGGGTACACCAGCCCGTACTTGTGCCCCGATGTGTTGATCGAGCCGACCCTCGGCAGCCGGAAGTCCCACTCCACGTCCGGGTCGAGGAACGGCGCCACCATCGCACCGGACGCGCCGTCCACATGGACCGGGATGTCCAGCCCGGTGCGCTTCTGAAGGTCGTCGAGCGCCGCGCACAGCTCCTTCACCGGCTCGTACGAACCGTCGAAGGTGGAGCCGAGTACCGCGATGACCCCGATGGTGTTCTCGTCGCACAGCTCGGCCGCCGCGCGCGGGTCGAGGTGGTACCGGTCGCCCTCCATGGGCACCTGCCGGGCCTCGACCTCCCAGAAGGTGCAGAACTTGTCCCAGCACACCTGCACATTGACGCCCATCACCAGATTCGGCCGGGCCTCGCGCGAGGGGTAGCGGTCGGTGTTGCGCAGCGCCCAGCGCCGCTTCAGCGCCATCCCGGCGAGCATGCACGCCTCACTCGAACCGGTGGTCGAGCAGCCGACGGCGGCCGACGGGTCGGGCGCGTTCCACAGGTCCGCGAGCATCGACACACAGCGCTTCTCCAGCTCCGCCGTGCGCGGGTACTCGTCCTTGTCGATCATGTTCTTGTCGCGGCACTCGGCCATCAGCACCCCCGCCTGCGGCTCCATCCAGGTGGTGACGAAGGTGGCCAGGTTCAGCCGCGAGTTGCCGTCGAGCATCAACTCGTCGTGCACCAGCTGGTACGCGCTCGCCGGCGTCAGCGGACCGTCCGGGAGCCGGTGCTTGGGCGGGGCGTCGTTCATGGAGCCGATCGGGTTGGCGTCACCGAAGAACGGGTTCACCGACATCGGGCGCTCGTCGGACTTACCGGAGCCTTTGTGCAGCGGCACGGCGGGGGCCTCCCTCGGGGGCTGGACCGTCCCGCGCGCGTGGGGCGTGCGAGCGGACACGGTGGGTGACGGGGCGGCTACGGGCACGGCCCACAATAAATCGGGGTTGCACCTCACGCGACGTGAGGAGCCACCCTGAGGAACGGACGGAACGGAACGCGCGCACGGGAAGAAGGGGCCGATGAGCTACTCCGTGGGGCAGGTCGCCGGCTTCGCCGGCGTCACGGTGCGCACGCTGCACCACTATGACGAGATCGGCCTGCTCACCCCGGGCGGTCGCAGTCACGCGGGGCACCGCCGCTACGGCGACGCCGACCTCGACCGGTTGCAGCAGATCCTCTTCTACCGGGAACTCGGCTTCCCCTTGGAGGAGGTCGCCGTGCTGCTCGACGACCCCGACGCCGACCCACGCGAGCATCTGCGCCGCCAGCACGAACTGCTGACCGCCCGTATCGAGAAACTGCGGCGGATGGCCTCCGCCGTCGAAACCGCCATGGAGGCAAGGAAGATGGGCATCAATCTCACGCCCGAGGAGAAGTTCGAGGTGTTCGGCGACTTCGACCCGGACGCGTACGCCGACGAGGCCGAGCAGCGCTGGGGCTCCACCGACGCCTACGCGGAGTCACAGCGCAAGGCGGCCTCCTACACCAAGGAGGACTGGGCCAGGATCCAGGCCGAGTCCGACGCGCTCACGCGCCGGTTCGTCGCCCTGATGGAGGCCGGTGAGCCCGCGGAGTCCGAGGCCGCGACGGACGCCGCCGAGGACCACCGCGGGTGGATCGCGCAGCACCACTACCCGTGCCCGTACGAGATGCATGTCTGTCTCGGCGAGATGTACGTCACGGACGAGCGGTTCACCCGGAACATCGACAAGGCGAAGCCGGGTCTCGCGGCGTACCAGCGCGCGGCGATCCTGGCGAACGCCGCACGCCGGGCGTGAAGTTGCCCCTGAAGTTGCTCCTGAGATTGCTCCTGAAGGTGGCCGCTACCGCCGCTACTCGGGACTGATGACGCAGGCGGTGCCGTACGCGCACACCTCGGTGCCGACGTCCGCCGCCTCCGTCACATCGAAACGGAACATCAGTACCGCGTTGGCGCCCCGCGCGCGTGCCTGCTCGATGAGCCGGTCCATCGCCTGGTTCCTGGTCTCCACCAGCGTCTTGGTGAGGCCCTTCAACTCGCCGCCGATCATCGACTTCAACCCGGCGCCGATCTGGCTGCCGAGGTGCCGCGAGCGCACGGTGAGGCCGAAGACCTCGCCGATGACCCGCGTCACCCGGTAGCCGGGCACGTCGTTCGTCGTCACTACCAGCACGTCGGACTGGGGGCTCATGCCGCCCCCGTACTCCTCGATACCCACGCGATCCACCTTCCGGGACGCCCGCGCCGTCACGCGGCGTTGTCACGCACAGCTTGGCCCTACGCCACCCGGCCCGCACAGCGAGAAAACAATCGGATTGCAGGGGTCCGGGTGGAACCCCAGCGGGTTACGTGGCGTTGATAGCTTTGGCGGCGCACGGACAGTCGTCCACCCCTTTCACCCTCAGGAGCCCGGAACCGTGATGACGCTTGCTCTCGGACCGAGCTGGCTGGACCCGAATCACCTGCTGAACGAGTTCGGTATCTATGGCCTGCTGATCATTGTCTTCGCCGAGTCGGGCCTGCTCATCGGGTTCTTCCTGCCGGGTGACTCACTGCTGTTCACCACCGGTCTGCTCGTCACCACGGGGCAGCTGGACATGCCGCTGTGGCTGGTGTGCGTACTGATCTGTGTCGCCGCGATCCTCGGTGACCAGGCGGGCTATCTCTTCGGCAAGAAGGTCGGCCCGTCCCTCTTCAACCGGCCGGACTCACGCCTGTTCAAACAGGAGAACGTGGCGAAGGCGCACGAGTTCTTCGAGAAGCACGGGCCGAAGTCGCTCGTCCTGGCCCGCTTCGTGCCGATCGTGCGGACGTTCACGCCGATCATCGCGGGCGTCAGCGGGATGCGGTACCGCTCGTTCATCACGTTCAACATCATCGGCGGCATCCTCTGGGGCGCCGGTGTCACCCTCCTCGGCGCGTGGCTCGGCAAGCACAGCTTCGTCCGCGACAACGTCGAGGCGATCCTCATCCTGATCGTCTTCGTCTCGGTCGTCCCGATCATCATCGAATTCTGGCGAGCCCGAAGGAACGGCAAGAAGTCCCAGGACCCGACCGACCAGGACCCGACCCAGGACACCCCGCCCCGGGGCCGCCACGCCCGCCGATAACCGGACAGCGGGGGCGCAACCGCCCCCGCCCACTCGGGGCTGCGCCCCGCGCCCACGCCGGGCTGCGCCCCGCGCCCACGCCGGGCTGCGCCCCGCGCCCACGCCGGGCTGCGCCCGGATCCCACGCCGCGGGGCTGCGCCACGCCGGGATGCGCCCGCCCCCCGGGTCGGCTGGCTCGGCACCGCCGGTTCACATCGCTGTGGTGCGCCGCCCTTGCGGCGGGAGAAGGACGCCGCTGCGCGGCGGGACGGGTGGGTGCTGGCGCGTGTGTCCGGCCGGGGCTGCGCCCGGCCCTCTGTCGCCTGGCTCGGCACCGCACGCTTTTCGGACCGGCCGGCCTCGGGCTACGTCCCGATCCCCGCCCCTGGGTTGCACCTGGAACCCCTGTTGCCTGGCTTGGCACTGTCGGTCCACGTCGCTGTGGTGTGCCGCCGTTGCGCGGCGGGTGGCCGCCCTCGCCGGGGCATTGGGTGACGCAGGTGGCCTGGTTTTTGGGTGGGTGGGTGGGTGGGAACGCCGTTGACGGAAACCTCAGAACCCGCGGGTGCGCTTGGCGGATTTTCGGTCGGGCTGTGGTGTGCCTCGGGGGATGCGGATGAAGAGGCGCGAGATCTCCGAACCGAGGTTCACGCCGATCGCGATCGCCATGGCCAGGGCCGCCGCCTTCGTGAGGGACACCAATCCGGCGTCCATGTTGTTCTGGGCGATCGCCAGCAACCCGAAATACGTCGCCGAACCCGGCAGCAGCGGCCCGATCGCCGCCGTCACATACGGCAACGCCGACGCGTACCGGTACCGCGAGAACAACTGCCCGAACAGCCCCACGAGCCCGGCGGCGACCGCCGTGGACGCCACCGGCGAGATACCCCCCGCGTAGTGCAGGGCGCCGTACACCACCCACGCCACACCCCCGTTCAGCGTCACCGCGAGCACCGTCGACCGCTCCTGCTGCAACAGCACCGCGAAACACAGCGACAGCGCCATCGACGCCGCGATCTGCCACCCGGGCCGCTCGATCACCAGCAGCGCCGCGTCGGGATTGAGCTTGGCTCCCAACCGGACCCCGAAGTACAGCACCATCAGCACACCCACGACGATGCCGACGAAGAAGTACAGGACCTCAAGGAGCCGCGCCGCCGCGGTGATGTAGAAGCCGGTCAGCCCGTCCTGCACCCCCGCCACCAGCGCCCGACCGGGCAACAGCGCGAACAGCCCACCGGTGATCACGGCGGACGCCCGTACATCCGCGTGCGCGAGCGTCAAGGCGACCCCCATGGCGGCCGGCGGCATCGCGGCGACCGTGAACTGGTAGAACTCCGGCAGCCCCCGCCCCGCGCACAGCCACGCCAGCCGGTCACCGAGCATCGCGCCCACCGCCGCGGCCACGAACACGATCAGGTCACCGCCGACCAGCACCGAGGCCGCGCCCGCGAGCAGCCCGCTGGACAGCGTCAGCACCCATCCGGCGTACGGGTGCCGGTTGCGCCGGATCTCCGCGAGCCGCCGGTACGCCTCCTCCAGCGACACCTCCGTCTGCGGGTCACTTATGTCGTCGACCAGGCGGAACACAGCCGCGAGCCGTGTGTAGTCGGTGCCCCGCCGCCGTACCGTCCGCGAAGCCGTCACCGGGTCGTCCACCAGCGACGGCTGGTGCGAGATCGAGAGGAGCGTGAAGGTGACGGTCGGCTCGCAGCGGTCGAGACCGTAGGACCGGCACACGGCGAACATCGCCGCCTCCACGTCCTCGGCGCCCTCACCGCCCGCGAGCAGCAGCTCCCCGATCCGCAGCGTCAGGTCGAGTACGCGCGGAACGGCCGGTACCGATTCGTCCTCGTGCCGCTGGGCCGGTTCCGGCGCGGGCCGCTCGGCCACCGGCATCCGCAGCATCGTGCGCATCCGGTCCTGCCAGGGCGCCTCCGTGGCGAGCCGGACCACGGGCACGCCGGTCGGCGGTGTGAAGGCGGGCGGCGCGGACCGGGAGTTGTAGGTGCGGGGCGTACTGAACGCCGACCCCTCGTCGGCCGGGGTGGCCGGCAGCGCGGCGAGACCGTCGGGCACCGCGAACTCGGACGTCGTCTGCGACTCGCCCTCCGGCGCCGCCGGTGCCTGCGGCTGCGTACCGGTCGGCTGGCTGAAGGCGCTGCGCGCCTCGTCCGACGCCGGTTTCCGCTCGCGGTCCTCGGACGACTCCTGCTCACTCACCCACTAGGTCCCAGTCGATTCGGGGGTACGGCCGTAGTTCGTATGCCCAGTATGAGCACGCGCAACAGAACTTGAGCACACGCGTACCGGACCATGACCACGCGCACCAAAACGGGCCGTGTGCCCCTTGAGGAACACACGGCCCGCCCGGTACGACATACGACGACGGCGGCGGCAGCCGGTCAGTGGCCGCCGGACTCCTCGGCCCGCTTGTAGGACCGCTCGATCTCGACCTCGGCCTCCGTACGGCCGACCCAGTTGGCGCCCTCGACGGACTTGCCGGGCTCCAGGTCCTTGTAGACCTCGAAGAAGTGCTGGATCTCCAGGCGGTCGAACTCGGACACGTGGTGGATGTCCCGCAGGTGCTCCACACGGGGGTCGGACGCCGGCACGCACAGCAGCTTGTCGTCGCCGCCCGCCTCGTCCGTCATCCGGAACATGCCGATCGCGCGACACCGGATGAGGCAGCCGGGGAAGGTCGGCTCGTCCAGGATGACCAGCGCGTCCAGCGGGTCGCCGTCCTCACCGAGGGTGTTCTCGACGAAGCCGTAGTCGGCGGGGTAGCTGGTCGAGGTGAAGAGTCGACGGTCCAAGCGGATCCGACCGGTCTCGTGGTCCACCTCGTACTTGTTCCGCGAACCCTTCGGAATCTCGATCGTGACGTCGAACTCCACCGGTGGCTCCTCCATGATCAGCACTTCATTCTCGTGACACTGTCTCGTGACACCGCATTCTCGCCGCGGGTTACCGCCGGGGGCGGACTCCCGCGAGCTGGGGTGCCGTCCCAAGGCGAGACGCAGTGATTAAGTGTCCCTCACGCAAGTGTGTGATCGCGAAAGGGGCTGGTCGGTCGTGCCGGAGCTGAAGCCGTGGCCGCGTGCCGTGCGACTCGCGCGCCGCTCGGTGACCCATCTGTCGGCCCTCCGGTCGCTACGGCCAGGACAGCTCAGGACGTGGCAGGTCACGACGGGTGCCGCCGTGCTGGGCCTGGCCGTCGCGGCCGGGTCGATCGCCGCCGCCGGCCCCTGGGACTCCTCGGGCCAGCGCACGGCGGAACGCGACTGGGCGGCCGAGCGCGAGGCCGAGGGTGGCGCACATCACGGAGACGGCTCCGGGGATACGGGGCTTACCGGCGGTACGGGACGTACGGGTGCCGGGATCCCGAAGGCCGCGCCCAGCGCGCGGTCCGTCCTGACCGCGCTCGGCGCACCGACCGGCGGCGCCCCGGTGCCGACCGAACGGGCGCTCCGTGACGTCCTGGAGCCGCTGCTCGGGGGCGCGCCGCCCGGCACCCGGCGTACCGCCGCCGTCGTGGACGCGGTGACCGGTGAGCGGCTGTGGGGCCGCGACGCGGGCGAGTCGCTGACCCCCGCGTCGACCATCAAACTGGCGACGGCCGCCGCGGCGCTCTCCGCCGCGGGCGCCGACCACCGCATCACCACCCGGGCCGTCGCCGAACCGGACGCCCAGGAGGTCGTCCTCGTCGGCGGCGGCGACCCGACCCTGACGGCCCGCAAGGACGCGGCGGGCAACGCGTCCCTGCGCACCTTGGCCGACGAGACGGCCGACGCCTTGAAGTCCCGGGGTACGAAGGAGGTCAGCATCGGGTACGACACCTCCCTGTACGCGGGTCCGCCCACGCATCCGATCGGACCGAACGAGAACATCGCGCCGGTGAGCGCGCTGATGGTGGACGAGGGTCGACTCGACGACTCATCGGCCGGTACGGCGCCCCGGAGCGCGGATCCGGCGGGGGACGCGGCGCGGAAGTTCGCGGAGCTGCTGCGGGACCGGGGGATCCGGACGAAGGGTGAGCCCGCCGGGGCGAAGGCGTCGGGGCGGGCGGAGGAACTGGGCGCCGTCCAGTCGCTGCCGCTGTCCGCGCTGGTGGAGCGGATGCTGACGTACTCCGACAACGACATCGCGGAGGCGCTGGCGCGGCAGACGGCCGTCGCGGTGGGGGAGCCGGCGAGTTTCGAAGGGGGCGGCAAGGCGGTGCACCGGGCGCTGACCAAGCTGGAACTCCCGCTCGACGGGGCGCGGTTCGCCGACGGCAGTGGCCTGGACCGGGCCGACCGCCTGACGGCCGACCTGCTGACGTCCCTGCTCTCCCGCGCCGCCGACCCCGCCCGCCCCGAACTGCGGACCGTCCTCACCGGCCTCCCGGTCGCCGGCTTCACCGGCACCCTGAGAAATCGTTACGCCGAAGGCCCGGACGCCCCCGGCACGGGGTTCGTCCGAGCCAAAACGGGAACCCTGACCGGCGTCCACACCCTGGCCGGCACCGTGGTCGACGCCGACGGCCGCCTCCTGACCTTCACCTTCATGTCGGACGGCCCCTCGGCCGACCCCACCGCCACCCAATCCACCCTGGACCACCTGGCCACAACCCTGGCCAACTGCGGCTGCCGCTAACCCAAAATTCCCCCCCACCCACCCTCATCAGGTGCCGTTGCCCTCCGGGCGCCTGCGGCGGGCAGTGCCAGGCGTGGCTACGGGGCGCAGCCCCGGTGTTCTTCCTGTTGCGGCGGCTGCGGCGGCGGTTCGGGCGGCCGGGCCGGAAGCCCGGTCTATCTTTCCGCCGCGACGGCGGGACGCGAGGTGGCGCATATCGGCGGTGTCGAGTGGCCGGGTGGGGGCTGGGGCGAAGCCCCGGGGTCTCTTTCCGCCCTGTCATCCCCGAGCGGCCGGGCCGGGGTGGGGGGTTTGGGGCGCAGGCCCGGTTCTGGGGGGTCTGGGGCGCAGCCCTGGGGGCGATTTCCGGTGCGGTGGTGGGGGGCCGGGGCGGAGACCTCGGTGGGGGGTTAGGCCGGGTGGCGGGGAATCCGCTGGGTCATCCCTCACCGTAGGCGGAGCCGACCACGTACCGTTGACGGCATGACGAGCATCGGTGGTGCCGAGATGGTCGACTGGAATCTCGCGGTGGCGACCGCGACCCGGCTCGTACGGCCGGGACCCGAGGTGAGCCGCGACGAGGCCCGCGCCGTCGTCGCCGAGCTGCGCCGGCACGCCAAGTCGTCCGAGGAACACGTCCGGACGTACACCAGGATGGGCGACGAGGATGTGCACGACACGCCGATCCTCGTCGTCGACCGACCAGGCTGGGTCCGGGCGAATGTCGCCGGGTTCCGCGAAATCCTCAAGCCGCTCCTCGACAAGATGCAGGAACGTCGCGGCAGCACCCCGGGCGGCGCCGTACTCGGCGCCGTCGGCGGCAAGGTCACCGGCGTGGAGCTGGGCATGCTCCTGTCGTTCCTGTCGTCCCGGGTCCTCGGCCAGTACGAGACCTTCGCCCCGGCGACCCGCGACCTCCCCGCGGGGGCGAACGGCGGCGGCAGGCTCCTCCTGGTCGCCCCCAACATCGTCCACGTCGAACGCGAACTCGACGTGAACCCCCACGACTTCCGCCTCTGGGTCTGTCTCCACGAGGAGACGCACCGCACCCAGTTCACGGCCGTGCCCTGGCTGCGCGACCACCTGGAGGGCGAAATCCAGTCGTTCCTCGCCGAGACCGAGGTCGACCCGATGACCGTCCTCGAACGCATCAGGGAAGCCGCCCAGTCCCTGGCAGGCGGCCGTACCGACGACGAGGAGGACGAGGGCCGGTCCATCGTGGAGCTGGTTCAGACCCCCGCCCAGCGGGAGATCCTCAGCCGCCTCACCGCCGTGATGTCCCTCCTCGAAGGCCACGCGGACTACGTCATGGACGGCGTCGGCCCCGACGTCGTGGCGTCCGTCGCCGAGATCCGCGAGAAGTTCCAGCAGCGCCGCGCCCGCGGAGCGTCCCGCCTCGACCAGGCGCTGCGCAAACTCCTCGGCCTCGACGCGAAACTGCGCCAGTACCGCGACGGCGAACGCTTCGTCCGCGCCGTCGTCGAACAGGTCGGCATGGACGGCTTCAACCGCGTCTGGACCTCCCCCAACACGCTCCCGACCAAGGCCGAGATCAGCAAACCGGCGGACTGGGTCGCGAGGGTGCACCGTAAGGCAGAGTCCTGATCGCCATGCGGCCGATGGCAGAAGAACGCCCCCGTAATCACCCGTCCGAGGGACCGTGAGCGATGGGTAGGCGTGCAATGCTCGGGGAACGGCTCGGCTCTGTCACCATCGACACACTCTGAGTGACCGGGCGGGACGGGAACAGCGGCCCGCGACGGTGACTCAGGGACCGATCGAGACACCCGAGCCACACCCCCCGAACTTCACGAAGGGAACCGGACATGGGTCCCCATCCTGCGGTCGCGGCGATACGCCTGGCGGTCCGCCGCGTACTCCACGACGTCCTCACCGAACACGCCCAGCGCTCCGACACCGCCTCAGCCTCCGACACCGCCCGGCGCTCCGACTCCGGCCGAGCCTCCGACGCCGCCGCCGAACACCACGGCGCCGCCACAGCCCCCGGCATCCCCGGCGCCTCCTTCCCGGCCGGCTTCCCGTCCCGTACCGGAACACCCACCCGCAGTGCCCCGTCCGCCGCCCCCCGCGACGCGCGGTCCCCCCTCGTGCTCGTCGCCTGCTCCGGCGGCGCCGACTCCATGGCGCTCGCCTCGGCCCTCGCCTTCGAAGCCCCCAAACTCGGCATCCGCGCCGGTGGGATCACCGTCGACCACGGTCTCCAGCCCGGCTCCGACCACCGAGCCGCCGACGTCGTCGCGCGGCTCACCGCGCTGCGCCTCGACCCGGTCGACTCCGTCGCCGTGACCGTCGGCCGCGGTGGCGGGCCAGAAGCCGCCGCCCGCGACGCCCGGTACGCCGCCCTGGACGCCGCCGCCGAACAGCACGGCGCCGCCGCGATCCTGCTCGGCCACACCCGCGACGACCAGGCCGAAACCGTTCTGCTCGGCCTGGCCCGCGGCTCCGGCATCCGCTCCTTGTCCGGCATGGCCGCGGTCTCGGGGGCCGGCGGCCGTTATCGGCGCCCCTTCCTCCACCTCGACCGGCAGACCGCCCGCAAGGCGTGCCTCGTCCAGCATCTGCCCGTCTGGGACGACCCCCACAACGCCGACCCCGCCTACACCCGTTCCCGGCTGCGCCACGAGGGCCTGCCCGCCCTGGAGAAAGCTCTCGGCAAAGGCGTCGTCGAGGCCCTCGCCCGTACGGCCCAACTGTCCCGCGACGACGCCGACGCCCTTGACTCCTGGGCCGCCCAGGCCGAGAGCGCCGTACGCGACCCCGCGGGCCGGCTGGAGTGCGCCAAGCTGTTCGCGCTGCCGCCCGCCGTGCGCCGCCGCATCCTGCGCCGCGCGGCCATCGACGCGGGCGCACCGGCCGGTTCGCTCTTCGCCCGTCACATCGAGGAACTCGACCGCCTGATCACCGGCTGGCGCGGCCAGGGAGCCATCAATCTCCCGGGCAAGGTCGTCGCCCAGCGGCAGGGTGGCAGACTGGTGATTCGGCAAGGCTGAGACGAGCCCGCGTCAGCGGCGGCTCAACCGGCGGCTCGGACGACCGAAAGTGATGCGGGTGGACGCGAAAGACATGGGCACCGACCTCAAGTCGGTGCTCATCACCAAGGAAGAGATCGACGCCAAGCTGGCGGAACTGGCCGCGAAGATCGACGCGGAGTACGCGGACAAGGACCTGCTGATCGTCGGTGTCCTCAAGGGTGCCGTGATGGTCATGGCGGACCTGGCGCGCGCGCTGTCCACCCCGGTGACCATGGACTGGATGGCCGTGTCGTCGTACGGCGCGGGCACCCAGTCCTCCGGCGTCGTCCGGATCCTCAAGGACCTCGACACCGACATCAAGGGCAGGCACGTCCTCGTCGTCGAGGACATCATCGACTCGGGGCTCACCCTGTCCTGGCTGATCTCCAACCTCGGATCGCGCGAGCCCGCGTCCCTCAAGGTGTGCACCCTGCTGCGCAAGCCGGAGGCCGCGAAGGTCGCGATCGACGTGGAGTGGGTCGGCTTCGACATCCCCAACGAGTTCGTCGTGGGATACGGCCTGGACTATGCCGAGAAGTACCGCAATCTCCCCTTCGTCGGGACGCTCGCGCCCCACGTTTACGGCGGCTGAACCGTCCCGCGTCGTATCGTCGGGAACTCGGTGGGACACCGGCGGGAAACTCGTCGGGAACCCAAACCCGGTTCCCGGCGTTGGAGCATGCGAAGACGGGTTCGGCAACCGTCCCCTGCGGCTTCGGGTGACAATGCTGGGGTACCGTCCGAAGAGCAGTCTTCAAAACAGTCTTTATCAATCTCACTATGGCAGGAGGGACGGGGCGACACCGCTCCGTATGGATGGACGTGAAGCGATACTTCCGTGGGCCGGTCATGTGGATCGTGCTGGCCGTCCTCGCCGTGGTCGTGTTGATGCAGGTCGTCGGTTCGTCCGGCGGCTACAAGACGGTGGACACCGGCCAGGTCATTCAGGCGATCAGTGACAACAAGGTCAAGTCGGCCAAGCTGACCACAGGTGACGAGCAGACCATCAAGGTCGAGCTGAGCGGCACCAACAAGGTCGAAGGCAGCCAGAAGATCCAGGCGAGCTACATCGGCACCCAGGGCGCCGACCTCGCCAAGACCTTGCAGGACAAGTTCCAGAGCAAGCAGATCGCGGACGGGTACACCGTCTCGCCGTCGAAGCAGAACCCGTTCGTCGGGATCCTGCTCTCGCTGCTCCCCTTCGTCCTCATCGTGGTCGTCTTCCTGTTCCTGATGAATCAGATGCAGGGCGGCGGCTCCCGAGTCATGAACTTCGGGAAGTCCAAGGCCAAGCTCATCACCAAGGACACCCCGAAGACGACCTTCGCCGATGTGGCGGGGTCCGACGAGGCCGTCGAGGAACTGCACGAGATCAAGGAGTTCCTCCAGGAGCCGGCGAAGTTCCAGGCCGTCGGCGCCAAGATCCCCAAGGGCGTCCTGCTCTACGGCCCGCCCGGTACCGGCAAGACGCTCCTCGCGCGCGCCGTCGCCGGTGAGGCCGGGGTCCCCTTCTACTCGATCTCCGGTTCCGACTTCGTCGAGATGTTCGTCGGTGTCGGTGCGTCCCGGGTGCGCGACCTCTTCGAGCAGGCCAAGGCGAACGCCCCGGCGATCGTCTTCGTCGACGAGATCGACGCCGTCGGACGGCACCGCGGCGCGGGCCTCGGCGGCGGGCACGACGAGCGTGAGCAGACCCTGAACCAGCTCCTGGTGGAGATGGACGGCTTCGACGTCAAGGGCGGCGTCATCCTGATCGCCGCGACGAACCGGCCGGACATCCTCGACCCGGCGCTGCTGCGCCCCGGCCGTTTCGACCGGCAGATCGCGGTCGACCGCCCGGACATGATCGGCCGTCTGGAGATCCTCAAGGTCCACCAGAAGGGCAAGCCGGTCGCCCCGGACGTCGACCTGTCGGCCGTCGCGCGGCGCACCCCGGGCTTCACCGGCGCGGACCTCAGCAATGTGCTCAACGAGGCCGCGCTGCTGACCGCCCGCAGCGACCGCAAGCTCATCGACAACGAGATGCTGGACGAGGCGATCGACCGCGTCGTGGCGGGCCCGCAGAAGCGGACCCGGATCATGTCGGACAAGGAGAAGAAGATCACCGCGTACCACGAGGGCGGACACGCCCTGGTCGCGGCGGCATCTCCGAACTCCGACCCGGTCCACAAGATCACCATCCTGTCCCGGGGCCGCGCCCTGGGGTACACGATGGTCCTCCCCGACGAGGACAAGTACTCGACCACGCGTAACGAGATGCTCGACCAGCTCGCGTACATGCTGGGCGGGCGCGCGGCCGAGGAACTGGTCTTCCACGACCCGACGACTGGCGCGGCCAACGACATCGAGAAGGCCACGACCACCGCACGCGCGATGGTCACGCAGTACGGCATGACCGAGCGGCTGGGCGCGATCAAGTTCGGTGGTGACAACACCGAGCCGTTCCTGGGCCGTGAGATGGGGCACCAGCGCGACTACTCGGAAGAGGTCGCGGCCCTCGTCGACGAAGAGGTCAAGAAGCTCATCGAGAACGCGCACAACGAGGCGTGGGAAATTCTCGTGGAGAACCGTGACGTCCTCGACAACCTGGTTCTTCGGCTCCTGGAGCGGGAGACGTTGGGCAAGGAGGAGATCGCCGAGATCTTCGCCCTGATCGTCAAGCGCCCGGCCCGCCCCGCGTGGACCGGCTCGTCACGGCGTACGCCTTCGACCCGCCCGCCGGTGCTCTCCCCCAAGGAGCTGTCGCTGACGAACGGTTCGGCCCCCGCGGTGACCGCGGGCGCCACGACCGACGTCACCCCCGTGGTGCCGCCGACCGAGGCGTCCCCGTCACCGGAGGAACGGCGCCCGGAGAGCTGACGGAGCGGCCCTTACGGCCGTCCCACCAGGCCCGGAATGGATGCCGCGCCCCCCAGGTTCTAGCCTGGGGGGCGCGGCATTTCCGCGTGCCCGCACGGCACGGCACCACAGGGGGGCACGGACGACACCCCCGGCCCCCGCACAGGAACGAGGCAGACCATGACCAACCCCGTGACGCTGGACGGCGAGGGCGCGATAGGCGAGTTCGACGAGAAGCGCGCCGAGAACGCCGTCCGGGAACTCCTGATCGCGGTCGGCGAGGACCCGGATCGGGAGGGGCTGAGGGAGACGCCGGGGCGGGTGGCACGGGCGTACCGGGAGATCTTCGCGGGACTGTGGCAGAAGCCGTCGGATGTGCTGACGACCACGTTCGACCTCGGGCACGACGAGATGGTCCTGGTGAAGGACATCGAGGTGATGTCCTCCTGCGAGCACCACCTGGTCCCGTTCGTCGGGGTCGCGCACGTCGGGTACATCCCGTCCGTGGACGGCAAGATCACCGGACTGTCGAAGCTCGCCCGCCTCGTCGACGTCTTCGCCCGCCGCCCGCAGGTGCAGGAACGGTTGACCACGCAGATCGCGGACTCCCTGATGGAGATCCTGGAGCCGCGCGGGGTGATCGTGGTGGTCGAGTGCGAGCACATGTGCATGACGATGCGCGGGGTCCGTAAGCCGGGAGCCAAGACGATCACATCGGCGGTACGCGGCCAACTCCGCGCCCCGGCCACACGGAACGAGGCGATGAGCTTGATCATGGCGCGGTGACCTGCGGTCGGCTGACCGGATGGGGTTCGTGGGGGGCTCGGTTGTCCCTGATGCCGCCGGACACTCGCCGTCGTGGCGGGCCGCCGCTGCGGCGGATTTCAGCGCCGGTGGATCGGCAGGTCCCTGGCGTCGGATGGTCGTCGTGGTGGTTGGGCGTCGCTGTGGCGGATTTCGGCGCTGGTGGGTAGCGGGTCGCTGGTGTCGGTGCGGCGGGCGAGGTGCTGTGGCCGGGGTCGTTTCCGTCGGTGTCGGACGGTCGTCGTCGTGGCGAGCCGCCGCCGCGGATCTCAGCGTCGGTGGGTAGGCAACTCCCTGGCGTCGGAGCGCCCGGGCGGATGCTCTGGCCGGGGTCGTTCTCCGATCGCGTCGGGCACTCGCCGTCGTGGCGGATTCAGTGCCGGTGGATCGGCAGGTCCCTGGCTCGGCCCGCCGACGACTAAACCCGTTCCGGCGACCAGGACATACCGGTAACTGAAGCCCGTCGTATCAGGCCGTGTTGTCGTCTTCGTCTTCCGGGAGTTTGCAGACTCGTTCCAGGAAGAATGCCGCCGCTATCACGGCGATGCCGGCGACTACCGAGAAGCCGGCGTAGAACGCCTGGTCGCGGCGGGTCGGGATGTCCAGGGAGCCCAGGAGGAAGACGCCCGTACCGCCGTAGAGGCCGGAGACCAGGGCGGCCACCAGGGCGCTGGCCTGGCCGAAGACGACGGCTCGGGCGGCCATCAGCGGGTCGACACCCTTGGCGCCGGGGCGCCGCTCCCGCTGGGCCCGCAGCCGGGACCGCAAGGAGAGCGCGGTCGCGAGAAGGACCACGGCGATGACCGCCAGGACGATGGGGGCGGCGATCGGGACCCTCGGCAGCGTCCCTACCGAGTCCCAGAGGCGCGCGCCCGCCCAGGACACCACGCCTGCCACCACGAACAGGCCCGCCAGGGTCCTCAGGCGCAGCTCTTTCACGTCGTCCCTTCGTCGCCCTCGTCTCCATAGACCTTAACGACTACTCGGGCAGCCGGAGTTCCAGGTCGCCGCGGGGCGCTACACCGTCACGGGTGACCATGCCGAGCAGCCGGGCGACGGGCCCCCGGCCGGGCAGTTTGGCCTCCGGTTCGACATCGGCCCAGGGGGCGAGGACGAACGCCCGCTCGTGCGCGCGCGGGTGAGGCAGCGTGAGCACCGGATCGTCGGAGACCACATCGGCGTACGACACGATGTCCACGTCGATCGTGCGGGGGCCCCAGCGCTCGTCCCGCACCCGGTGGAAGGCTTCCTCCACGGCGTGCGCCCGCTCCAGGAGCGAACTGGGCGGGAGGGTGGTCTTCACGACCACGACGGCGTTGAAGTACGTCGGCTGCGAGTCGGGGTCGACACCCCAGGGCTCCGTCTCGTACACCGGCGAGACCGCTTTGACGCGCAGGCCCGGGGTGTCCTCCAGGGCGTCGATGGCGCCCTGGAGTGTCTCCAGGCGGTTGCCCAGATTGCTGCCCAGGGCGATCACGGCACGCTGCGGGTTGCTCAGGGTGGTGTCGGCGGCGTCCACTTGCGCCACCACGGACGCGGGCACCGGCTGGACGGTCGGGTCGCTCTGCCCCTCGGCGAAGAAGGTCATACTCGGCTCCGGGTGATGGTGACGGTCACGTCGTCGAACGGAACGGTGATCGGCGCGTCCGGTTTGTGGACGCAGACCTCGACCTCCTGGACCCCGTCGTGCTTCAGACAGGTCTGGGCGATGCGCTCGGCCAGCGTCTCGATCAGGTTGACCGGCTCGCCCTCCACGACGGCCACGGTCTCCTCCGCCACGATGCCGTAGTGCACGGTCTTCGCCAGGTCGTCGCCGGCCGCAGCGGGCCGGGTGTCCAGGCCCAGGACCAGGTCCACGATGAAGGTCTGGCCCTCCTCGCGCTCCCGGGGAAAGACACCGTGGTGCCCGCGAGCCTTCAGGCCGCGCAGCGCGACACGATCCACGCGAATCACTCCTGCAATCGTCGTTGACAGCCGGTTCGTGCCGAGTGCGGTCGGTGCGGTCGGTACACCGGCTGCGATCGAATCTACCTGCGAGCACTGACAGTGCCCGCCCGCGGGTGCCGGGTGCTCCGCGCGGGCGACGGGACGCCGCCCGGCGGAACACGGCTGCTCACGGCCGGGGAGCCGCCCCTACCCAGGGCAGGGGGCGACCAATCCCACGACCAGTTCCACGGAGGCACCTACCCACTCAGGACGGTGTGTCGTCCGTCTCGTCGTCACCGGTTTCGGCGAGTACGGGTGACGCGTGGTGCGACCAGAGCTTCCAGCCGTCGGGTGTGCGGCGGAACACGTTCGTGGCGACCACGAGCTGTCCGACGAGTGGCCCGAGTTCCTCGCCGCCCTCGGGCGCGGGCCCGCCGCTGAGGATGTTCTCGGTGCAGGTCACCAGGGCGGTGCCGTCGAAGACGGAGACGTGGACGTCGGTGAGGAAGAACTGGATGTACTCGGTGTTCGCCATGATCAGCGCGTACGACCGCAGGACCTCGCCGCGGCCCGTGAGGACCGGCCAGCCGGGGTGGACGCAGGAGATCGCCGGCTCGTCACCGGAGGCACCGGAGTCATCGGATTCACCGGACACATCAAAGGCATCCGAGTCATCCGAGTCGCCGGAGTCGTCGTATGCATCGGATTCGTCGGGTTTGCTGGATTCGCCCGAGCCTGCCGGGAGGTCGGCGGTGCTCAGCCAGAGGTCCGACACGGTGTCGAAGTCGCCCTGTTCCATCGCCTCGTAGAAGGCGGTGTTGGCGCGTTCGACCTGTTCGAGGTCGGTGCCGGGTGTGTTCACCGGGCGGCCTCGACGGCCCGTGCGACGCGTACGGCGTCCGCGGTGGCCCGTACCTCGTGGACGCGGACCGCCCAGGCGCCGCGGTGCGCGGCGATCGCGGAGACCGCGGCGGTCGCGGCGTCGCGTTCGCGCGCGGGCGGGGGCGCGCCTTCGGGGCCCGCGAGGATACGGCCGAGGAACCGTTTGCGGGAGGCCGCGACGAGGACCGGGTGGCCGAGGGCGCGCAGCCGGTCCAGATGGGCGAGCAGGGTCAGGTCGTGGTCGGCGTCCTTGGAGAAGCCGAGGCCGGGGTCCACGACGATGCGGTGGGGGGCGATGCCGCCGGCGATGACGGCCTCCACGCGTGCGTGCAGCTCGTCCACGACCTCCGTGACGACATCGGCGTAGGTGCCGCGCACCTTGTCGCCCTCCAGGAAGCCGCGCCAGTGCATGACGACGAAGGGGGCGTCGGCCGCCGCGACGGCGGGCACCATCGCGGGGTCGGCGAGGCCGCCGCTGACGTCGTTGACGAGGGCGGCCCCGGCGGTCAGGGCCTGCTCGGCGACGCGGGCGCGCATGGTGTCGACGGAGACGGTGACGCCTTCCGACGCGAGGCCCCGGACGACGGGTATGACGCGGCGCAGTTCCTCGGCCTCGTCCACGCGGGTGGCGCCGGGGCGGGTGGACTCGCCGCCGACGTCGACCAGGTCGGCGCCCTGGCCGACCAGGTCGAGGCCGTGCTTGACGGCGGCCGTCGTGTCGAACCAGCGACCGCCATCGGAGAACGAGTCCGGCGTCACATTGACGACGCCCATGACCGCGCAGCGGTCCCACGCGGGAAGCCCGTCGATCCGGCCGCGCCCCTGGAAGGTACTCATGGCCTCCAGCCTAGGCCCGGGTACGGGGTGCGCCCCACCGGTGCGCCCCGCTGATCTGCCCCGCCGATGTGCCCCACCGCGCGGGCGCCGGTGCCGGTCATGCCGGTCATGCCGTCCGGGCCTCCCGGTCCGGGTGGCCGTGGGCGCACGGGCGCCGGGTGCGGTCACGGGGGCGCAGCAGGCGCGGCATGCCGACGTTCACGAACCCCTCGGCGCGCATCGCGGCGAAGCCGATCCGGGGGAGGTCCCTGGTGTGCCGGAAGACCACGAAGCGGGGCTCCCAGCGGGGGCGGAACTTGGCGTTGAAGCGGTACAGGGACTCGATCTGGAACCAGCGCGAGAGGAACACCAGCAGACCGCGCCAGGCGCGCAGGAACGGGCCCGCGCCGATCTTCTCGCCGCGCGCGAGCGCCGCGCGGAACATCGCGAAGTTGAGCGACACGCGCGCGATGCCGAGTCCGGGGGCGGCCTGGAGGGAGGCCACGATGAGGAGTTCGTTCATCCCCGGGTCGGCGGAGCGGTCGCGGCGCATGAGGTCGAGCGAGACGCCGTCCGCGCCCCACGGCACGAAGTGCAGGACGGCCCGCAGATCGCCGTAGGGCCCGTACTCGGTGACAAGGGCGTCGGCCTTGTGGGCGGTCGCGATGAGGCAGTCCCCGTCGGACGCGTCGCCGATGCGGCCGAGCGCCATCGAGAAGCCGCGTTCCGTGTCGGTGCCCCGCCAGGCTTCGGTGGCGCGCCGGATCCGCTCCAGCTCCTGGTCACCGAGGTCACGGACGCGCCGTACCCGGGTCTCGTAGCCCGCGCGTTCGATGCGTTTCACCATCTGGCGCACGTTTCGCATCGCGCGCCCGGACAGGGAGAAATCCGCGACGTCCACCACCGCCTCGTCCCCCAGTTCGAGGGCGTCCAGGCCGGTCTCGCGGGTCCATACCTCGCCGCCGGTCTCCGAGCAGCCCATCACGGCGGGCGTCCAGGAGTGCGCCTTTGCCTCGTCCATGAACCGTTCGATGGCGCCCGGCCATGCCTCGACGTCGCCGACGGGGTCACCGCTGGCGAGCATCACGCCGGAGACGACGCGATAGCAGACGGCCGCCTTGCCGCTGGGCGAGAAGACGACGCCTTTGTCGCGGCGGAGCGCGAAATGGCCGAGCGAGTCGCGCTGCCCGTGCCGCTCCAGGAGCGCCCGCAGCCGGATCTCGTCGTCCTTCGTGAGCCGGGCGGCGGGGTGTTCGGGCCGGAAGGCGAGATAGATGGTCGTGAGGGCCGTCAGCAGGCCCAGCGCGCCGAGTGAGGCCGCGACGGTCCATGAGGTGCTGCCGGTGTAGTCGACGGGCCCCTCGACGCCGAACAGGCCGTACAGGACGTGTTCGAGGCGTTCCGCGAGGCTCGGGTCGCCGACCACGCGCTTGGGGTGCACGCTGACGATCAGCAGGCCGAGGAGGAGGGAACCGGCGCCCATGAGGACGAAGTTGGCCAGCGCCCGCCAGCGGCTGCGCGGGTCGGGCAGTGCGGCGAACTCACTCCGATGGCGCAGCAGCAGCGCGAGCAGCGTGAGCGAGATCAGGACGCCGATGACCGAGTGCCGGTAGGCGAACTGGGCGACGGCCCCGGCGGGGAGCAGCACCACGGCGGCCCGCCAGGCGCGCCTTTTGTTGCGGCGCAGCCCGTGCGCGAGGAGCAACAGCAGGACGCCCACGCTGATCGCCAGGGCGGCGGCGAACGGTCCCATGGCGCCCGGGAGCACCTCGGCGATGGCGTGCATGCGGCTGTGCCGGAAGCGCGGGAAGACGCCGGCCGCGATGTCCAGGAGGCCGACGAGGGTGGATGCCCCGGCGACCAGCGCGGGGACGGACTCGGGCCGCGGGCCGCGCGGGACGACCGTGCGCAGGGCGTGGCGTACGCGCGCGTAGTGGCGCGTTCCCGGATCGGATACGGACGGAACCCTGTCCGGCATTTCGCCATCTATCCTGACAGACATCGCATCCCGTAGTTCTGTGAGAGACCTTGATCCGGGGCCGGGTCGGCATCCGGTGCTGTGGCGCCCTCTAGGACGGTGCTTCAACGGGGCCGGTTCACTCCAGAACCGGAAAACCAGTGGAAAAACAGACAGATAAACGGGCATGAAACAGGCGGAAATGCTACAGCTGACACAGGGCTGACAGCACAGGCGGGAAACACCGGATGGGTCTCACGAGCAACAAGGTGCTGGCGTTGACGGCGGTGCTCGCCGTTGTGCTGTTCTTCGGCACGATCTGGATCTGGCCGCGGCTGGCGCGAAGCACCTGGCGGGCCGTCATCGGGCGCGCGGGGCTGCTGCTCGCGACCCAGTTCATGATCTTCGCGACGATCGGTGTCGCCGCCAACCAGGCGTTCGGGTTCTACGCCTCCTGGGCCGACCTCTTCGGTCAGGAGAAGGGGCAGGGTGTCGTCACCGACTACGGCTCGACCCGCACCCACGCGCCGCTGCGTCTCTCGGGCACCCAGACGGTGAACGTCTCGGGCGGTGCCAGCCCGGACGTCGGCGGCCAGATCCATCAGGTCGACATCATCGGCCCGGTCTCCCACATCGCCACACCCGCGTACGTGTATCTGCCGCCGGAGTACTTCCAGCCGAAGTACCAGAACCGTAAGTTCCCGGCCGCCACCATTCTGACCGGTTACCCGGGAACCGCCAGCGCGCTCATCAAGGGCCTGCAGTACCCGCAGACCGCACACCAGTTGGCGGAGGCCGGCCAGATGCCGCCGATGATCCTGGTGATGCTGCGGCCCACCGTGGCGCCACCGCGCGACACCGAGTGCGTCGACGTCCCGAACGGCCCGCAGAGCGAGACCTTCTTCGCCAAGGACCTGCCGGACGTCGTGTCGAGCCACTACCGCGTCGACCGCAGGCCGGGCTCCTGGGGCATCATCGGCGACTCGACCGGCGGCTACTGCGCACTGAAACTCGCCCTGCACCATCCCGAGGTGTACGCCGCCGCGGTGGGCCTGTCGCCGTACTACCAGGCCGCGAGCGACCCCACCACGGGTGACCTCTTCCAGGGGAACCAGGACTTGAGGAACCGGGCGAACCTCATGTGGTTCATGCAGAACATGCCGCCCCCGCGCACCTCCCTGCTCGTCACCACCAGCAAGCAGGGCGAGCACAGCTATGGCGACACGATGAAGTTCATCGACCTGGTCCGATCAAAGCCGCCCACGCGTATCGCGTCGATCGTCCTGGACAGCGGCGGCCACAACTTCAACACCTGGCGCAGGGAAATCCCGCCGGCGATGGAATGGATGGGCACGAGACTCGCCGACCGGTAGTCCCGTTGCTGCCTAACTGCCGCTCACCGTCTCCAGCGCCACCTCGGCCCGAGAAACATCCCGAGCCTCCGCCACAGTCGAGCGCCGCAGCGCCTCATGCAGACGCGCCGGCGTAAGGACCCCCAGAAAGCGCCCCTCGCTGTTCTCGTCGACCACAGCGATCCACCCGGCGTCATGCTGAAGCATCGTCGCGAACGCCTGCTTCAGCGACGCCCCCAACGGCAACCAAGCCTCCATCCGCCGCGCAGCGCCCCGCACCGTGCCCTCACGCCCGCGCGCGTGCTCCTCGGAGATCCAGCCGTGCAGGTTGTCGTCGCCGTCCAGGACGACCGCCCAGCGCGCGTCCAGCTCCCGGGGCAGCGGGTCGTCCAGGTGCACGACGGGCGGCTGCTCCAGGTCGCTCTCCTCGATCGGCGTCACCGACAGCCGCTTCAGACCCCGGTCCGCGCCGACGAAGTCGGCCACATAGTCCGTCGCCGGAGCGCCGAGCACGGTCGTCGGGGTGTCGAACTGCTCGATGCGCCCGTTCCCGTACACCGCGATGCGGTCGCCGAGGCGGACGGCCTCCTCGATGTCGTGTGTGACGAACAGCACGGTCTTGCGTACGGACTGCTGGAGCCGCAGGAACTCCGACTGGAGCCGTTCGCGTACCACCGGGTCGACCGCGCCGAACGGTTCGTCCATCAGCAGGACCGGCGGATCGGCCGCCAGCGCGCGGGCGACGCCGACGCGCTGGCGCTGCCCGCCGGAGAGTTGCTCGGGGTAGCGGCTTCCGAAGACGGCCGGGTCGAGGCCCACCAGATCGAGGAGTTCGGCGGCCCGCTCTCGCGCCTTGGACCGCTTCACGCCGAGCAGATGCGGCACCGTCGCGGTGTTGTCGAGCACGGTCTTGTGCGGAAAGAGACCGACCTGCTGGATCACATAGCCGATACGGCGCCGGAGTTCCACGGGATCGGCTTCCGCTATGTCGTCGCCGGACAGGAATATCCGCCCGCTGGTCGGCTCGATGAGCCGGTTCACCATCTTCATGGTCGTGGTCTTCCCGCAGCCCGACGGGCCCACGAGCGTGACCAGTTCACCCTCGCTGACCTCGAAGGACAGGTCGTCGACGGCGGTGGTGCCGTCGGCATAGCGCTTCGTGACGTTCTCGAACCGGATCATGGGTCCCCATTGTGGTGCGCGAATTGTGAAGGGCATGTTGCGCCCGTACGACGGCTCTCGGTGATTGTCAGTGCTCGGGGTTAGGGTCGCCAGAACGACCGAATACCAAGGTTGACAGATGCGTGCGCGATGCGATGCGGGGGAGGTGGGCCGGGATGAGTGAACAGAACTGCATGGTGGCGAACGACTGGATCTGCGGGGAATACGTGCGCTCCCGCAGTCAGGAACTGATCGACGCCACCGTCCAGCACATCGGGATCACCGTGGCCTCGGTCGCCATCGGGGTCGCCGTCGCGCTGCCGCTGGCCCTCCTGGCGCGCCGCCGCCGCGCGCTCGCCGGCCCGATCCTCGGCGTGACGACCGTGCTGTACTCGGTCCCGTCGCTGGCGATGTTCTCGCTGCTGCTGCCCGTCTTCGGCCTCTCCGCGGCCCTGGTCGTCACCGGCCTCGTGCTGTACTCGCTGACGATTCTGGTGCGGAACATCGTGGTGGGCCTCCAGGCCGTCCCCGAGGACGCCCGCGAGGCCGCGCGCGGCATGGGGTACGGCCCGCTGCGGCTGCTGTGGGAGGTCGAACTGCCCCTGGCGCTGCCCGCCCTCCTCGCGGGCGTCCGGATCGCCACGGTCTCGACGGTCGCCCTGACCACGGTCGGCGCGATCGTGGACTACGGCGGCCTGGGCACCCTGATCCTCGACGGCCTGGACACCTCCTTCAAGTCCCAGGTGCTCACCGCGTCCGTGCTGTGCGTGCTGCTCGCCGTCGTCGCGGACCTGCTGCTGCTCGGCCTCCAGCGGCTGCTCACCCCCTGGACCCGGACGAACCGCCGCCCCCGCGCGCGTACCCTCACCGGCGCCCGAAACGACGCCCGTACCGGCGCCCGTACCGATGTCGAGAAGGCGGCCGAACCGGCATGAACGCGATATCCGGTGCCTACGACTGGCTGACCGACGGTGCCAACTGGCAGGGCGACAAAGGCGTGTGGCACCGCCTCGCCGAGCACCTGTACTTCAGCGGGGTCGCCCTCGCCGTCTCCTGCGCCATAGCGCTGCCGCTCGCACTGTGGCTCGGCCACATCGGCCGGGGCGGCGCGCTCGCCGTGAACATCTCCAACGTGGGGCGCGCGGTGCCGACCCTCGCCGTCCTGGTGCTGCTCACCCTGACGCCCCTCGGGGAGCACGGCGACCTCCCCACGCTGATCGCGCTGGTGCTGTTCGCGGTGCCGCCGCTGCTGACCAACGCGTATCTGGGGATGCGTGAGGTCGACCGCGCGGTCGTCGAGGCGGCCCGGGGGATGGGCATGAACGGCCGGCAGGTGTTCTCCCGGGTCGAACTGCCCCTGGCGTACCCGCTGATCACCGCGGGCGTCCGGTCCGCCGCCGTGCAGGTGATCGCCACCGCGACGCTCGCCGCGATGGCCGGCGAGGGCGGCCTCGGCCGGATCATCACCGCCGGATTCAACCTCCAGAACACCCCGCAAGTGGTCGCGGGCGCCCTCCTCGTGGCGGTGCTCGCGCTCCTCGTGGAAGCGGTCCTCGTCATCGCGGGCCGCCTCTTCGACCCGATGCGGGGGCGCGCGGGCGCGACGCGATGAGACACCCGTACGGGACATGGGCGCCGCGCCGCGCCCTCGGCCGACGATTTATGACGATCTACACGTGTACACGCGCATGCCTGCGCACCCCTGACAACGCGAACGGATGACGCGAGATGAACAGTTGGACACGGAACAGCACCACGCGCGTGAGAGCGCGCCGGACCGCCGTCGCCGCCGTCGCCGTGGCGGCGCTGACGGCCGGGCTCGCCGCCTGCGGCGGGGACAGCCTGGAGAGCGACGGCGACTCCGGCAGCACGGGCGGCGGCAAGAAGGGCTCGCTCGTGGTGGGCGCGGCCGGCTTCACCGAGGCCAAGGTCCTCGCGGAGCTGTACCGGCAGGTGCTCAGCGACGCCGGATACTCCACGTCGGTCAAGACGGTCGAGAACCGCGAGATCTATGAACCGGAGCTCCAGAAGGGCGCGATCGACGTCGTCCCCGAATACGCGGCGACCCTCGCGGAATTCCTCAACCTGAAGCAGAACGGCCCGGACGCCGAGCCGGTGGCCTCCAGCGATCTTGACGCCACGGTCACCGCGCTGAAGAAGCTCGCCGAACCGCAGGGCCTCAAGGTGCTGCCCGCCGGAGAGGCCGTCGACCAGAACGCGTTCGCGGTGAGCGCGGAATTCGCCAAGAAGCACAACCTCAAGACCCTTTCGGATCTGGGGAAGTCGGGCGAAAAGGTCAGGATCGCGGCCGGTGACGAATGCGAGACGCGGCCCTTCTGCGCGCCGGGTCTGAAGAAGACGTACGGCATCGACGTCACCGGAATCGACCCCAAGGGCGTCGGTACCACGCAGGCCAAGCAGGCCGTCAAGAACGGCACCGACCAGCTCGTGCTGACGACCACCACCGACGCGACCCTGAAGAACTTCGACCTGGTCCTCCTTGAGGACGACAAGAAGCTCCAGAACGCCGACAACATCCTCCCCGTTGTGAACGCCAAGGACGCGGGTGACAAGGAGATCGCGGACATTCTGGGGAAGTTGACGCGCACGCTCAGCACGGACGATCTTGTGGAACTCAACCGCAAGGTCGACGCGGAGCGTCAGAAGGAGGCCGATGTGGCCAAGGCGTATCTGGAGTCGAAGGGACTGATCAAGAAGTAATGCCGTACGGGTGCCGGGTTTTTACCGTGCGGGGCAGCAACATTCCCCTACGCGCGGTAAGTTTCTGGCCATGCCACGTGGACGTCACCGTCATTCCCCACCGTTGCACCGGATGCTGCCCCCCTCAGTGATCGCCGGAGCCTCCGTCGTCTGCGCCGCGGGCGCCTGGCTGGTAGCGGAGCCCGTGGTGCTCCGCGCGTTGGCCGGGGGCGCCGCGGCGGCGGCCGTCGTGGGTTCGGTCATGATGCGCCGCTGGGACCGGGTGGCGGGCCGGCGCGTCGCCGAGCTGATACGGGCCCGCGCCGGCGACGAGTGGCGTTTCGACGAACGGGTGGCCGAGGTCGAGGGCGACCTGGAGGAGTCCCGCGAACTGCGGGGCAAGCTGGAGCAGCGACTGCGCGCCAAGCGCTCCGAACTGGCATCACTGCGCAATGAACACGCGGCGCTGCTACGGCGGTACGCGACGGCGGAGACCGAGCGGGCCACCGCCCTCGAAGGGCGCCGCAGGCTCGCCATCGAGGCGGCGGCCCCGGCGAAGGAACTGCCCGCGGCCGAGGGCACAGGCACCGACTCCGACTCCGACGACACCAGTGGCGACACCGGTGCGACGGAAGCGGTTCCTCCGCTCGCCCCGCTGTACGCGCGGGCGAACGCCGCCCTGGAACGGCTCGGGCGGCCCCCTGGCACGGAGGACGACGGTCCGGGTAAGGGCACGCCGGGGGCCGGTGACAAAGGCGTCGACGCTGACAAAGGCGCTCACAATGCCAAGGGTGACAAGGGCGGCCGGGGCGAGAAGAGCGGCAAAGGCGACGGGAGTGGCAAAGGCGCCGTAGCCAAAAGCCTTGCGAGCAAGGGCGGTTCACCGAAGACGCGGGCGGCCGACACTCAGCACGCCGACGCCCAGCACACCGACGCCCAGCACACCGACGTACCGCAGACCGACACGCCCCAGGCGGCCGACATCCAGGCCGCCGACACGCAGGCCGACGCCCATGAGCGCACCGCCGCGTCACCCCCGCGCGCCGGTCACTTCAACGTGCCCACAGCCGCGGCCGTCGTCGCCCCGGCGCCGACGCGTCGGCGGTCGGTCGAGGGCGGCTTCGACTTCTTCGGCACCAAAGGCGAGCCCCAGCCCGCCGCCCTGGAGGCCGTGCGGAACCAGGATCTCGCCGATGTCGTCGGCGAGGAGGCACTCGCGGTGCACAAGGCCGAGGCCGAGTCGGAGTTCAAGCCGTCGAGCGACGCCGAGCGCGGGATCGGTCAGGTCATCGACCTGACCGCGCACGACGAGACCGAGCCGATCGACGTCGAAGGGCTCAGGTCCGCCCTCCAGGCGTGACCCCGAGCCACCCGAGCCTCACGCCATCCATCGCTCGGGCCGCGCGGTCAACCGTCCCGTACGGGACCGTTCCGCCTGCGACCGCAGCATCTCCGCGGCCTCCTGGGCGTCCCTCTGGTGGGCCGGCACGGACTTGTTGGCCCCGGTCTCCACATGGACGTCCGCGAGGCCGTGGAGCCGCTGCCAGGGCCCTTGCAGGAGCCGTACGCTCTGCACCTTGGCGTGCGGCACCAGCGACAGACTGCGCCGCAGCAGCCCATGGCGGGACGCGAACACCGTGTCCGTGACGGCCAGTCCGTAACCGCGCCACCACAGCGGCATGCACCAGCGGGCCCGGCGCGGCGGCCTCGACAGCTCGCGCGGCACCCGCACGCCGGGCAGGATCCGCCCGATGATCTCCTCGGCCAGGGCGCGCGGTGCCACCGGCATCAGCACGGAGTTGGACGAGCCCGCCACATCGAGTTCGACCCGGACCCAGTCGCGCCGGCGCCACAGCAGCGGCTCCACGATCCGTACCGTCTGCACCCGGCCGGGCGGCACGGTCTCGTGCGCACGGTCGAGGAGGCCGTGGTCGAGGCGGAGGCCGTCCGGTGACTCGCCGACCGTCCAGTCGTACTCGGTGATGAACCGGCCCACGCTGTTCGCGCCGACACCGCCCAGCAGGGGCAGCGCGGTCGCGAGGACCGTCCACAGGTTGTGGGTGGCGTACCAGAGGAACGTCGGCACCACGGCCGCGCCGATCAGCATCGCCCAGGGCGCCCCGCTGAGCAGCACGGACACGGCGAGCATGCGCGGCGGTACATGCGCGATCTGCCGTACGGGAGCCTCGCCGACCTCGTGCGCGGTCTCGGGCGCGAACCCGGCGGCGCGGGCCAGGAGTTCGGCGCGCAGGGCACGCGCGTGCCGCTCGCCGAGGTACGCGAGTTCGTCCTTCTTGTCCGTGCCGATGACGTCGATCTTGAGCTTCGAGACACCCGCGACACGGGCCAGCAGGGGCTGCGTGATGTCGACGGCCTGGATCCGGTCCAGCCGGATGTGCGCGGTGCGCCGGAAGACGAGGCCGGTGCGGATGCGCAATTCGGTGTCGGTGACCGAGAAGTGCGTCCACCACCAGGACAGGAAGCCGTAGAGCGCGGCGGCCACGGCGATCGCGGCGATCGCGGTCAGCAGCGTGGTCGTGGTGAGCTGGGTGAGGCGCCGCTGCGCCTGGTCGGGGTCGTGCACGGCCCATCCGGCGAGCACGGCGAACGGTGCCCACGCGCGCCGGAAGGGCGTCACGGGGTGCAGCCGCCGCTCCACGGGCCCGCCGTCCTCCTCGGCGAGAGGCACCGCCACCGGCGCCCCTTCGGTCGGCCCCGTCACAGCCCGGCCGATCGCGCTTCGCCCAGCTCCGTCAGCCGGTCGCGCAGGCGTTCCGCCTCCTCGGGCACGAGGCCCGGGATGAGGGCGTCCGTCGCGGCGGCGGCCGTGTGCAGCTGCACGCTCGCGAGGCCGAAGTACCGCTCGAAGGGGCCCGACGTGACCTCCACGAGCTGCATCCTGCCGTACGGCACCACCGTCTCCTCGTGCCACAGGACACCCCGGCTGATCAGCAGCTCGTCCGCGCGCTCCGCGTACCGCCAGGAGCGCCAGTTGCGGCCCAGCATCGGCCAGCCCCACAGCAGCAGGGCCAGCGGCAGCGCGGCGAAGGCGGCCCAGACCGGGCCCGCCGTCAGCCAGAGCAGCACCCCGGTTCCCACGGTCAGCGGCACCAGCCACAGCACGAGCAACAGCCGTCGCATCCGCAACAGCCCTGGTGGCAGCGGCGTCCACACCGGTTCGCCGTCCTGGCGCGGTGGATCGGGTATGCCGCCGTGCGGCGCGCTCCCGGCCTTGTCCATCGCCCCGCCCGGCGCCGTGCTCCCGGTGCCGCCCGTCCCCGCGCTCCCCGTCTCCATGCCGCAAGCGTACGTAGGGGAGACTGGTGTCATGACTCCCACGACGGAGACCATGGTCGGAATCGGCGGCGCCGCGGACAGCACCGACATGGTGCTCAACATCGGACCGCAGCACCCGTCCACGCATGGCGTGCTGCGGCTGCGGATCGTCCTGGACGGCGAGCGGATCCAGCACGCCGAGCCGGTCATCGGCTATATGCACCGGGGTGCCGAGAAGCTCTTCGAGGCGCGTGACTACCGGCAGATCGTGATGCTGGCCAACCGCCACGACTGGCTCTCCGCGTTCTCCAACGAACTGGGCGTCGTCCTCGCCGTCGAGCGGATGCTCGGTATGGAGGTCCCCCCGCGCGCGGTATGGACGCGCACGCTGCTCGCCGAGCTGAACCGGGTGCTGAACCATCTGATGTTCCTCGGCTCCTATCCGCTGGAACTCGGCGGTATCACGCCCGTGTTCCACGCCTTCCGGGAACGCGAGGAACTCCAGGCCGTGATGGAGGAGGTCTCCGGCGGCCGGATGCACTACATGTTCAACCGCGTCGGCGGCCTCAAGGAGGACGTGCCCGCCGGCTGGACCACCCGCGCGCGGGAGGCCGTCGCGTCGGTCCGCTCCCGCATGGACATCTACGACCGGCTGGTCCTCGGCAACGAGATCTTCCGCGCCCGGACCCGGGGCGTCGGTGTCCTGTCACCGGAGGCCGTGCACGCGTACGGCGTGAGCGGGCCCATCGCGCGCGCGTCGGGCGTCGACTTCGACCTGCGCCGCGACGAGCCGTATCTCGCGTACGGGGAGCTTCAGGACACCCTGGAGGTCGTCACGCGCGCGCAGGGCGACTGTCTCGCCCGGTTCGAATGCCTGCTCGCCCAGTCGCACAACTCCCTCGACCTCGCCGACGCCTGTCTCGACCGGATCGCGGAGCTGCCGCCGGGGCCGATCAACCAGCGGCTGCCGAAGGTCCTCAAGGCACCCGAGGGCCACACGTACGCCTGGACCGAGAACCCGCTCGGCATCAACGGCTACTACCTGGTGTCCAAGGGCGAGAAGACCCCGTACCGGCTGAAGCTGCGGTCCGCCTCGTTCAACAACATCCAGGCGCTGACCGAGCTGCTGCCGGGGACGCTCATCGCCGACATGGTGGCGATCCTCGGGTCACTGTTCTTCGTGGTCGGGGACATCGACAAGTAGGCCATCGACACGTAGGCGATCGACAAGGAGGCCATCGGCGAGTACGTCGCCGGTGACCAGGTCGTCCAGGAGGCCCGGCGGGGGTCCCTCCGGGAATCCGACGGGCTGGAGAAGCCACCCGAAGTCGCCCAGGCCACCGGGCGCCGTCAGCTCCGCCGCCGCGCCCGCGCGCGAGAGCGCCCGTACGTACCCGGCCGGGTCGCTCGACGCCAGGGACAGCGGCGGACGGCCGCCCCGCACGCCCAGGGCCCGCAGCGCGGCCCGCTGGCTCGTCAGCCGCCCGCCCGGCAGCGCGCACGCGTCAAGGGCGACATGCGCCGTGATGTCGCGGGAGCCGTCCGGTACGGGTGCCGTCTCGCGGCCCGCGAGGAAGCCGGTGAGTGTGCCGAAGGGCGGCCGGGCAGCGGCGGTGTGGGCGTAGTCGACGGCGACCGCGAGCCCGCGCGTGAGGGTCCCGACCGCGGCGGCCCACGCCTCGTCCCGCGGCCGGCCGATCTCGGCCCGTAGCCCGGGTTCCGGGCGCCCGGAACCCGGGCCCGGCGCCAACGGCCACCAGCGCGCCAGCCAGGCCGCGTCCGCCCCTGTCGGCGGCTCCCCGAGCGTCTCGGTGCCGTCGCGGTGGACCCGTACGAGACGGGGGACACCGTCCGTGTCGACCTCGACGGCGTCCAGGGGGACGTTGTCCAGCCACTCGTTCGCGAAGAACAGACCCTCTACGGCGGCCGGTGGGTCCGTACGCCACTCGACGCGGGGGTCCAGTCCCGGGGGACGGTCCGCGCGCTCGACGGCGTACCCACGCGCGCGGGCGGCCACCTCGGCGGGCAGCGCGGCCAGCACCCCCGTGACGAGTTCGCCGTGGCCCGCGCCCATGTCCACGAACGCCACCTCGGCGGGGTGCCCGAGCGCCGCGTCCACCCGGCACAGCAGCCGCGCCACCGCCCGCGCGAACAAAGGCGACGCGTGCACCGACGTACGGAAGTGCGCCGCCGGACCCTCAGGGTTCCGGTAGAAGCCCGACGGCCCGTACAGCGCCTCATCCGCCGCCTCGCGCCACCCTCGCGCGCCCCCGTCGCCCTCCGGGCACGCGCCCCCCGTGTCATCCGTCACGCGGCCAGGCTAAGCGCAGAGGTCACGGTGGCCTCCACCTTGGGGAGTACGTCCGCCGGTTCCGGATCGATCCTCCGGTTGACCCCCGGGCGCCACACGGCTACCTACGCTGGGTTACGTGCAGCGCCTCTACGACTTCCTCCGCAGACACCCGACGTGGGTCGACAGCTTCTGGGCCGTCATCCTGCTCGGGATCACCGGCGTGAGTCTGATCCAGACGGTGAACACCCCGCCGCACAGGGAGCCCGTGGCGTCGGTGCTGATCGCGGTGGTGCTGTGCCTGGTGGTCGCGCTGCGGCGCAGGATGCCCGAGCGCATGCTCGTCCTGGCCGCCTCCATGGGCGTCCTTCAGCTCATCCTCGACGTGCCCTCCATGGCGGCCGACTTCGCGATGCTGGTGATCATCTACACCGTCGCGGCGGACGGCGCCCGCTGGGCGTCACGGTTCGCCCTGGCGGGCGGTCTGATCGCGGCCCCGCTGGCGCAGCTGCGCTGGCCCGAGCAGAACACAGGTCCGGTGGGCCAGGTCCTGGTCACCGTCTTCATGGTCGTGCCGTTCGCGCTGGCCTGGGTGCTCGGCGACTCCATCCGCACCCGCCGCGCCTATCTCGCGCAGCTGGAGGAGCGGGCGGCGCGCCTGGAGAAGGAGCGCGAGGCGCAGTCCAAGGTCGCCGTCGCCGCCGAACGCGCCCGCATCGCGCGCGAGCTGCACGACGTGGTCGCCCACAACGTCTCCGTGATGGTGGTCCAGGCCGACGGCGCCGCCTATGTCCTGGACACCGCACCCGACCAGGCGCGCAAGGCCCTGGAGACCATCTCGGGCACCGGCCGGCAGGCACTGGCCGAGATGCGGCGTCTGCTGGGCGTGCTGCGTACGGGGGAGCGCGAGGAGGGCGGCGAGTACGTGCCGCAGCCGGACGTCGGGCAGCTGGACGAACTCATCGAGCAGGTGCGGACGGCGGGGCTGCCCGTCGACTACAAGGTCGAGGGGACCCCGCGCCCGCTGCCCAGCGGTGTCGAGCTGACCGCGTACCGCATCGTGCAGGAAGCCCTCACCAACACCCGCAAACACGGCGGGCCGAACGCCGGCGCCAGCGTGCGCCTGGTCTACTTCGACGACGGCCTCGGGCTGCTTGTCGAGGACGACGGCAAAGGCGCACCGCACGAGCTGTACGAGGAAGGCGGCGCGGACGGTCAGGGCCACGGTCTGATCGGTATGCGCGAGCGCATCGGCATGGTCGGCGGCACGCTGGACGCCGGGCCCCGGCCGGGCGGAGGCTTCCGTATCAGCGCCCTGCTGCCGCTGAAAGCGGCCCACTGACGTCCATGTGTTCCATAGGTCCATGAAGGGATCCCCATGCCCCCGATCAGGGTGATGCTCGTCGATGACCAGGTCCTCCTGCGCACCGGCTTCCGTATGGTGCTCGCCGCCCAGCCGGACATGGAGGTGGTGGCCGAGGCGGGCGACGGCGTCGAGGCCCTCCAGGTGTTGCGCGCCGCCGACGTCGACGTGGTCCTGATGGACGTCCGTATGCCGAAGCTGGACGGCGTCGAGACGACCCGCCGGATCTGTTCGGACCCGAACCCTCCGAAGGTGCTCATCCTCACCACCTTCGACCTGGACGAGTACGCGTTCTCCGGGCTGAAGGCCGGGGCGTCCGGTTTCATGCTCAAGGATGTGCCGCCCGGCGAGCTGCTGGCCGCGATCCGCTCGGTGCACAGCGGTGACGCGGTGGTCGCGCCGTCGACCACACGACGGCTCCTGGACCGCTTCGCGCCGATGCTCCCGTCGACGGGCGCGCAGCCCCGGCACAAGGAGCTGGAACGCCTCACGGAGCGCGAGCGCGAGGTCATGATCCTGGTCGCCCAGGGCCTCTCCAACGGCGAGATCGCCGCCCACCTGGTCCTCTCGGAAGCCACGGTGAAGACCCACGTGGGCAGAATCCTGACAAAGCTGGGCCTGAGGGACCGGGTCCAGGTGGTGGTACTTGCTTACGAGACGGGTCTGGTCCGAGCGGGCGGCCCGCACCAGTAACGGCGCGGCCCCGCGCCGAGGCGGGCTCGTGCGCCAAAGGCGGGTCGGTTCCGGCTTTCCCTGGGCCGGGCCCGCCCCCTAGGGTCACGACATGCTCCTGTGGATCAACGGCCCCTTCGGTGGCGGCAAGACACAGACCGCGCACGAGATACAGCGGCGGCTGCCCGGCAGCGTCGTCTGCGACCCCGAGCTGCTCGGCTTCGGCCTGCACCGGATGATGCCCCCCGAACTGCGCGGCGACTTCCAGGACCTGCCCGCCTGGCGCCAGGGCGTCTACGAGGTGCTCGACCTCGCGCTGACGAAGCACGACGGAGTCGTGATCGTTCCCATGACGGTCACGGACCCGACGTACTTCGCGGAAACCGTCGTACGGCTGCGCGAACGCGGCCATGACGTACGGCACTTCTCCCTTCTCGCCGACCCGGAGACCGTCCTGCGGCGCCTGCGGGAACGCGGCATCGGGCGCCTCCTCCAGCGCGTCGGCGGCAAGGACGCCCCGCTGCGCCGCGAGAGCTTCGCCGTACGCAGGCTCGACGACTGCCTGGCGCGGCTGCGCGAGCCCGAGTTCGCGGAACACCTCTGGACCGACGACACCACGGTCGCCAAGACGGCCGACCGCATCGCCGTGCTCGCGGGGCTGACCCTCACCCCGAACCGGGACGGCCTCCTGCGCGGGCGGCTGCGCAGGACCTGGACGAGCCTGCGGCACATCCGCTTCGACTGAGAGTCTTTCGCGGGCCGCTGACGGTCCGTCAGCGCAGCACGCTCTCCAGGAAGTCCGAGCCGAGCCGCGCCACCACGGTGACATCCAACTGGTGCTGCGCGTACCGCCCGCGCCGCCGTGTGGTGATCAAACCCGCCTTCTTCAGCACCGCCAGATGGCGCGACACCTCGGGCGCGCTGATCCTGTGCGCGTGCGCCAACTCGCCGGTGGTGTACGGCGCGCGGGCTATGTTCTCGCAGATGCGCAGCCGGATCGGGTGCGACAGGGCCTCCAGGCGCCGCTCCAGCAGCTCCACCGACGCCGGCACGCGCAGTTCCGGCGCGGCCATCGGATAGAGCACGACCGGGCGCCAGCCGGGCGCGTGCAGCACCATCAGATGCGGCCAGCCGAAGTGCGACGGTACGAGGGTGAGCCCGGCGCCGACGGTGGGGTCCAGCGCGGTGGTGGTGCTGTGCGCCAGCTTGTCCGCCGTGATCCGGGTCCCCGCCTCGTCCACCGAGAGGGCGGCCGATACCGCTGTCAGCGCCTCCGGCAGCCCCTTGCGCCGCAGTACTTCCGTCTTGTGCCGGGCGTCGGCCGCGAGCTGGATCCGAACCCGCTGCCAGGTGTCCGCGAAGAACGCCTCGTCGCAGTCCTCGAACAACCGCCGCAGCCACGCGCGCACGGTGCCCGGGTCCCGCAGGAGCCGCGACGCGAAGTCGACCTGGCGCGGCCCCCGAGACGCCGCCCGCTCCACCGCCTGCCGCCGGCGCACCGGGTCGACGAGCGAGGACGGCCCCACGAGTGCGTAGTGCGGACCGCAGGCGAACTCCAGGGCGGCGTCCACGAACCGCTCGTCGTCGAGGCGGTCGAGCAGGTCCAGATCCTCGGCGAGCGTCGCCCCCGGCCCGCCGCCCCGCCCGGCCAGCCCGGCGAACGGCAGGAAGATGTCCGAGAACGTGGTCCGCCACAGGAAGTCCACCTCGCTGAGGCGGTCCGCGAGGTCCGGCTTGAGCGACGCCGAGGTGGCCGTGGCCCAGCCGTGCAGCCCCGGGTGGTGTCCGGGCTCGGCCAACGCGTGCAGCGCCATGCCCAGCTCCGTCAGCGGCGACGTCTCGAAGACGATCCGCTCCGGCGGCAGGCCCGCGATCTCGATGCTCACGCTCATGACCTCATGGTGCACCCGCCCACTGACAACGCGACCGTCGATTGACGGGCCCCGTCAATCCGCGTGACCGCCGTCCGCTCCGGGAGGAGTGTCGGCACTGTCCCGCCGGGCCGCCGCCCGGACCGGGCGCCCTGCCGAAGAGGACGAGAGGTGTACGCCATGGGCGTCACGGAGCAGTACGCACTGGACCTGTACCGGGCCCGCCGGCGCGAGGAACCCCTGCCGCCCGCCCCCGGCAGATACGACTGGCGGACCGTCCGCGAGCTGCGCGAGTACGGGCACTTGCGCCGGGTGGTCGAGCGCCGCCCCGCCCCCCGCCGCCGTCGCCACGCGTTGACCCGCCCGCTGACCGACGCGCTGACCCGCCTGCTGACCCGGCGCCGCCGTACGCCGTGACCCCGCGCGCGTACGGTCACCGTGTCCCGATCGCTCCGCCATCAAGCCGCCATCAAGCCGCCGTCAATCCGTCGTCACTCCGCCAAGCGCCCCACGAAGTCCGCCACCGCCTTTGTCACGTCCCCCGCCGTCCACTCCAGACCGGCTTCCGCCACGGTGACCTCGGCGAACGAGACCCCCGGCGGGCCGCTGGGGAACCAGCGCCGGAACAGCGAGGTCCCGGTCTCCTCGGCCTGCCGTACCGCCGCGAGGGACAACAGGTCGGCGTCGTACGGAAGCCACACCCGGAACTCGTGCGTGTGCGGCGCCTCGGGGTGCACCCGGGCCCAGGGCACGCCCGCGCGCGCGAAGCCGTCCCGCAGCGCCGCGGCGACGACCTTGGCGTGCGCCACGTACTCCGGGAGCCGCGGCAGCTCACGGTCGAGCCCGATCAACGCGGCCAGGGCCGTCGGGAACTGCTGGAAGATCTGCCCGCCGTACCGGTGCCGCCAGGTCCTGGCCTCCTCCACCAGGGACTCGGGCCCGGCCAGGGCGGCGCCCCCGATGCCGTTCAGCGACTTGTAGAACGACACGTACACGCTGTCCGCGAGGCCCGCGATCTCGTCCAGGGGCCGCCCGAGGTGCGGGGTGCACTCCCACAGGCGCGCACCGTCGATGTGCACGACGGCGTCCCGCGCGCGTGCCGCGTCGACCACGTCCGTCAGCTCGTCCCACGTCGGCAGCAGGAACCCCGCGTCCCTGAGCGGCAGTTCGAGCATCAGTGTCCCGAAGTGCTCGGGGAAGTCGGCCACCTCGTCGGCGGTGGGCGGGCGCCGCTCGGCGGTGAGGTGCACCGTACGCAGCCCGCTCACCGCGCCGAGCGCGCCCCGCTCGTGCACCTCGGGGTGGGCCAGCGGGTGCATCGCCACCGTCGCGTTTCCCGTACGCCCCGCCCAGCAGCGCAGCGCGACCTGCTGCGCCATCGTGCCGGACGGGAAGAAGACCGCGGCCTCCTTGCCGAGCAGATCGGCGACCCGGCGCTCCACGGCACCGACCACACCGTTCCCGTACAGATCCACGGCGTCGTCCAGGTCGTACGCATCGCCCGCCGCCGACGCGAGGTCGGCCAGCCGCTGTCCCACCGTGGCGTCGATCCCCTGCCGGGCCAGGATCCGGTCGGCGCCTCGCAGCGCCGCGAGCCGGCGTACGCGCTCCCGCTCTTCCGATTCGCTCATGACTCGATCATGGCGTACGGGTGTGCGGCTGACCACAGCCTGTGGACGACGGACGGCTGGCCCCGGGCAATCGCGTTAGCATGACGAGAAATCGTCCGGTACCCCGAGCGGACTGGAACGAAAGGCCGTCGACGAGTGAACACACCTCAACAGCCCGACCCCAGGGACCGCCCCGCGCGGCTCTCGGTGGGGGTCGTCGGCGCGGGCCGGGTCGGCCCCGCGCTCGCCGCGTCGCTCCAACTGGCCGGGCACCGACCGGTGGCCGTCTCGGGGGTCTCCGACGCCTCCGTGCGCCGTGCGGCGCTGCTGCTGCCCGATGTGCCCGTCGTGACGCCCGCGCAGGTCATGGAGCGTGCCGACCTGGTCCTGCTGACCGTCCCCGACGACGCCCTGCCCGGCCTGGTCGAGGGCCTGGCCGAGACCGGTGCGGTCCGCCCGGGACAGCTCGTCGCGCACACCTCGGGCCGGTACGGCGCGCGGGTGCTTGACCCGGTGCTGCGGGCCGGTGGACTGCCGCTGGCGCTGCATCCCGCGATGACGTTCACGGGCACCCCGGTCGACGTGCAGCGGCTCGCGGGGTGCTCCTTCGGGGTCACCGCGCCCGACGAACTGCGGTTGGCCGCCGAGGCCCTGGTCATCGAGATGGGCGGCGAACCGGAATGGATCGCCGAGGAGTCCAGGCCGCTCTACCACGCGGCACTCGCGCTCGGCGCGAACCATCTGGTCACCCTGGTCGCCGAGGCCATGGAACTGCTGCGCGCGGCAGGCGTCGAGGCCCCCGACCGGATGCTCGGCCCGCTCCTGGGCGCCGCGCTCGACAACGCCCTGCGCTCCGGTGACGCCGCTCTGACGGGCCCCGTCGCGCGCGGGGACGCCGGTACGGTCGCCGCGCACGTCGCCGAGTTGCGCAAGCACGCGCCCGGCACCGTCGCGGGCTATCTCGCGATGGCACGGGCCACCGCCGACCGCGCCCTCGCGCACGGACTGCTCAAGCCGGAACTCGCCGAGGACCTGCTCGGTGTGCTCGCCGACGGCGGGAACGGAGCCGCGTCATGACCGCACTCGTGCACACCGCCGCCGCACTGCGCGCCCAGGGAACGGACACGGGTGACACCGGTACGCGCGCGGGGCGTGGCCGGCGGGCCGTCGTCATGACCATGGGCGCCCTGCACGAGGGTCACGCCACCCTGATCCGCTCGGCCCGCCGACTCGCGGGCCCGGCCGGCGAGGTCGTCGTCACGGTCTTCGTGAACCCCCTCCAGTTCGGCGCGGGCGAGGACCTCGACCGCTATCCGCGCACCCTCGACGCCGATCTGAAGATCGCCGAACAGGCGGGCGCCGACGTCGTGTTCGCGCCCGCCGTGGACGAGGTCTACCCGGGCGGCGAACCCCGGATCCGCATCACGGCGGGCACCCTCGGCGAGCGGTACGAAGGGGCGTCCCGTCCGGGGCACTTCGACGGCATGCTCACCGTCGTCGCCAAGATGCTGCACCTGACCCGCCCGGACGTCGCCCTGTTCGGGCAGAAGGACGCCCAGCAACTCGCCCTGGTCCGCCGCATGGTGCGCGACCTCGACTTCGGCGTGGAGATCGTCGCCGTCCCCACCGCGCGCGAGGACGACGGCCTGGCCCTGTCCAGCCGCAACCGCTATCTGTCGCCCACCGAGCGGCGTACGGCGCTGGCGCTGTCCCAGGCCCTGTTCGCGGGACGCGACCGGCACGCGGCGCAGGAGGCCCTTCGCGCGCGTGCCGCGCTGGAAACCACCACGCAGGCGCGCGCGGACGCGCTGGGCGCGCTGGGCGAGTCCCGCGCGGCGGCCGACGCGCACGCCGTCGCCACGGCGCTGCCCGGCACCCCCGAAGCGGTCCCCACCCCCGAAGCGGTCCGCGCGGCGGCCCGGCTCGTCCTGGACGAGGCCGCCCGCCGCCAACCGCCCCTGGAACTCGACTATCTGGCACTCGTCGACCCGTCCGACTTCAGCGAGATCGCCGACGGCCACACCGGCGAAGCGGTCCTCGCGGTCGCCGCGCGCGTCGGCGCGACCCGGCTGATCGACAACCTGCCCCTGACCTTCGGAGCCGCCTCGTGACCGGCACAGCGATTCCGGAAACCCCGGGGACACCGGAAGCCTCCAGACCGCCCGGAACCCCCGCGGCGACCGGCATACGGCTGCACGCCCCGGCGCCCGGCTGGTCCCTCACCGCCGACGTCGTCGTGGTCGGCTCCGGCGTCGCCGGGCTCACCGCGGCCCTGCGCTGCGCGGCGGCCGGACTGCGGACCGTCGTCGTCACCAAGGCCCGCCTTGACGACGGCTCCACGCGCTGGGCGCAGGGCGGTATCGCGGCGGCGCTCGGCGAGGGCGACACCCCCGAACAGCACCTGGACGACACCCTCGTGGCGGGCGCGGGCCTGTGCGACGAGGACGCCGTACGGATCCTCGTCACCGAGGGGCCCGACGCGGTGCGCCGGCTCATCGACACGGGCGCCCACTTCGACGAGTCGGCCGACGGCGATCTCGCGCTGACCCGTGAGGGCGGCCACCACCGCCGCCGTATCGCGCACGCGGGCGGTGACGCGACCGGCGCCGAGATCTCCCGCGCGCTGGTCGACGCGGTCCGCGCGCGGGGCATACCGACCGTCGAGAACGCGCTCGTCCTGGACCTCCTGTCCGACGCCGAAGGCCGTACCGCGGGCGTCACGCTGCACGTCATGGGCGAGGGCCAGCACGACGGTGTCGGAGCCGTGCACGCGCCCGCCGTGGTCCTCGCGACCGGCGGCATGGGCCAGGTGTACTCGGCGACCACGAACCCGTCCGTGTCGACCGGCGACGGCGTCGCGCTCGCCCTGCGCGCGGGCGCCGAGGTCAGCGACCTGGAGTTCGTGCAGTTCCACCCCACGGTGCTGTTCCTCGGCGCCGACGCGGAGGGCCAGCAGCCCTTGGTGTCCGAGGCGGTACGCGGCGAGGGCGCCCATCTCGTGGACGCTGACGGCGTGCGCTTCATGACCGGGCAGCACGAACTCGCCGAGCTGGCACCCCGGGACATCGTCGCCAAAGGCATCATGCGCCGGATGCAGGAGCAGGGCGCCGAGCACATGTACCTCGACGCACGGCACTTCGGCGCCGACATGTGGGAGCACCGCTTCCCGACGATCCTCGCCGCCTGCCGGGCGCACGGCCTCGACCCGGTGACCGAGCCCATCCCGGTCGCGCCCGCCGCGCACTACGCCTCCGGCGGCGTCCGCACCGACGCGTACGGCCGCACCACCGTGCCGGGGCTCTACGCGTGCGGGGAGGTCGCCTGCACCGGTGTGCACGGCGCGAACCGGCTCGCCTCGAACTCCCTCCTCGAAGGGCTGGTCTACGCCGAGCGCATCGCGGCGGACATCGCCGGGACCGGCCTCCACGCGCGCGTGCCGGTGCCAGTCGCGCACCCCCGCACCCCCGCGCATCCGCTGCTCGCGCCGGAGACCCGGTTCGCGATCCAGCGGATCATGACCGACGGCGCCGGCGTACTGCGGTCCGCCGCGTCGCTCGACCGGGCCGCCGAGCAGCTTCAGCGGCTGCACACCGAGGCGAAGGACGCGCTCGCCGAGCACGGCAAGACCGCCGAGCCCGGCGTCGACACCTGGGAGGCCACCAACCTCCTGTGCGTGGCCCGGGTCCTGGTGGCCGCCGCGCAGCGCCGCGCGGAGACCCGGGGCTGCCACTGGCGTGAGGACCACCCGGACCGCGACGACACGGCGTGGCGGCGCCATATCGTCGTACGCCTCAACCCGGACCGCACGCTCGCCGTGCACGCGACCCCGACCCAGGCGCTCCCGCCCACCCGCACGGAGCCCTCGACCCGTCCCCAGGAGCAGTGAGCCGTGAGTACCCCCGACCTTCCCCTCGTTCCCGCCGGTGGCTGCGGCGACGGCTGCGGCTGCGCCGGAGGTGACGGGGCCGTCGACACCGAAGGCACCGACGCCGCCGAGTGCGGCCTCGATCCTGCGCTCGCCGCGCTCCTCGCCGACGCCGGGCTCGACCCGGTCGAGGTCGAGGACATCGCCTACCTCGCGATCGACGAGGACCTGGACGGCGGCGTGGACGTCACGACCGTCGCCACCATCCCCGAGGACACCGTCGCCACCGGTGACTTCACCGCGCGCGAGGCGGGCACCGTCGCCGGGCTGCGGATCGCCGAGGCGGTCATCTCCATCGTGTGCACCGACGAGTTCGAGGTCGAGCGGCACGTCGAGGACGGCGACCGGGTCGAGGCCGGGCAGAAGCTGCTCAGCGTCACGACCCGCGCCCAGGACCTGCTGACCGCCGAGCGCAGCGCCCTCAACCTGCTGTGCCGGCTGTCCGGTATCGCGACCGCCACGCGCGCGTGGGCCGACGCCCTGGACGGCACCAAGGCGCGCGTGCGGGACACCCGCAAGACGACGCCGGGGCTGCGGTCCCTGGAGAAGTTCGCGGTGCGTTGCGGCGGCGGCGTCAACCACCGCATGTCGCTGTCGGACGCGGCCCTGGTCAAGGACAACCACGTGGTCGCGGCGGGCGGCGTCAGCCAGGCGTTCAAGGCGGTACGGGAGACCTTCCCCGAGGTGCCGATCGAGGTCGAGGTCGACACGCTGCACCAGCTCCGCGAGGCCGTCGACGCGGGCGCCGACCTGATCCTCCTGGACAACTTCACGCCCGGCGAGACCGAGGAGGCCGTCGCCCTGGTGCACGGCCGAGCGACCCTGGAGTCCTCGGGCCGCCTCACGCTGGACAACGCGCGCGCGTACGCGCGCACCGGCGTCGACTACCTCGCCGTGGGCGCCCTCACGCACTCCTCGCCGATCCTCGACATCGGCCTGGACCTGCGCGGGGCCGACACCGAAGCCGACGCCGAAGCCGGGGCGGAGTAGCACCATGCTGCTGACGATCGACGTGGGCAACACCCACACCGTGCTCGGCCTGTTCGACGGCGAGGAGATCGTCGAGCACTGGCGCATCTCCACCGAGGCCCGGCGCACCGCCGACGAACTGGCGGTCCTGCTCCAGGGCCTCATGGGCATGCACCCGCTGCTCGGCGAGGAACTCGGCGACGGCATCGACGGCATCGCCATCTGCTCCACCGTGCCGTCCGTCCTGCACGAACTGCGCGAGGTCACCCGCAGGTACTACGGCGACGTACCCGCCGTCCTCGTCGAACCGGGCATCAAGACCGGGGTGCCGATCCTGATGGACAACCCCAAGGAGGTCGGCGCGGACCGCATCATCAACGCGGTCGCGGCGGTCGAGCTGTACGGGGGCCCGGCGATCGTCGTCGACTTCGGCACGGCGACGACGTTCGACGCGGTCTCCGCGCGCGGGGAGTACGCGGGCGGGGTCATCGCACCCGGCATCGAGATCTCCGTCGAGGCGCTCGGCGTACGCGGTGCCCAGCTCCGCAAGATCGAGCTGGCCCGGCCGCGCAGCGTCATCGGCAAGAACACGGTCGAGGCCATGCAGTCGGGCATCGTGTACGGGTTCGCCGGCCAGGTCGACGGTGTGGTGACCCGCATGGCGCGCGAACTCGCCGACGACCCGGACGACGTCACCGTGATCGCGACGGGCGGCCTGGCGCCGATGGTCCTGGGCGAGGCGTCGGTCATCGACGAACACGAACCCTGGCTGACGCTGATCGGGCTCCGCCTGGTCTACGAACGCAACATCTCCCGGACCTGACGCCGGCCCCGGCCGACCTGGCCCCGTGCCGCCCCCGCCGGGCGCAACACCCGCACCGCGATGAGCGGATTTTGTCTGATTAGCGCGTATCGTCACGGCATGCCCACGCCCTACGGATCACGCGGCGGCATGGCGTTCGGTGTGGAGGAGCTTCGTGTGCTCCGTCGCGCCCTCGCTCTTGCCCTCCACCCGAGTCCCGCCTCCGCAGAGGACGTCCAGGACTGTCTCCGGCTCGCCGGGGCCGTCGACGAGGCGGCCCGCGAGGGCGCCCGGCTCCGCGCCTTCCTGCTGGCCGACCTCGCCCGCTACCGGGCCGCCCTGCCCGGCACCGTGAGCGGGTATCTGGCGCTCCTGGAGGACGTACTCGCCGCCGGCTACCAGCCCGTACCCGACGATCTCGCCGCCCTGCGCGCGCTGCGCGGGAACCCGGCCGCCGCCGCGCTCCTGGAGCGCTGCCGCGACCTCGCTGAGACGGCGGTCCGCGCCAAGCTCGCGGGCCGCGCCGTGCCCGGCGGCCGGGCGGCCGGGGGCACGGTCACCCGGCGGGTCACGGTCCCCGCGTCCCGTGCCCGCCTGACGGCCCTCCCCGGCGGTCTGTCGGCCGTACTCACCGCTCCCGGCGTATCGGGTCCCGCCCGCGCGTACGGCCCCGTACAGGCCGACAGGAAGCCGTCGGACAAGCCCGCGCCGAAGCCTCAGGAGGAGCCCGCCCCGCAGCGCCCGGTGCCCACCCCGGCCGAGGTCTTCCCGCCCCGCAAGCGCCCCGCGCCCCCGGCCGAGCCGAAGAAGCCCGACCGCACCCCCGACCGCGCGCCGGACCGCGACACCGCTCCTGAGGAGAACCCGCCGCAGCAGCTCGCGGCCGGGTAGCTACCCTGAGGGCATGGACTATGTCTCCGCGCTCGTGCCCCCCGTAGTCATGGCGGTGTTCTTCATCGGTCTGATCGTCACGATCGTGAAGACCCAGGGCGGCGCCAACAAGGCCAAGGAGGACGCGGCCGTCGACGGCGCCATGGCCCGCGCCGAGGCGGTCCGCCAGACCTCGCGCGACACCTGAGCCGACCGCGTCACCGCGTAACCACCTGGCGGTCAGGGCCCGCACCCAGGGCGTACGACTCATCGGAATTCCGAGTCGTACGCCCTTTTTGTCCCCCTATGCCACGTTCGTCGCGTCATCGTTGGATTCTGCTACTAGGGTGCAACTGTGCCTCGCCCCTTGGGAGAACTCGAAGACGCTGTCATGACGCGGGTCTGGAAGTGGAACCGCCCGGTGACCGTTCGAGAAGTCCTGGAAGACCTTCAGCAGGAACGCTCCATCGCCTACACGACCGTGATGACCGTTCTGGACAATCTCCATCAGAAGGGCTGGGTCCGGCGCGAGGCGGAAGGCCGTGCCTATCGATATGAGGCCGTCTCCACACGGGCCGCGTACGCCGCCGCACTGATGAACGACGCATGGTCCCAGAGCGACAACCCGGCGGCGGCTCTCGTCGCCTTCTTCGGGATGATGTCCCCGGAACAGCGCGAAGCTCTGAGCGATGCCGTACGGATGGTGCAGGGTCCCGAGAACCCGGCGTCTTCCCAGAACCCGAATCCCCCGGAGAACCCGGAGGAGAACCCGGAGCAGAACCCCGACGAGAACCCCGACTCCTCGCGTGCGGAGGACGGGCGATAGCGTCCGCACATGGCAGCACAGCTCCCCGAAGTCCCCACGAAAGCGGTCACCGTACGCCGGGCCAGGACCAGCGATGTCCCCGAGGTGCGCCGACTCCTCGACTCGTACACCGCCAAGCGGATCCTGCTCGACAAAGCCACGGTCACGCTTTACGAGGACATCCAGGAGTTCTGGGTCGCGGAACGGGACGACAACGCGCAGGTCGTGGCCTGCGGCGCACTCCATGTGATGTGGGAAGACCTCGCGGAAGTCCGCACTCTCGCGGTGAACCCCTCGGTCAAGGGCTCGGGTGTCGGTCATCAAGTCCTGGAGAAGCTGCTACAGACCGCCCGCTGGCTCGGTGTTCGACGCGTTTTCTGTCTCACCTTCGAAGTCGACTTCTTCACGAAGCACGGCTTCGTGGAGATCGGTGAGACTCCCGTCGACACCGATGTGTACAGCGAGCTGCTGCGTTCCTATGACGAGGGCGTCGCCGAGTTCCTCGGACTCGAACGGGTGAAACCGAACACCTTGGGCAACAGTCGGATGCTCCTGCATCTGTGATCGATCGGTACGGGTATTCCCGCACCTGTCCGTGCCCACGTGCCCTATGTCCGAAACGCGCATGTTTCCGGGCTTCTCGGCTCGGTTCGTCACTCCCAGGGGTTTGTGTTTTTCCGGCAAAAGCGGTTTGCTTTCCGACGTACTGCTGTACTGCATATAACAAGGGACGGCGAATCAGCGGCCGAGCCGCACGGACCGACCCGCACGTTATCGATGAAAGGAAATCCAGTGGCACAGAAGGTTCAGGTCCTTCTTGTCGATGACCTCGACGGCGGCGAGGCGGACGAGACCGTGACGTTCGCGCTGGACGGCAAGTCATTCGAGATCGACCTCACCACGTCGAACGCGGACAAGCTTCGCGGTCTTCTTGAGCCCTATGTGAAGAGCGGCCGGCGCACCGGCGGCCGGGGCGCGGGCGGCCGTGGAAAGGCGCGTGCGGCGGCTGCGGCCGGCGGCGGCCAGGACACGGCGCAGATCCGCGCGTGGGCGAAGGACAACGGCTTCGACGTGAACGACCGGGGCCGGGTCCCCGCGAACATCCGTCAGGCGTACGAGGACGCCCACCGCTGATCCCGGGCCCGCCCGAGACGGACCCGATGGCACTGAGTCGCCGCCGTGTCCACCAGACGCACGAGATCGGGGGCGCCCCCACCGCCCCCCTGGGTCGTCGGCGCCGCCAGGAACGGCGGGGCCGGCAGCGTCGGCTCCACCGCACGTCCGGGCTCCGGGGGGCGCAGCCATACGGCAGCCCCCCGCGGACCCGCCCACCCGCCCGGCACCGGCCAGCCCGGAGGCAGGGGCGCGTCGATGCGCCCGCCCGCACCGATCGCCGCGAGATCGAGCGGCAGGGTGCTCCACTCCAGCCAGTCGAGCAGCCCCGGCAGCTCCTCCGCGCTCCCCGCGGCCACCAGCAGCCACATCCGCCGCCCCCGCACCGCCACCGGGCACCGGAGCCGCAGCCGCCGCAGTACCTCCCGGCCCGCGTCGGCCGGCATCTGAAGAACGTCGAAGCGCAACCCCGTCAGCAGTTGGGCGGGCCGGGTGGGCGTGCCGCACACCGCCGCCCAGCCGAGCATGTCTTCGTACCACCGCCGCACCGGGTCTCCCGAGGAGAGCGGCCGACGCGGATGCGGGACGGTGAGTTCCATGTCCCCGCCAACCGCCGAAACGGTCCTGCGGTTACGCAACGTGCCCTACCGTATGCACAGAGTGGTCGAAATGGGGGCGTGCGGGAGTGGGCGGGCGCGCAAGGTTGTTCGCCCGTAGCGGAGGGAACCCGGGTACGCCGCATGGACTGTCCGTAGCTGCGGGTAAGACATCCCTAGTGGGAGGGGCGACACGCAAGTCCGAAGCAGCCTCACGTTCGCCATCGGCGTAGTGGCGACGGGGGTAAGTACCTGGCCTGCGGGAACATCGTCTCGCACCATCGGGTTGGAGCAATTGTCGGCGTTCCGGGTCGGGAGGCCATCCACGGGTGTCGGCAGTTGGAATGAGCGGTCCCCGCTTGCGGGACTAAGCTGCGGAAGGACAGGGAGGGGACCGACCCCTTACTGCCTGACCGCTCTGAGGAGCGATTAACGATGTTCGAGAGGTTCACCGACCGCGCGCGGCGGGTTGTCGTCCTGGCTCAGGAAGAAGCCCGGATGCTCAACCACAACTACATCGGCACCGAGCACATCCTCCTGGGCCTGATCCACGAGGGTGAGGGTGTCGCCGCTAAGGCCCTGGAGAGCCTCGGGATCTCTCTGGAGGCGGTCCGCCAGCAGGTGGAGGAGATCATCGGCCAGGGCCAGCAGGCCCCGTCCGGGCACATCCCCTTCACCCCCCGTGCCAAGAAGGTCCTGGAGCTTTCGCTCCGCGAGGCCCTTCAACTGGGCCACAACTACATCGGCACCGAGCACATCCTGCTCGGCCTGATCCGTGAGGGCGAGGGCGTCGCCGCCCAGGTCCTGGTCAAGCTGGGTGCCGATCTCAACCGGGTCCGGCAGCAGGTCATCCAGCTGCTCTCCGGCTATCAGGGCAAGGAGACCGCCACGGCCGGCGGTCCTGCCGAGGGCACGCCCTCCACGTCCCTGGTGCTCGACCAGTTCGGCCGCAACCTCACCCAGGCGGCCCGCGAATCCAAGCTCGACCCGGTCATCGGGCGCGAGAAGGAGATCGAGCGGGTCATGCAGGTGCTGTCCCGCCGCACCAAGAACAACCCGGTGCTCATCGGCGAGCCCGGCGTCGGCAAGACCGCCGTCGTCGAGGGCCTGGCGCAGGCCATCGTCAAGGGCGAGGTGCCCGAGACCCTCAAGGACAAGCACCTCTACACCCTCGACCTGGGCGCCCTGGTCGCCGGCTCGCGCTACCGCGGTGACTTCGAGGAACGCCTGAAGAAGGTCCTCAAGGAGATCCGCACCCGCGGCGACATCATCCTGTTCATCGATGAGCTGCACACGCTCGTCGGAGCGGGCGCCGCCGAGGGCGCGATCGACGCGGCCAGCATCCTCAAGCCGATGCTCGCCCGTGGCGAACTCCAGACCATCGGTGCCACCACGCTCGACGAGTACCGCAAGCACCTGGAGAAGGACGCGGCCCTTGAGCGCCGCTTCCAGCCCATCCAGGTCGCCGAGCCGTCGCTGTCGCACACCATCGAGATCCTCAAGGGCCTTCGCGACCGGTACGAGGCCCACCACCGCGTCTCCATCACGGACGACGCCCTGGTCCGGGCCGCGACCCTGGCCGACCGGTACATCTCGGACCGCTTCCTGCCGGACAAGGCGATCGACCTGATCGACGAGGCCGGTTCCCGGATGCGGATCCGCCGGATGACCGCGCCGCCGGACCTCCGCGAGTTCGACGAGAAGATCGCGGGCGTGCGCCGTGACAAGGAGTCGGCCATCGACTCCCAGGACTTCGAGAAGGCGGCGTCACTCCGCGACAAGGAGAAGCAGCTGCTCGCGGCGAAGGCCAAGCGCGAGAAGGAGTGGAAGGCCGGCGACATGGACGTCGTCGCCGAGGTCGACGGCGAGCTGATCGCCGAGGTCCTCGCGACGGCCACCGGCATCCCCGTCTTCGAGCTGACCGAGGAGGAGTCCTCGCGTCTGCTGCGCATGGAGGACGAGCTGCACAAGCGGGTCATCGGCCAGAAGGACGCCATCAAGGCGCTCTCGCAGGCGATCCGTCGTACGCGCGCGGGTCTGAAGGACCCCAAGCGCCCCGGTGGTTCGTTCATCTTCGCCGGCCCGTCCGGCGTCGGTAAGACCGAACTGTCGAAGACCCTCGCCGAGTTCCTGTTCGGTGACGAGGACGCGCTGATCTCCCTCGACATGTCGGAGTTCAGCGAGAAGCACACGGTGTCGCGTCTCTTCGGCTCGCCCCCCGGCTATGTGGGGTACGAAGAGGGCGGCCAGCTGACCGAGAAGGTCCGCCGCAAGCCGTTCTCCGTCGTCCTCTTCGACGAGGTCGAGAAGGCCCACCCCGACATCTTCAACTCCCTGCTCCAGATCCTGGAGGACGGTCGCCTGACCGACTCCCAGGGCCGGGTCGTGGACTTCAAGAACACGGTCATCATCATGACGACCAACCTCGGGACCAGGGACATCTCCAAGGGGTTCAACCTGGGCTTCGCCGCCCAGGGCGACACCAAGTCCACGTACGAGCGGATGAAGAACAAGGTCAACGAAGAGCTGAAGCAGCACTTCCGGCCCGAGTTCCTCAACCGTGTCGACGACACCGTGGTCTTCCACCAGCTCACCGAGGAAGACATCATCCAGATCGTCGACCTCATGATCGTCAAGGTGGACGAGCGCCTCAAGGACCGCGACATGGGCATCGAGCTGAGCACCGAAGCCAAGTCGCTCCTGGCCAAGAAGGGGTACGACCCGGTCATGGGCGCCCGGCCGCTGCGCCGGACGATCCAGCGTGAGATCGAGGACATCCTCTCCGAGAAGATCCTCTTCGGCGAGCTGCGCCCCGGCCACATCGTGGTCGTCGGCACGGACGGTGAGGGCGAGACCAAGACCTTCACCTTCCGGGGTGAGGAGAAGACGGCACTGCCGGATGTCCCGCCGATCGAGCAGGCGACGGGCGGCGGCGCCGGGCCTAACCTGAGCAAAGAGGCGTAGCCCTTCGCGGGCGGCGTGACCAGTGGGGCTGCCCCTGGGACTTCGGTTCCGGGGGTGGCCCTCTTTTTTGTCCCCACCCACCCGCCCTTTTTCCCTCGGGGGTTACGCCTGGAGAGTCGCGTTTGGGGGGATGCCGCGGAGGCGGGAGCGGGTGGTGTGGGTTCCGTTGATCTGGAGCGTCGTGAGGAAGGGGAAGTGGTTCGGGATTCTGGACAGGTCGACCGCTTCGGTCGCGTCGGTGAAGTCGTTGAGGTACAGCGTCCGCAGGCCGGGCAGCCTGAGTGATGCCGGGATCTCGGTGCAGCTGTCCACACTCATCGCGAGATGACTCAAATGGGGCAGGTCTGCCAGAACCGACCAACCGTCATCGGAGTCGAGGTCGGTCAGCGCGTCGAGGGTGAGCCTGCGGAGTTCCCGCCAGGAATCCAGTCCTCGTGTCACGAGATGCGCTTCGTCAAGGAAGATGCCGCGCGGAGCGAGCCCGGTCGGCGCAGACAAGTCCAGAAGGTTTTTGCAGTGCAGGAGGGCGACCTCGATCACCGAGTCTGCGCCCCGCAAGAAGTCGAGATCCACCGGGTATTCGTTGTCGGTGATGAGCAGGTTGGTGGGTGCGAACCGCCCGACATGCACGGCGATGTGATCCGTTTCGAAGGGGCCTTTGAACTGGATCTCCGGCCGTCCTCCCATATCCTCCAGCGCCCTGAGCTGAGCCTCGTCCCGTACGGTGAAGTGCAGCCCCTCCGGGTCGAGTTCCCCGATCACCTCCTCCGCGTACCGCTCCGTGTCGAAGCGCGACCAAGCCCAGACGAGTTGGGAGCGGACCTTCAGGGACGGGTGGCGGGCGAAGCGTGCCAGGTACGGGATCGCCGCCTCCGAGTCCACGTGGGACGCCGCCACGACCGTCAGGCGGGCCTCCTCGTCGGTCAGGTTGTCCGGGGGCGGCAGGAGGTCCAGTGCGAGGGGGCCGACCGAGGCCAGGTCCCTCGCGGCCTGTTCGGAGACCGGGGGAACGAACACGCCGACGTGGAACTCGACCTGTTCCCTGACCCCCGGGTCCAGTTCCGTCGCGTGTTCCAGGCAGGCCGCGGCCAGGAGGAAGACCCTTTGCTGTACGAGACGGTCCGCGTCGATGCCCGCCGTCAGCAACCCCTCCAGAATCTCCGCCCGTTCCCGTGGCCGTCCATGCGCCACCGCCATCCGGATCACGTCCTCCCACTGGTCGTCCGCCGCGTGGTCCGTCAGTAGGCCGATGTCCCACACCTCTACGGCCGCTCGGGCGCCCAAGTAGTCCTGGAAGGTGCGGTGGACGAAGTCGACGGCGCCCGGGGCGGGTTCCCTCAAAAGGCCGCTGCGGAGCAACAGGTGGGAGAAGACCGTGGCCGCGTCGCCCAGTGCCGCCGCCTCCGGTACCGACGGGAGCGCGTCGCCGATGATCCGTTCCGCGTGGGTGCGGTCGAGTTCGGTGCGGCCGTTGCGGATCAGCCAGTACGCGAGGCGCTGGAGCAACTGCATCTGGGGTTCCTGGCGGAGCCCCACGCCCGTTGCCGTCAGGTCGCGTTCACGGTCCCGGCGGGTCAGGAGCATCGCGAGGGCGGCCTCGTACAACTCCTTGCGGCCGTGCGGGAGATAGCCGCGGCGGTCGCGGTGCAGGGCGCAGATCAGGCCGCACATCAGCGGGTTGGTCGCGAGCCGGCCGAGGTCCGCCTTGGTGCGGACGGCGGTCAGCAACTGCCGCTCGTACGTGTCCAGGAGGCCGCCGTCGTCGGGGGCGCCGGTGCGGGCCGCGTCGTGCCAGCGGTGGATGAACGCCGTCACGTCGGTCGGGCTCATCGGTGAGAGCGTCAGTTCGGTGAAGCCGTCGTCGGCGAGCCAGTTCTCGCGTACGGCGGACGGGCGCGAGGTCACCAGCCAGCGGTTTCCCGGGTACGCGGTGATCAGGCCCTGGAGCCAGGCCCGGGTGCGCTCCCGCTCGGTGTCGGGGATCTCGTCCATGCCGTCGACCAGGACGAGCCCGCGCCGGGCACCGAGTACCCGGTCCGCCCAGCCGTCGGGCTGCGCTCCGCCGAGCGGGGAGTCGGCGGCTTCGAGGAACCGTTCCGGACCGGGGAGCCGCTCACCGTGCCGGATCAGGGTGCGCAGCGGCAGCACGAAGGGGACCAGGCCGTGCAGATACGCGAGGGGGCCGTCCGGTGCGGCACGGGTCGCCGAGACCGCGAGCCACTGCACGAGTGTGGTTTTGCCGGAGCCGGCCACACCACGGAGCAGGACCTTGTCGTGGGCGGCGAGGATCTGGTCGGCGGGACGGGGGGACGGTGACCATACGATTCCCCCGTGCTTCAAGGGGATCGTCGGATCCGGATGCGGCGGGCGGTCCAGCCACCCCGTCACCTCCAGACTCAGATACGCCACATCCAGCGGCCAAGCCCCCGGCGAATCCGTCAGGTCGATGCCGTAGATCATCAACTTGCCGTGTCTGCCCGTGAGATACGTCCCGTACCGGCGCTCGAACGAAGCGTCCCGGGCGTCGCGTCGCGGCATCCGGGTGATCAACTCGTCCAGTTTGGCGATGAGTTCGGCCTGGCTTCGGCTCTGCTCCACCAGGGTGCGGGCGACGAAGGTCGAGCGCTGAGTGAAGAAGTGCAGGATGTGCAGGCAGGCCCACTCGACGGCCGAGGCGAGGAAGACCGAGGCGTCGGCGGAGAGGCCGGAGGCGGGGTCGGAACCGGAACCGAGGGAGTGGGCCAGGAGCGTACGGGCCAGTTCCCGGTGGCCCAGGCGGACCGCCTGCACGTCGTCCATGTCGAGGTCACCGAGCCCGAGCAGCGTACGGGCCAGCGCGTCGCCGACCGCGGTCTCCTCGTCGGCGGGGAAGGGCCGCTCGCCGGGGGAGCCGACCGCCCGGTCGACCAGGCGGCCCGCGAGCTTGCGGACGTCCTGGTCGGTGAGGGTGCGCCGCTCGCCGCGGAAGGAGACATAGGAGGAGAGCCGGATCGGCCGGTCCACCAGGCCCGCGCCCGGCCCTTCGGCCACGAACAGCTTCTTGACCAGCGGTGATATCGCGCTCGACGCCAACCGCGTGCCGAGTACTGCCGGGTCCATCTGGCGTCCCCCCGAAGGCCGCGAACAGGTGCCGATCAGTCGTGTCGAGGGTAGCCCGCGTCACATTCCGGGGGTGCTGGATCTTGCCTTCCGGTGACATGGCGCACAGGCGTTTTGTCCCTTACTAGGCGGAATAGTGGACATCTCCGCTGGATTCGGGCATGGGCTTCGGTCCCGGAGCGGGCGGGCCCCTCGGAGCGTCCCGGTCGGCATATCGAGCCCTCTCCCGCACCCCCGTCGAACCCCTCGCGAAGTGCAGATAAACCGACCTTCTGAGATGAAATGTCCGAATTCACCCATCCCCTCCCGAGGTAGTCAAGAGGTCAACTTCCTGGGGTGTATGTACGGCTTCGCCTAGTAGTGGGGGTGTTTGAGCATCGGCCGGGGGGCGGGTTACCAAGGGATGGCTCACCCGGCAGGTACGTCTCGTCCGCCGGGTCCGCTCAGCCCGTCCCGGAGGTACCGGGTCCGCTCATCCCGGAGGTAACCGAATGTTCAAGCGCGCCACGTCCGACCGCCCCATCACGTCCCTGCTCCGCACCCGCAAGGCTGTCATCGCCGGGGGCCTGGGAGTTTCGATGCTGCTGGGTGGCGGGGTCGCGGCCGCTGTGGGGACCGGCCAGGCGGTGACCGCCGCGCCGTCGTCCGTCGCGGCCAACGTGCACGCCCAGGCCGATGCGCAGGCGAAGGCCGCTCAGGCCAAGCCCCAGACCGTCACGGTCAAGGCTCCGGCCGCCGCGAAGGCCGCGCCGGCATGGGTCAAGCCGGTCGACAAGTACTCGCTCTCCGCCGGGTTCGCCCAGGCCGGCGGCATGTGGGCCCACAAGCACTCCGGCCAGGACTTCGCCGTCCCGGTCGGCACCCCGGTCAAGGCCGCCAGTGCCGGCACCGTGGTCAAGGCCGGCGGCAACGGCGGCGGCGACGGTCCCGCGTACGGCAACGCCATCGTGGTCAAGCACAGCAACGGCAAGTACTCGCAGTACGCCCACCTGTCGAAGATCAACGTGAAGATAGGCCAGTCCGTGTCCGCGGGCCAGAACATCGCCCTGTCCGGCAACACCGGCAACTCCAGCGGTCCGCACCTGCACTTCGAGATCCGTACGACCCCGAACTACGGTTCCGCGATCAGCCCGATGGCGTTCCTGCGTTCGGTGGGCGTCGGCGTCTGATCCACGTCATGCCCTGACCCGCTCGGTACGGGTGCCGGTCGCTCACGTATGCGTGCGCGTCCCGGTGTGTGCCAGGGTCACCAGATCGACGGCGACCTCCAGGACGGCCTTGCGCTTGTCCTCGGGGGCGCCGTCGACCTCGTTCAGGGCCATCCGCCCCGCGTGCATCGTGAACAGGGCGCTCACACAGCGGACCTGGTCGGTCAGCTCGGCGTCCGGATCCTTGATGATGGCGAGCATCGCCAGCATCCGGTCCTTGAGCAGGTTGCCGATGCTCAGCTCCCGTACCGTCGCCTGGTTCTCCTGCATGAAGCGGAAGAGCGGCGCCGCCCCGTCCAGTGCGTCGCTGTAGCGGTGCAGCACCTCGCGCTTGGTCTCCAGGCTGTGGGGCTGCTCCTTGCCCCACTCGATCAGCTCGTCGATGGGCCGCGTCAGATCCTCGAAGAGGCTGAGGAGGATGTCCTCCTTGGTCTTGAAGTGGTAGTAGAGCGCCGCCTTGGTGACCTGGAGCTGTTCGGCGATCTCCCGCAGCGAGGTCTTCTCGTACCCCTGCTCAGAGAAGAGTTCGAGGGCCACGTCCTGGATGCGCTGACGGGTGTTCCCCCTGCGCTGCTGCCTGCCGCTGTCCACCGTGGCTGCTCCCTCGCATGCTCGCGCCCATTGCCAAAAACTTACTTGACGCCCGGCTAGTTACGCGACTAACTTCCCCTAGTGTAGCCAACTAGCCAGGCGGCAAGTAAGTGCCAGCGGGAAGTAGTACGGGAAGCAGTAGCCGGAACCGCGAGGAAGCACAGGAATCGTTCGCCCCGCTTCCTTAAACGTTCAGTCGCGTCCCAGGGGGAGTGCCATGTCCGAGGTCAAGTCGACGGCAGATGCCGTGCCCGAATCCGCGCAGGATGCGCCACCGGAGGGCAAACAGCCCCGCAGCGTGCGCGTCGTCCTGCTCGCACTGATGATCGCGATGCTCCTCGCGATGCTCGACAATATGATCGTGGGCACCGCGATGCCGACGATCGTCGGGGAACTGGGCGGTCTGGAGCATCTTTCGTGGGTCGTCACGGCCTACACCCTCGCGACCGCCGCATCGACCCCGATCTGGGGCAAGATCGGCGACATGTACGGCAGGAAGGGCTCCTTCCTGACCTCGATCGTGATCTTCCTGATCGGCTCCGCGCTCAGCGGTATGGCCCAGGATATGGGCCAGCTCATCGGCTTCCGCGCCATCCAGGGCCTGGGCGCCGGCGGTCTGATGGTCGGCGTCATGGCGATCATCGGCGACCTGATCCCGCCCCGTGAGCGCGGCAAGTACCAGGGCATGATGGCCGGCGTGATGGCGCTCGCCATGATCGGCGGCCCGCTGGTCGGCGGCACCATCACCGACCACCTCGGCTGGCGCTGGTCCTTCTACATCAACCTGCCGCTGGGCGCCGTCGCGCTGGTCATGGTCACGGCCGTGCTGCACCTGCCGAAGAAGCGGTCCAAGGGCCGTATCGACTATCTCGGCGCCGCGCTGCTCACCATAGGCATCACCTCGATCGTCCTCGTCACCACCTGGGGCGGTTCGGAGTACGCCTGGGACTCCGCCATGATCATGGAGCTGATCGGTATCGGCGTGGCCTCGCTGATCGGCTTCGTCATCGTCCAGACCAAGGCCGCCGAGCCGATCATGCCGCTGCACATCTTCCGCAGCCGTAACTTCACCCTGATGTCGATCATCGGCTTCATCACCGGCTTCGTGATGTTCGGCGCGGTCCTCTTCCTGCCGCTCTACCAGCAGTCCGTGCAGGGCGCGTCCGCCACCAACTCCGGGCTGCTCCTGCTGCCGATGCTGCTCGCCATGATGGTCGTCTCGCTGATCGCGGGCCGGGTCACCACCAACAGCGGCCGGTACAAGATCTTCCCGATCGTCGGCGGTGTGCTGCTGGTCGCGGGACTCTTCCTGCTCGCCCAGATGGACACGGGTACGAGCCGCTTCACCTCGGGTGTGTACATGGCCGTCCTGGGTGCCGGTATGGGCTGTCTGATGCAGATCACCATGCTGGTCGCGCAGAACAGCGTGGAAATGAAGGACATGGGCGTCGCCTCCTCCTCGACCACCCTCTTCCGTACGCTCGGCTCCTCCTTCGGTGTCGCGATCATGGGCGCCCTGTTCAACAGCCGGGTGAAGGACGTGATGGCGGAGCGCGCCGGGCAGCTCGGCGGGAACGTCGCCGAGAAGTCGGCGCAGCTCGACGCGGCGAGCCTGGCGAAGCTGCCGGTTCCGGTGCGCGAGGCGTACCAGTTCGCGGTGTCGGCCGGTACGCACTCGGCGTTCCTGCTCGGCGCGATCATCGCGGTGGCCGCCCTGGTCGCGGCCTTCTTCGTGAAGGAGGTACCGCTGCGCGGTGCCGCACCCACCAAGCAGGCCGAGGGCGCGGACGGGGACTCCGCGCTGGACGGTAAGGCGGTTGCAGAGGCCGTCTGACCGGCTCCTCGCCTCGGCCCGACAGCCCCCGGTGCGCACGAGCGCTCGGGGGCTGTCGTCTGCGTGGACGGTCCTTCCGTGCGGGTTTCTACGGTTTTCGTACGGGTTCCATACGGGCCGTTGTCAGTGGGGCGTGTCAGCATGCGGGAGTGGACAGACTGCGGCAGCTCCGGCTCGCGAAGGACGCGATGGACCGCGACTGGGCCGACCCGGACCTCGACCTGGGCGCGGTCGCGGCCCACGCGGGCTATTCGCGGTACCACTTCGTGCGCGCCTTCAAGGGGGCGTACGGGGAGACGCCCGGCCAGTATTTGTCGCGGCGCCGGACCGAGCGGGCCGAGGAGATGCTGCGCTCGGCGAATCTCACGGTGACCGAGATCTGCCATCTCGTCGGCTTCAGCAGCCTCGGCACCTTCTCGACACGGTTCAAGGAGCGGACGGGCCTGACGCCCAGCGAGTACCGGGTCCGGCATGTGGGCCGGGGGGCCGCTCTGATACCGGGGTGCTACGCGATGCTGTGGGCGGGCGGGTTCCCGGGGCGGGGTGGTGACGGCGAGGGCAAAGGCGGCGGCGCAGGCGCCGTCGATGGTGAGGGCGAGCGCAGCAATTCTGAAGAAGCGGGCTGAGGGGCCCACTGCCTACGGTGACAGGGAAGTCATCGACCCCATCCCCCATCCGAACCCCCTCCCCAGGAGCGCACCATGATCAAAGGACTCGCCATCTCCACCGTCTGGGTCCTCGACCAGGACCGGGCCAAGGCGTTCTACACCGAGAAGCTGGGCCTGGAGGTCCGTCACGACATGACCATGGGCGGCGAGGGCGGAATGCGCTGGCTCACGGTCGGCGCCAAGGACCAGCCCGATGTGGTGCTGACCCTGATGGTGCCGGGGCCTCCGGCGATGGACCCGGAGTCGGCCGAGGCCGTCCGGACGCTCGTCGCCAAGGGCATCCTCGGCGCGGGCGTCCTGACCACGGACGACATCCACGGGGACTACGCCACGCTGAAGGCCCGGGGCGTCGAGTTCATCCAGCCCCCGCAGGAACGGCCGTACGGCACTGAGGCCATTTTCCGCGACGACTCGGGCAACTGGTTCTCGTTCACGGAACGCCGGGAGGGCGGCCTGGACGAGACGAAGAACTGGTCCAGCTGACCTGACCGACCGTTCCGGGGCTGGGTGACCGACCGGGTGACCGACCGTTCCAGGGCTACGGGATTCCCAGCATGGGGAAGCTGCCGGTGCTGGTGGGGGCGTGTTCCGGCAGCCACAGGACCGCCACCGCCCCCTCGGCCGGCCCGTCGTCCCCGGCGCCCGGGACGCGTACGTTCCGGAACGTCAGCCGCGCGCCAAGGACCCGTGCCTGTCCCGCCGCGATGGTCAACCCCAGCCCGTGCCCGTGTCCGGCGCGGTCGGCGCTGCCGGTGCGGAACCGGCTCGGCCCCTCGTCCAGCAGCGCCTCCGGAAACCCGGGCCCGTGGTCCCGTACCCGCACGACCCGCCCCTCGACGGTCACCTCGACCGGCGGCTTGCCGTGTTTCGCGGCGTTCGCCAGCAGGTTGCCGAGTATCCGCTCAAGGCGGCGCGGGTCCGTGGTGACCTCCGACTCGTGCACCACCCGCACTTCGACATCGCCGCCGCGTACCGCGATCCGGCGGGTGACGAACTCGCCGATCATGATGTCGTGCAGCTCGGCACGCTCGGTCGCGCTGTCCAGGCGGGCCACTTCGAGGACGTCCTCGACCAGCGTCCGCATCGCCTGCGCCCGGTCCTTGACCAGTTCGCTGGGCCGCCCCGGAGGCAGCAGTTCCGCCGCGGTGAGCAGGCCCGTGACCGGCGTACGCAGTTCGTGCGCGATGTCCGCGGTGACCCGCCGCTCGGCCTCAAGCCGCTGCCGCAGTGTGTCCGCCATCGCGTCGACGGCCCGCGCGAGGTCGTCCGTCTCGTCCCGTACGATCCCGCCGATCGCCTCACGGACCCGGACGTCGGTGTGCCCCTGCGCGACCTGTTCGGCAGCGGTCGCGGCCTTGCGCAGCCGGCGCGAGAACTGTCCGCCGATCAGGACGCCGAGTGCGCAGCCGCCGAAGACGACGGCGATCGACCCGATGACGAGGGCCTGGTCGAGGTCCTTCATCACGGTCGCGCTACGGTCCGTGAACCGTGTGTGCAGCGACAGCACCTGCCCGTCCTTGAGCGGTACGGCGGCCCAGATGTCGGGGACGCCGTTGGCGTGTTCGGCGACGAACGTCGCGCGCCGCCCCGCCGACGCCTTGGCCAGCAGTTCGCGCGGCATCGCCGGGTCGTCGATCTTCGTACCGAACTGGAACCGTCCGGTGGACTCGTAGATCCGCTGCGCGAACTGGATGCGCTCGTCCTGTACATCGCGCGCGTTGTCGAGCATCGACACCCGGGCCGCGTTGTGCACGACCAGGCTCAGGGCGAGCGCCACCAGCGCGCCGACCAGCGCGATGGCGGCACTCAGCTTCCACTTCAGCCCCGTACGGATACTGGGTCGCGCCAGGGCCGTGAGGCGCCGCCGGGTCCCCCGCATGTCCGGGTTCATGTCCGCGTCCATGTCCCCGCTCAGGCCCTCAACTTGTAGCCGAAACCGCGGACCGTCTCGATCCGGTCCTGGCCGATCTTCGTCCGCAGCCGCTGCACATGGACGTCCACGACGCGGGTGTCACCGCCCCAGCCGTAGTCCCACACCCGCTCCAGGAGCTTGTCGCGGGACAGCACGGTGCCGGGCGCGGCGGAGAACTCCAGGAGCAGCCGCATCTCGGTGGGCGTCAGCCCGACCGTGGAGCCCGCGCGCCGCACCTCCATGCCCTCGGTGTCGACCTGCAGATCGCCGAAGGTGAGCGTCCCGCCGAGCGGCGCAGGCTGGTCGTCGGCGGAGCCGGCCGAACCGCCGACCGGCCCGCTCGCGTGCCCGAAGCGCCGCAGCACCGCCCGGATCCGGGCGACCAGCACGGCACCGTCGAACGGCTTCGTCACATAGTCGTCGGCCCCGGCCTCCAGACCGAGCACCACGTCGATGGAGTCGGCCCGCGCCGAGAGCATGATCACCGGGACCGTGGACTCGTCGCGGATACGGCGGCACAGGCTCACCCCGTCCAGACCCGGCACCATCACATCGAGCAGGGCGATGTCGGGGCGGTCCGCGCGGAACGCCTCCAGCCCTGAGAGCCCGTCGGGCATCGCCGTGACCACGAAGCCGTCCCGCTCCAGGGCGAGTTGTGTGGCCTCGCGGATGACGTCGTCGTCCTCCACGAACAGGACGTGGGTCTGCTCTGCCATCCGACTCTGTTCCCTCTGTTCCCTCGGTTCCGGCTCAGTTCTCGGCGGGAGCGGTGGCGCCGCCGCCGACCGCGTTGCTGTAGTCGTTGTGTGTGCGGGCCTGCTCCGCGAAGCGCCGGGCGGCCCAGCGGTACGTGATCACGTCCTCGCCGGACGGATAGGCGACGGTGTCACCCTTCGCGTACACCTGCTTGGTGATCACCAGGTCGCCCCGGTCTATCTCGGCGTACACCGGCGGCTCCTCGGACTTGAAGACGTTCTGGTACGTCTTGCCCTCGGGCTGATAGACGTACGAGCCGATGCCGACCGCGTCTCCGCAGGTCATCACGTTGACCACGACATCGTTCGAGCCCACGCCCGTCAGATTCCCGTACGACACGTCGATCGGGTACTCGTCGGCGACGCAGGGCCGCAGATCGCGCTTGACCGCGGGGCTCACCTCCGGGTCCTCCATCACCAGCTTGACCGCGTCGACCCGCTTCGGGGTGGGGGACGGCGTGGGGGAGGGGGACACCGTCGTCCGGCCCACGGCGTCGGTACGGGCCGGACCCTCGTCCCGGGTGCCGGTGCCCCCGGTGGAACAGGCGACCATGAAAAGGCCGACGGCGGCGAGCACGGCCACCGCCGTACTCCCCGCCTTCAGCGCCCTGCGCCGGTGCCCGTCCGGGCCGGCCGGACCACCTGGTCCGACCGGCCCGGACGGCACGGTCGCTCTCATCCCGGTACCTACGCCGCGCAACGCTCCCGCTCCTCACGTTCGAACGCGCGTGCGTCGAGGTCGCGGCTCTCCAGCTCCTGGCGGAGCCGGGCCAGTGCCCTGTGCAGCGTGCTCTTGACCGTTCCGGCCGACATGCCGAGGGCGGCGGCCGTCTCCTCCGTGGACATCTGCTCCCAGTGTCGCAGCACCACGACACTGCGCTGCTTCGGAGCCAGCACCTTCATGATGTCCATCAGCAGGGCACGGTCCGCGTGCTGTTCGGTGGAGTCCTCGACCGGCGCCTCCGGAAGCTGCTCGGTCGGGATCTCCTCCAGCTTGCGGGCCCGCCACCACTCCGTCCGCGTATTGATCATCACGCGCCGCAGATAGGCGTCGGCGAGCCGCTTGTCCGCTATGCCGTCCCAGCGGCCGTAGGTCCGGACCAGCGCGGTCTGCAGGAGGTCCTGCGCGTCGACGGGGTCGGGGACCAGACGGCGGGCGCTGCGCAGCAGGGCGTCCTGCCGCGTGCGGACGTACTCTTCGAATTCGAGCACCTCGCCGTGCGCCATGATCAACCGCCTCCGTTCCCGACCCGTGGTCGATGGGTCATTTCCTGTGCCTCGTCGGCACAGGAATGAAGCTACGGAGGAGTTGTCACGAGGCTGTGCGGGGCAGCACGCGGCGGACGCACGGCTGGCCGTCGGTTGTGTAACAGATGTAGGTACGGGGTAAGGCGGCCCGTTTTTAAGGGTGTTAAGGAATAATTTGGGACGATTTGTCCCGCGGGTCGTTCGTCAGGTTGGCCCTCAGTTTGGCCCTCAGTTTGTCCCGCGGGATTCCGTAACAGGTGACAGGTCGGGGCCTCAGGTCTGCGGCAGCCGGTACAGACCGCCGGGCAGCGGCTCGACCAGACCGTCGGAGACGAGACCGTCGAGCGCGCGGGCCCGCTGCACCGGCTCGTGCCACACCCGGTCGAGCACGGCCTGCGGCACCGGCGTCACCGCGTCCCGCAACACGGCGAGCAGCTTGCCCCGCACCTGGCGGTCCGTCCCCGCGTACGTCTGTCCGCGCCGTGCGGGCCCCTCGTGCTCGGGCTTGCCCGCGAGGCGCCAGGCGCACAGCGCGGCGATCGGGCAGCGCACACAGCTCTCGTTCTTAGCCGTGCACACCAGCGCGCCCAGCTCCATCGAGGCGGCGGCCCAGCGGGCGGCGACCCCCTGGTCCTCGGGCAGCAGCGCGCGGGCGAGTTTGCGTTCGGCGGCGGTGGTCGCGTTGGGCGGGTACTGGACACCGGTGACCGCGCGGGCGAAGACGCGCCGCACATTGGTGTCGAGCACCGCGTGCCGCTGCCCGTACGCGAAGGAGGCCACGGCCGCCGCCGTGTACTCACCGATGCCGGGCAGCGCCAGCAACTGCGCGTGCTCCGTGGGTACGTCGCCGCCGTGCCGTTCCGTTATGGCGGCGGCGGCGCCGTGCAGCCGCAGCGCGCGCCGGGGATAGCCGAGCCGGCCCCAGGCGCGTACGGCCTCGCCGGACGCCTCTTTGGCGAGGTCGGCGGGGCGCGGCCAGCGGGCCAGCCACTGTTCGTACACGGGGAGCACCCGGTTGACCGGGGTCTGCTGCAACATGAACTCGCTGACCATCACGCCCCAGGGGCCCGCTTCGGGGCGTCGCCACGGCAGATCGCGCGCGTGGTCGTCGAACCAGTCGATGACGGGTTCATGCAGGGCGTGCGGGACTTCGGGAGCGGTACGGGGCTCGGGTGCGGTACGGCCGGCACCGCTGTTGCGGCCGGCACCGCCGGTACGGGGCAGGGGCTTCGTGGGCGCAGTCATGGCGGTTCCGATCCTGCCATGGCCGGCCGGCGAACCGGCGAACGACAGCGGGGTGGAGCCCGTTCACGACCGGTTCGGCCCCGCCTGCCGTCCGTTTCGGGTGGGTGCCGGGATGATGATCCGCAAAAGTTGCCGTCCAGGGCGGCGGGTGGGGCAGGAGAAGCCCCGGATCTCTCGTACAGTTTGCGCCGTGGGATCTCTGCGCAATCCGGTCGGGCCGCTTCCCTCCACCATCTACTGGCGTCGGAGGGCCGTTCTGCTGTCCATGGCCGCGCTCCTCGCCCTGCTGGTCACCTGGATCGTCACCTCGGGCGGCGGCGGTGGCGGAGGCAACGCGAGCGACTCCAAGGGCAAGAATCCGGTGCAGTCCATCACCCCGGGTCCCTCCGAGTCCGGGCCCGCCATCAGTCAACACCCCGGCGGGCGCGACGAGTCCGAGGGCAGCGGCGACGGCTCCGGCGACACGTCGGGTACGGGTACGGGTACGGGTGGCACCGGCGGTTCCGGCGCGACGGAGGGGTCCGGCGACTCGTCCGGGGCGGGGGCGGACGACGGTGCCAATGGCGCCGGCTCGGGTGACCGGTTGCCGGCGGGTTCCCCGTTGCCCAACTGCACCACGAACTCGGTGAAGTTGACGCTACGGAGTGTCCGCAACTCCTACGCGCCGGGCGGGAAGCCGCGGTTCGAGCTGATCGCGGACAACTCCTCGGGTACGGCCTGCAAGCTCGATCTCGGTCCCCGGCAGGCCGTGGTGACGATCACTCAGTCCGGCGACGACAAGCAGATCTGGTCCTCGAAGGACTGCCCCGCCGGTTCCGGGAGCCTGCTGCTACGGGTCCCGGCCGACGGCCGCGTCACCCACACGCTCGACTGGGACCGCAAACAGTCGGCCCCCAACTGCGCGACACCTCCGGCGACCTCGGCAACCTCAGGCACCTACTTGGTCGAGGCAAACGCCCCGGGCTTGCCGGTAGCCCGCGCGTCGTTCGTTCTGACGGAGGATTAAGAGAGCTAAGAGGCGGTGGGGCCACACCGCTGCCAACCACCGACCGGGCCCGACGGCACCACATCGAACCCCGACGCTTCGCAGCGCGGGCCTTGGCGGGGCGACCGGGGGTTTGTTTCCGGCGGGCCGGGAGTCTTGTTCCGGCGAAGCCGGGTTCTTTGTCCACAGGAGCGCCGCGCAACTACCGCGATCCCCGACCGGCGGTCATGACGCTGCGCGGCCGGGTGTTTGTTCCGGCGGTGGTGCCGGGACCGTCCCGGCGCGGCCGGGGTCTCGCGAAGCGGCCAGTGGGGGCGTCCCGGCACAGCCGGGTTCTTCTCCGCCGCGATGGTGCGCAGTCGCCGTGATAGGTGCCCGGCGGTCATGACTCGCCGCGGCCGGGACGGGTCAGCGAGCGGCAGGCTGGGCGCAGCGGGGGCGGGGGTTTGTTGCGGCGGAGCGGGGAGCCTCCCGGCACGGGCGGGGTTTTGCGGCGCAGCCGGTCTGAGGCGTCCCGGTGCAGCCGGGTTTCTTGTCCGCCGCGACGGCGCGCGACCACCGGGATCCCCGACCGGCGGTCATGACGCGGTGCAGCCGGGTTTTTTGTCCGCCGCAGTGGTGCGTAACCATCCTGGTCCCTGTTCGGCGGTCATCGCTCGGCGCGGCCCGGACGGGTCAGTGAGCCGGAGGCTGGGCGGGGCGCGGGTGGGGGTTTGTTGCGGCGGAGCGGGGAGCGTCCCAGCGCAGCTGGGGTTGTGGGCGGCGCAGCCGCTTTCTTGTCCGCCGCGATGGCACGCAACCACCGTGATCCCCGACCGGCGGTCATAACGCAGCGCAGCCGGATTCTTGTCCGCCGCAGTGGCGCGTATCACCGTGATCCCTGTCCGGCGGTCATCGCTCGGCGCGGCCCGGACGGGTCAGTGAGCCGCAGGCTGGGCGCAGCGCGGGTGGGGATTTGTCGCGGCGGAGCGGGGAGCGTCTCGGCGCAGCCGGGGTTTTTGCTCGCCGCGACGGCGCTCCCCGACCGGAGGTCATGACGCGGCGCAGCCGCTCGCTACCCGACCGGAGGTCATGACGTAGGCGTCCGCCCAGGAAACCGGTCAGCGAGCCGCAGGCTAGACGTACCGCTCCAAGATCGACGACTCCGCCAACCGCGACAGTCCCTCCCGGACGCTGCGGGCTCGGGCCTCGCCGACTCCGTCCACTGTCTGGAGGTCGTCCACGCTCGCGGCGAGCAGTTTCTGGAGGCCGCCGAAGTGTTCGACCAGCCGGTCGATGATGGCCCCGGGCAGGCGGGGCACCTTGGCGAGGAGTCGGAAGCCCCGCGGGGACACGGCCGAGTCCAGGGCCTCGGGCGACCCCGTATAGCCCAACGCACGTGCCACGGTCGGTAGTTCCAGCAGCTCCGCATGCGACAGGGCGTCCAGCTCGTACAGCGCCTGATCGACCGTACGGGACCGCTTCGCCGTCGGCTCCGGCACATAGTCCCGGATGACCAGCTCCCGCTCGGGCTCGACGCCGGCGATCAGCTCGTCCAGCTGAAGGGTCAGCAACCGACCGTCCGTACCCAGCTCCACCACGTACTCGGCGATCTCGGTGGCGATACGCCGCACCATCTCCAGCCGCTGCCCCACCGCGCTGACGTCCCGGACCGTCACCAGGTCCTCGATCTCCAGCGCGGACAGCGTGCCCGCGACCTCGTCCAGGCGAAGCTTGTACCGCTCCAGGGTCGCCAGGGCCTGGTTCGCGCGGGACAGGATCGCCGCCGAGTCCTCCAGGACCCGCCGCTGCCCGTCCACGTACAGCGCGATCAGCCGCATCGACTGGGAGACCGAGACCACCGGGAAACCGACCTGCTTGCTGACGCGGTCGGCGGTGCGGTGGCGGGTGCCGGTCTCCTCGGTGGGGATCGTCGGGTCGGGGACGAGCTGCACCCCGGCACGGAGGATCTTGGTGATGTCCTTGTCGAGGACGATGCCGCCGTCCAGCTTGCACAGCTCCCGCAGACGCGTCGCCGTGAACTCGACATCGAGCACGAAACCGCCGGTGCACATCGCCTCGACGGTCTTGTCCGAGCCGAGGACGATCAGCCCTCCGGTGTTGCCGCGGAGGATGCGTTCCAGGCCGTCACGCAGCGCCATACCGGGCGCGACCGCGCTCAGGGCGGCACGCATCAGCCCATCGGAACCGGAGCTACCGCCGGACTTGCCGGGAGCTGCTGCCCGGTCGTTGGCTGCCACTGCTCTCCTCCGGTCGACGGTTCTGGGGCGCCCGTTGTTCGTACACAGTTCGCACGGACGGGCGAGACCGGGGCAAAGTCTACCGGCGGTCGTCGTCCTCCCGTGGGGCCTCTCGGCGACGGCTCCTCGGCAGGACCCGCAGCGCGTCCCCCATGTCGGCCACTTCGGTGACCTTCATCCCGGCCGGGATCCTGCCGGGATCGCTGGGTACGAGGGCGTGCGTGAAGCCGAGCCGGTGCGCCTCGGACAGCCGGCGCTGGACGCCGGTGACCCGTCTGACCTCGCCCGCGAGGCCGACCTCACCGATCGCGACGAGGTTCTTCGGCAGGGGGGTGTCGCTCGCGGCGCTGGCGAGCGCGAGCGCGATGGCGAGGTCGGCGGCGGGCTCCGAGAGGCGCACCCCGCCGACCGTCGCGGAATAGATGTCCCGCTTGCCGAGGGCGGTGATCCGGCCCCGCTGCTCCAGGACGGCGAGCATCATCGACACCCGCGAGGTCTCCAGACCGGACGTGGTGCGGCGCGGCGAGGGGATCTGCGAGTCGACGGTGAGCGCCTGGACCTCGGCGACCAGCGGGCGGCGACCCTCCAGCGTGACGGTCAGACAGGTGCCTGGCACCGGCTCGTCACGGCGGGTGAGGAACAGGCCCGACGGGTCGGTAAGGCCCGTAATGCCCTCGTCGTGCAGCTCGAAACAGCCGACCTCGTCCGTCGTGCCGTACCGGTTCTTGACGCCCCGGACCAGCCGCAGGCGCGCGTGCCGGTCGCCCTCGAAGGACAGCACCACATCGACCAGGTGCTCCAGCAGGCGCGGGCCCGCGATGGCGCCGTCCTTGGTGACATGGCCCACAAGGAGCGTGGCCATGCCGCGCTCCTTGGAGGCACGGATCAGGGCGCCCGCGACCTCCCGCACCTGCGCCATGCCGCCCGGGGCGCCGTCGATCTCCGGTGAGGCGACGGTCTGTACGGAGTCCACGATCAGCAGGGACGGCTTCACGGCGTCCAAGTGCCCGAGAACGGCGGCGAGATCGGTCTCGGCGGCCAGATACAGATGGTCGTCGATGGCCTTGATGCGGTCCGCGCGCAGCCGCACCTGGCTCGCCGACTCCTCACCCGTGATGTACAGCGTGCGGTGCTCCTCGCCGGCGGCCTTCGCGGCGACGTCCAGGAGGAGCGTGGACTTGCCGACACCGGGCTCACCCGCGAGCAGGACCACCGCGCCCGGTACGAGACCGCCGCCGAGGACCCGGTCCAGCTCGGGCACGCCGGTGGAGCGGGCCGTCGCCTGCCTGCCGTCGACCTGACCGATCGGCACGGCCGACGTGGTGACACGGCCCGGCGCGGTCGTACGGACAGCGGGCACGCCGTACTCCTCGACCGTCCCCCACGCCTGGCATTCGGGGCAGCGGCCGAGCCACTTGGCCGTCTGCCAGCCGCACTCGGTGCAGCGGTAGGACGGACGGTCCTTGGCGGTCTTGGTACGGGTGGCCATGAACCGAACCGTAACCGGCCGCACCGACACTCCCGCCCGCCCCCTGGTCCGGCTGCGGCGGCGGCCCGCCGGAAACCGGGAGTTCCGGGGCGTTCCGGCCGCGCTCCGGCCCGTTCCGGCCGCGCTCCGTGAGAGGCCAGGCCACGGAATGGTGGCTTCGTGTCCCCTATCGAGGGATCTGTTCACCCGTAAGGATTAAATGTGCTCAAGTCCCCGGAAGTGCCGTTCAGCGGCACCTACGGTCGCACGGGTGATGAGCAGTTGGACGGAGACCCCCACGCACACCACCGGCGCACACCGGGCGCCAAGGGACGCGCGGAAGCAGGCCGCACCCCGCACCGTGCCCCAGCGCCCGCCCGCGCCCCACGAGCCGTATCTGGACGGCCTGTTCACGTACTGCCTGTCCGTCCTGTGCGACCACGACGCGGCGACCGCGGCCCTGGCCGACGTCCTGGCACTCGCCGAACGACGCGGCGGGCGCGGCCCGGAAGCCGAGACCGATCACAGGGCATGGCTCTACGCCCTGGCCCGCTGGGCCTGTCTGCGCAAGCTGACCGAGGCCAACGAGGCCAACGTGGCCAAGAGGAAACGTCACGCCGCATCCACCGGACCCGCACCGTCGGGCGGCGCCCACGCGCGGGACGGCGGCACCGGCCGCCGTGCGTCTACGCGCGCGGGGCACCGCTCCGACACACCCGCGCCCGCGCCCGTGCCGATGAACGAGGAGACCGAACAGCGGCGGCGCCGCGAACTCGCCCTGCTCGCCTGGCCGGAGGCGGCCGGCACCACACCGGAGCAGCGCGAGGCCCTGGAACTGGCCGTCCGGCACCGGCTCTCCGCGCACGAGGTCGCCGCCGTCACCGGCCTCGAACTCGCCGGCGCCCGGGAACTCCTCGCGTCCGCCGCCTGCGAGGTCGAACGCACCCGCGCCGCTCTCGCCGTAGTCGAGACCGGCACCTGCCCGAGCGTGGCCCGACTCACCGGCGACGACCAACTGCTCCTCGGCACCGCCCTGCGCCGCGAACTCGTCCGGCACGTGGACGACTGCCCGCGCTGCCGCCTCACCGCCGAGCGCGCGTCACCCGGCACCTGGCCCGGCACCGACGCCGGCCCCGACGCGCTCCCCGTGATCCAGGCCCCGCGCGCGGCGCTGCACACCGCCCTGGCCCGTGCGCCCCGCGCGCGTGGCGGTCCCCGTTTCGACCGGCGCGGCTTCCCGATGGACCCCAAGGACCGCGCCGCGCGCCGAGACCGGCTGCGCGCGCGGGCCGTCACCACGACGGTCGTCGCGACGGTGGTGGCCGCCCCCGTACTCGCGCTATGGGCCGCCTACCGCGGCGCCCCGCTGACCGGCGAGGGCACCGACGGACGGTCCGTGACGGCGAGCGACTCGGAAACGCCCGGCGGCTCGGAGGGGGAGCGGACGGGCGACGCGTACGAGAGCGCGGGCAACGCCCGGACGACACCCGATCCGCACTACACCCCCGGGAACGGGTCGCCGGACGTCTCCGTCGAGGTGATCAGCCCCGGGGCGTCGCCCTCCCGCGCCGGGATCGGTCCCGGCAGACTCACCGTGGACGCCCAGCCGAGCGGCCACCTCACCCTCATCACGCTGACGGCGTCCGGGGGTTCACCGGTGAGCTGGTCGGCCCGATCGAACGCCTCCTGGCTCCACCTCAGCCGCGCCTCGGGAACCCTGGCCCCCGGCGAGTCGTTCACGATCCAGGTGTACGTCGACCACCGCGCCCAACCCCGGGGCCACTGGAGCGCGCGGATCGCGATCGACCCCTCCGGCGCGGTGATCCTCGTCGAGGGGTACGGCCGCCGACCGCACCGCCCGCCGCACACCCAGCACCCCGACCCGACACCGACCGAACCGAGCACCCCGTCGAGCCCGGACCCGACACCGACCGATCCCGGCACCCCGTCCGACCCCGGCCCAGGCCCGACCGACCCGGGCACACCCACGAACCCGGAGCCGACCCCGACCGACCCGGGCACCCCGTCCGACCCGGGCGGCTCGGCTCCGCCGTCCGACGGGGGTGCGAGTCCTACGGGGACTGGCGGCTGAGGCCAGGTGTGGTCACGATGTGGTGGTCGCCCGGTCTGTCGGGTCGGCCGGGTCCGCCGGGTGCGGGGCCACGAGCGGGAGCTGGGATGCGAGACGCTGCTCGCAGAGCGCCACCAGGCGGTCGTACCCGGCCTTGCCCATCAGCTCGGTCAGCTCCGCGCGGTAGGACACGTACACCGGGTCGCCCGCACCGTGCGCCGAGGTCGCCGATGTGCACCACCAGTGCAGATCGTGGCCGCCGGGACCCCAGCCCCTGCGGTCGTACTCACCGATCGACACCTGGAGTACGCGGGTGTCGTCGGGCCGGTCGATCCACTCGTAGGTGCGGCGGACCGGAAGCTGCCAGCACACGTCCGGCTTCGTCTCCAGCGGCTCGCGGCCCTCCTTCAGGGCCAGGATGTGTAGCGAGCAGCCCGCGCCGCCGGCGAAACCGGGACGGTTCTGGAAGATGCAGGAACCCTCCCAGCGGCGGGTCTGCCGGTCGCCGTCCTCGTCCTCCTGGGTCCAGCCCGACTCCGTACCCACCCCGTGGTTCTGCCACATCTCCGGTGTGAGCCGTGCCACGTGTCCCGCGACCCGCTTCTCGTCGTCCTTGTCGGAGAAGTGGGCGCCGAGTGTGCAGCACCCGTCGTCCGCGCGGCCCGCCTCGATGCCCTGGCAGCCGCTGCCGAAGATGCAGTTCCAGCGCGAGGTCAGCCAGGTCAGATCGCACCGGAAGATCTGCTCGCCGTCCGACGGGTCAGGGAACTCGACCCAGGCACGGGCGAAGTCCAGGCCCTGTTCGTCGGGGGCCCCGGCCTTCTTCCGCGACTTCGTCACCGCGGGCACCGTCGCGTCCTTCAACGCCTTACCCACCTTCCGGTCCTTACCGGCCTTGCCGGAAATACCGGAACTGCCGGGATTGCTGTTCTTCGCCTTTTTCGTCTTGGGCACGTCTCCAGGGTATGCGCGCGGGAGGGCTCCCGCGGACGTCGCAGTGTCGCCCGAGCAGTAGCGTTCCGTTCATGAGACTCGGTGTCCTCGACGTGGGTTCGAACACAGTGCATCTGCTCGTGGTGGACGCCCACCCGGGTGCCCGGCCGCTGCCCGCGCACTCGCACAAGGAGGAGCTGCGGCTCGCCCAACTCCTGGACGCACAGGGTGCCATCGGCCCGGAGGGTGTCGAGCAGCTGATCTCCACCCTGCACGACGCGCTCCAGGCCGCCGAGGACAAGGGTGTCGAGGATCTGCTGCCGTTCGCGACGTCCGCGGTGCGGGAGGCGACCAACGCGGACGAGGTACTGGCCCGGATCACCGCCGAGACCGGGGTCGCGCTTCAGGTTCTCACCGGTGCGGAGGAGGCCCGGCTCACCTTTCTCGCCGCCCGGCGCTGGTTCGGCTGGTCCGCGGGGAAGCTTCTGGTCCTCGACATCGGCGGCGGGTCGCTGGAGATCGGGTACGGGATGGACGAGGAGCCGGACGCGGCCGTGTCGCTGCCGCTGGGCGCCGGGCGGCTCACCGCCGGGTGGCTGCCCGGGGATCCCGCCGATCCGGCGGATGTGCGGGCGCTGCGGCGGCATGTGCGGGCGCAGATCGCTCGGACCGTGGGGGAGTTCGCGCGGTTCGGGAAGGCGGATCACGCGGTGGCGACGTCGAAGACGTTCAAGCAGTTGGCGCGGTTGGCCGGCGCCGCCCGGACCGCGGACGGCCTGTACGTGCAACGGGAGCTGAAGCGGGAGTCCCTTGAGCACTGGGTCCCACGGCTCGCCGCCATGACCGTGGCGGAACGGTCCGAACTCCCCGGCGTCTCCGACGGCCGCGCCAACCAGCTCCTGGCCGGCGCCCTGGTCGCCGAGGGAGCCCTGGACCTCTTCGGCCTGGAATCAGTGGAAATCTGCCCCTGGGCCCTAAGAGAGGGAGTAATCCTCCGCCGCCTGGACTCCCTACCGGACCTGTAACCCCCGACGACGCCGACTGAGCACCGCTGCGACGGGAAAGAAGCGGGGCGCAGTGCCCCAGCCGGGCTCCGAGACGGTCGACCCGCCGGGCTCGCACCGGGTGCCTGGCGCAACCCGCGACGGCCCCCGCCGGGAGGCAAGGCGGCCGACCCGCCGGGGTCGTTCTCGCCGCCGCAGCGGCATTCGGCCCCCGTGCCGGGTGCCCGGCAGAATCCGCGACGGCCCCCGGCCTGGCGAGGCAGTCGATCCGCCAGGGTCATTTCCTTCCGCCGGAGCGCCGCTCGGCCCCGGCGCGGGGTGTCCGGCGGTATCCGTGACGGGCGGTCGACCCGCCGGGGGTCATTCCTCCCCGCCCCAGCGGTGCTCAGCCACGGTGCCGGGTGTCCAGCGGAATCCACGGCGGCCCTCGCCGGGGGGCAAGGCGGTCGACCCGCCAGGGTCATTTCCTTCCGCCGCGACGGCCCCCGCCGGGAGGCAAGGCTCTCGACCTGCCGGGGTCGTTTCTTTCCGCCGTAGCAGTGCTCGGCTCCCGTACCGGGTGTCCGGCGGATTCCGAGACAGCCTCCGCCGGGAGGCAGGGCCGTCGACCCGCCAGGGTCGTTTCTTCCCGCCGCAGCGGCGCTCAGCCCCCGCGTCGGGTGTCCGGCGGAATCCGTGACGGCCTCCGCCGGGGGGCAAGGCGGTTGACCCGCCAGGGTCATTTCCTTCCGCCGCAGCGGCGCTCAACCCCCGCGTCGGGTGTCCGGCGGAATCCGCGACGGCCCCCGCCGGGGGCAAGGCGGCATCCCCCCCGACCGCCCCCCCCGCCGGGGCAGGGCGCCCGCCCCGCAGGGGCGCCCCCGCCGGAGGTACCGGGGGCGTCCCCCGGTCCAGCCCCGGGGCGCCGGGACCGTCCCCCCGGTCCAGCCGCGCAGCGCCCCGTACGCTGTCCCTCGTGGCAGAACCAGTCGTGCGGATCCCGGATGCGAAGGTCGCGTTGTCGACGGCCTCCGTGTACCCGGAGTCCACGGCGACCGCCTTCGAGATCGCCGCGCGGCTGGGATTCGACGGCGTCGAGGTCATGGTCTGGACCGACCCCGTCAGCCAGGACATCGAGGCCCTGCGCCGTCTCTCCGACTACCACCGGGTCCCCGTACTGGCGGTGCACGCCCCCTGTCTCCTGATCACCCAGCGCGTCTGGTCCACCGACCCCTGGACGAAGCTCCAGCGCGCCAGGACCGCCGCCGAGAAACTCGGCGCCTCCACCGTCGTGGTGCACCCCCCCTTCCGCTGGCAGCGCCAGTACGCCCGCGACTTCGTCCGTGGCATGTGGCGCATGGCCGGCGAGACGGACGTACGGTTCGCCGTCGAGAACATGTACCCCTGGCGCTACCGCGACCGCGAGATGCTCGCGTACGCACCCGACTGGGACCCCACCACCGAGGACTACCGGCACTACACGATCGACCTCAGCCACACCGCGACCGCCCGCAACGACGCGCTCGCCATGGTCGGCCGTATGGGCGACCGTCTCGGCCATGTCCACCTCGCCGACGGCACCGGATCCGGCAAGGACGAACACCTCGTACCGGGCCGGGGCAACCAGCCCTGCGCCGAGGTTCTGGAACGCCTGGCGACCATTGGCTTCGATGGCCATGTCGTCATCGAGGTCAACACGCGCCGCGCGATGTCCAGCGCCGAGCGCGAGGCCGACCTCGCCGAGGCCCTCGCCTTCACCCGGCTCCACCTCGCGTCGGCCGTCAAGGCCAACCGCTCATGACCGGCACCGGCAAGGACACCGGCAAGGGCAGCGCCCCCCGCCGTCGAGGCCGTCCCACCCGCGAGGAGACGGCCGACGGACCGGACACCCGCGAACGCATCCTGCGCACCGCCCGCGAGGAGTTCGCCCAGCGCGGCTACGACAAGACATCGGTACGGGGTATCGCCAAGGCCGCCGGGGTCGATCCGGCGCTGGTCCACCACTACTTCGGTACCAAGGACGAGATCTTCGCGGCGGCCATCGAGGTGTCGTTCGAACCGGCACTCATGCTCACCACCATCCTCGGGCGCGGCAGCGAGGGCATCGGCGAGCGGCTGGCCCGCAACTTCCTCGGCATCTGGGAGAACCCGGCCACCCGCGCCCCCCTGCTCGCCGTCATCCGATCCGCGCTCACGCATGAGGCGGCGGCGAAGGTCCTACGCCAGTTCGTCCTACGCCAACTCCTCGAACGCATCGCCCGCGACCTGGACGTACCCGACCCCAGATTCCGCGCCGAACTGGCCGCCTCCCACATGATCGGCATCGCCATCCTGCGGTACGTGATCCGAGTGGACCCCTTGGCCACGGCCGACCCGGAACACATCGTGACGATGGTCGCCCCCACCCTCCAGCGCTACCTGACCGACCCCAACCCCCACCCCTGACCCAACGGGGCCACTTCTTCCCGCCGCAACGGCGCCCGGCTCCGGCGACCTGGCCCGGCGGCGCCTTCCGGCCCGGCCAGGGGACGTTCGCCCCGACCTTCGGCAAGGTGATGGCCGGTCCCGACCAAGCCAGGGGCACTTCTCCCCGCCGCAATGGCGCCCGGATCCCGCGATGTGGCAGACGGTTCCCTTCGCCTCGTCCACAGGGCTCCCGCCCCGGCCTTCGGCAGGGCGGTGGCGGGTCCCGACCTGGGAGGGTCGCTTGTTCCCGCCGCAGTGGCGTCCGGCTCCGGCGATGTGGCCCGGCGTTGCCTTCCGGCCCGGCCAGGGGACGTTCGCCCCGGGCCTCCGGCAAGGTGATGGCCGGCCCCGACCGCCAGGGTCACTCATTCCCCCCGCAATGGCGCCCGGCTCCCGCGGATGTGGCCGACGGTTCCTTTCGCCTCAGCCAGAGGGCTCCCGCCCCGGCCTTCGTAGGGCGGCGGCCGGCCCTGACCCACCCCGGTCGCTTCTTCCCGCCGCAACGGCGCCCCGCCCCGACGATGTGCCCCGGCGGTGCCCTCCCGCCCCGTCCCCGTCCGGCACCGACCCGGCAGGGTCATCCACCGCGCCGCCCCGCCCCCGCCCCGCCCGGGTCAACTCCCCGCCCCACCCCCACCCACCACAAACTCGCCCTCCACCCAAACCACCCCGCCACCCCCGAACCCCCTCCCACCCCCGGAGGACCCCCATGAGACAGTCATCCCAAATGTCGGACCTCGCCCCACCCCCACCCCCCACGGGCGTACGCTCGGCACAAGTTGTTTTGTCTCATCCATCATTCCCACCTCACATAAGCCCCCGCTCACCCGCGCGGCTGAGCGCCGGCCCCGAAGGAGCGAGCGACGATGCCCGAGCTGAGGTCTCGCACAGTCACCCATGGCCGCAACATGGCGGGCGCCCGCGCCCTGATGCGGGCGTCCGGGGTAGCCAGTGAGGACATCGGCAAGCCGATCATCGCGGTCGCCAACTCCTTCACCGAGTTCGTGCCGGGCCACACCCACCTCCAGCCGGTCGGCCGGATCGTCAGCGAGGCGATCAAGGCGGCCGGTGCCGTCCCGCGCGAGTTCAACACCATCGCGGTGGACGACGGCATCGCTATGGGCCACGGCGGAATGCTCTACTCACTGCCGTCCCGCGACCTGATCGCGGACTCGGTCGAGTACATGGTCGAGGCGCACTGCGCGGACGCCCTCATCTGCATCTCCAACTGCGACAAGATCACCCCCGGCATGCTGATGGCGGCGCTCCGCCTCAACATCCCCACGATCTTCGTCTCGGGCGGCCCGATGGAGGCCGGTCAGACCACGCTGGTCGACGGCACGGTCCGCAAACTGGACCTGATCAACGCGATCAGCGACGCCGTCAACGAGAACGTGTCGGACGAGGACATCCTCCGTATCGAGGAGAACGCCTGCCCGACCTGCGGCTCCTGTTCCGGCATGTTCACGGCCAACTCGATGAACTGCCTGACCGAGGCCATCGGCCTCTCGCTCCCCGGCAACGGCTCGGTCCTCGCCACCCACACCGCCCGCAAGGCGCTGTACGAGCGGGCCGGCGCCACCGTGGTCGAGCTGACGAAGCGGTACTACGAGCAGGACGACGACTCCGTCCTACCGCGCAACATCGCGACGTACGCCGCGTTCGAGAACGCCATGGCCCTCGACATCGCCATGGGCGGCTCCACGAACACGATCCTGCACCTGCTGGCCGCCGCCCAGGAGGCCGAGGTCGGCTACGACCTCACCGACATCGACGCCGTGTCCCGCCGCGTCCCCTGCCTGGCCAAGGTCGCGCCGAACGTCGCGCCGACGACCACGTACTACATGGAGGACGTGCACCGCGCGGGCGGCATCCCGGCGATCCTCGGGGAGCTGTACCGGGGCGGGCTGCTCAACGAGGACGTGCACACCGTCCACGCGCCGTCCATCAAGGAGTGGCTGGACGCCTGGGACATCCGCAGCGGCTCCACGGCGGACGACGCGGTGGAGCTGTGGCACGCGGCCCCCGGCTGTGTCCGCTCCGCCCAGGCGTTCTCGCAGTCCGAGCGCTGGGACACCCTCGACACGGACGCGGCGAACGGCTGCATCCGTGACGTCGCCCACGCGTACTCGCAGGACGGCGGTCTGGCCGTACTCAAGGGCAATCTCGCCGTCGACGGCTGTGTCGTGAAGACGGCCGGCGTCGACGAGTCGATCTGGACCTTCGAGGGTCCGGCCGTGGTCTGCGAATCCCAGGAGGAGGCCGTCGACAAGATCCTCCGCAAGGAGATCACGCACGGCGACGTCGTCGTCATCCGCTACGAGGGTCCCAAGGGCGGCCCAGGTATGCAGGAGATGCTCTACCCGACGTCGTTCCTGAAGGGCCGCGGCCTCGGCAAGTCCTGCGCGCTGATCACCGACGGCCGTTTCTCCGGCGGAACGTCGGGCCTGTCCATCGGGCACGCCTCGCCGGAGGCCGCGTCGGGCGGCACGATCGCGCTCGTCGAGGACGGCGACCGTATCCGCATCGACATCCCGAACCGCACGATCGACCTCCTCGTGGACGAGGCGACCCTCGCCGAGCGCCACGCGGCGCTGGCCGGTGTGTTCGAACCGAAGAACCGCGACCGCAAGGTCTCGGCCGCGCTGCGGGCGTACGCGGCGATGGCCACGAGCGCCGACAAGGGCGCGGTGCGCGATGTGAGCAAGCTCGGCTGATACTCCCGGCCGGGCGGAAGCGGACTCCGCACCCCCGGAAATACGGGCTTTTTCGCGCCCCTCATCGTGCAACTGTTCGCCGATGGGGGGCGTCCGTATGGAGTGAGTAAAGACAACGGGCGGCACTCCGGCCCCGTACGAGCACCCGTACCACTGGCCGGATCCCGCCCATCGCGCTCCACGGGGGGAGAGAACCATGAGCGAGAACATCACGGCACCAGAGCCCACGACGCGGGCCGAGGCGAATACCGACATCGACATGGACATCGACATCGAGGCCGGACCGGTCGCGGTCGGCGTCGACGTCACCACCCTGGCCGCCGCCGCGACGACCTACCCGGTCGTCGCCGACGTCAATGTCCGCTCAGGGCCCGGCACCCAGTACGCCAAGGTCGGCAGCCTCGCCGCCGGTGCCCGGGTGAGCATCGGCTGCCAGACTTCGGGCCAGTCCGTCACGGGCCCCCTGGGGACCTCCGCCATCTGGGACCGCATCGGCTCCGGCCGCTATGTGTCCGACACCTACATCCGCACCGGCAGCGACGGATACGTGGCGCCGCGCTGCTGACCGTCGTCACCACGTCAACAACGTCACCGGACCACGTCAACAACGTCACGGGCCGCCGGGACCTCAGCCGGTCCTCGGCGGCCCTCAGCAGGTCCTAGGCGGCCCTCAGCTGCTCTTCGTCGGCCCTCAACCGCTCTTCGGCGGCTCGGCCGTGTCGAAGGAGAACATCGTGTTCTCGCCCGCCGCGACCACCAGCGCACGGCCCGCGATCGTCACCCGAGGGGTGGCGGCCACCTCCCCGCTGACGCTGTCCGCGCGCGGGTCGGTGCCCCACAGCAGGGTGCCGTCGCGCGCGTCGAGTGCGGCGACCCGCCCGCTCGTGGAGCTGAAGTAGACGACCCCGTGCGCCGCGACGGGCCCGGACGCGGACTCGGCGGCGGTCTGCGTGGTCCACCGTTCCTTCCCGTTCGCCGGGTCGACCGCGGTGACCCGGCCGGTCGCCCCGGTGAAGTACAGGGTGCCGCCCGCGAACCCCGCCGTCGTACCGGAGTACCGCTTCAGCGGGAACGCGGTGACGCGGCCGGTCGCCGGGTCGATCCGGATCACCTTCGCCCAGCCGTCGAACCCCGCGCCCACCCGGCGCTCCTGGAGCAGCACCGGGCGCCCGGCGACGGTGCCCATGGGCTGCGCCCGCTCCCCGATCTCCATCGCGGCGCCGAGCGCGCCGGTCTTCGGGTCGAGCGTGTGCACGGTGGCGCTCCTGACCTCGCTCGCGTCGGTCTCCGTCCGGGGCGCGCACATCGCGAACGGGGTGGCGCCCGCCATGAACGGCACGCACTCCGTACCGGCACGGAAGGGGCTCGTCCACAACACCGTGCCGTCGCGCGCGGAACGGGCCTCGATCCGGGACCGGTCCGCGTCCACGTACAGAACCGTGGAGCCGGCCATGACGGCGAAGAGGGACTGCCCGGTGAGGACGGCCGCGTGGCCGTTGACCCGGGTGCTCCATCGCTCGCGGCCCTTGTCGGCCGAGAGGCCCACGATCTCGAACCGGTCGGAGTTGTCGGCGGGGAGCCGGTAGCCGACGACCGCGTCCTCGGTGGCGCCCACCAGGTGCACGCCCTGCATCGGCACACCGGGGCTGGTGCGGCGCCAGACCTCCGTGCCGTCCGACGTCCGCAGCCGGGTGGCGAGGACGCCGCCGCCTCCGCAGTACACGGCGGTGCCGTGCGCCACACAGCGCAGTTCGTCGGCGATGTCCTGCCCGCCGCGCACGGTCCGCAGCCAGGGCCGGAACCCGTCCGGCAGCGCGGCCCCGGTCGGGGTCGCGATCCGGCTGTCCGACGTGGTCCGGTCGTCGGCCATCGGCTCCTGCGCGTCCGCGCCCCCACCGGACTTCATCAAGGTGGCCCCGGCCACGATGGCGGCCACGGCGACGACGACGGCCATGACGGTACGGCGGCGGGTGCGGGCGATGCGCCGGGGCAGCCGGGACCGAAGCGCGGGCACGCGGGAGCGGGAGGAGGAGTCGGAGTGGTGGGTCCGGTCCGTGTCCTCCGCCGACGGCCGTGTGTCCGGCGTGTCCGGCTGCGAGTCCGGTCGCGCGTCCGGACAGGTGTCCTCGTCGACCTTCGCCGTACCGGACTCCTCGGCGGTCGGACCGAGATCCTCCGGCAGGGCCCTCAGCTGTGCCAGCAACTCGTCGGCGGACGGCCGCCCCTCCGGGTCCTTGGCCAGACAGGGTTCGACGATCTCGCGCAGCATCTCCGGCACGGCACCCAACTCCGGCGCCTCGTGCACGACTTGATACGCCGTCATATACGGGCTGTCCGCGTCGAAGGGGCCCTGCCCGGTGGACGCGTAGACCAGCAGCGTCGCCAGCGAGAACACGTCGGACCGGGGCCCGACGCCACGCGGTGACTGCAACTGCTCGGGCGACATGAACGGTGGCGTACCTATCACGCGGCCCGTCATGGTGAGCGTCTGGTGCCCCGCCGCGCGCGAGATGCCGAAGTCGATGACGCGCGGCCCGTCCGGCGAGAGCACGACATTGGACGGCTTCAGATCGCGGTGCACCACGCCCGCGCGGTGGATCTCACGCAGCGCCTCGGCCAGCCCGATCGCGAGGGTCCGCAGCTCGGCCCCGGTCAGCGCGCCGGCCTCGGCGATCCGCTGCGCGAGTGTCGGACCCGAGATGTACGCGGTGGCCATCCACGGGTGGTCGGTCTCCGGATCGGCGTCGACCACGGCCGCGGTGAACACACCGCTGACCCGGCGGGCCGCCGACACCTCCTGCCGGAAGCGGATGCGGAACTCCTCGTCGTCCGCGAACTGCCGGTGGATCAGCTTGATCGCGACGGGCCGTCCGGACGCCGTACGCGCCAGATAGACCGTGCCCATCCCACCCGCGCCGAGTCGTTTCTCCAGCGGGTAGCCGCCGATCGATTCCGGGTCCCCTCCCCGCAGTTGCACCGCCGTCCACCTCCCCCATCGCTTTCGTTCCGTGCCGTCGGCTCTGAACAAACTAGCGGTTCGGGTCCGGGGGGTGGGCACCGCCGGGGCGGTAGGGCCAGCTCCGGATGTACGGGACCTGAGGTGATAATCGACGCGTGAGCGAACATTCCGGAACCCGCGAACGGCCCACCGACGCCCCGGCCACCCCCGCTGCCCCCGCGACCAACGATGCCCGCGCCGCCGACCCGCCCGCGCCTTCGGCCACCCCGGCGGGCCCCCGGCCGGAACCCCTCCGCTTCTTCGGCACGACCTGGCTGCGGCACGACGGCGGCTACGCGGCCCGGCGCACCGCCGCCGCCACCGTGTCGCTGCTCGCGGCCGTCGCGGGCTGTCTGATCCTGCGGTTCGCCTTCCAGGGGCTGACGATCGCGGCGGTCAGTTCCTTCGTGAGCGTCCTGACCGTGGTCATGTTCGCGATCTGCGGCGCCCTCGCGTTCCGCCGCACCTGGCAGGGGTTCGTCAAGCGGCCCGAGCCGGACGCGCAGGACGCGTTCCGTGGTCTGCTCGCCTTCGGGTTCATCGGCAGCCTCCTCGCGTACTCCGTGCGCTGCCTAGTCGAGGCCCCGGGCGAGGGCCTGCGGCGCGCCGAGTACGAGGAGGCCCTGGTCCAGTACGAGCGCCGCGGCAGCCGCCGTACCGGGAACCCGGCCAGGAAGCGGCCCAAGGGCTGACGCACGGTGGTGGGGCCCGCGAGGATGGCCGGCATGACCGCCACGTCCCGCGCCCACTCGTTCAACGCCGCCGCCGCCCAGTACGCCGCCAACCGCCCCTCGTACCCGCCCGCCCTCTTCGACGCCGTGGAGGACCTCGCGGGCCGTCCACTGAAGGGCGCCCGCGTGGTCGACGTAGGCGCGGGCACCGGGATCGCGACCGCCGCGCTGTACGCGCGCGGGGCCCGGGTCGTCGCCGTGGAGCCGGGCGACGGCATGACCGCCGAGTTCCGCCGCGCCCTGCCCGTCGTGCCGATCGTGCGCGGCGACGGCAACGCCCTGCCGATCGCGGACGCCTCCGCCGACTTCCTCACCTACGCCCAGTCCTGGCACTGGACCGACCCGGAACGCTCCGTTCCGGAGGCCGTCCGGGTGCTGCGGCCCGGTGGCGCGCTCGCCCTGTGGTGGAACGTGTCGGACCGGGCCGTTCCGTGGATCGCCGCCCAGGAGGCCCGTATCCAGCGGAGGTTCGGCGCGGGCACCGGCGCCCACGGCAGCGCCGAACGCACCCATGGGCTGTCCGGCGCAGTGGACTTCGTACGGCACAAGGTGTCCTGGAGCCGCCGGGTCCCGCTCGACACGCATCTGGCGAATCTGGGCAGCCGCTCGACATTCCTGGTCCTCGGCGAGGAGGGCACGGCGGACATCCTCGCCGAGGAGCGGGCGGAGCTGACGCGGGTCTTTCCGGACGGGGTGGTGGAGGAGGTCTACACGGTCGACCTCTTGCTGGCACACCGCCCGTCCTGACCACCGGCGGCCTCGTCCGCGCCTGTGCCTGTGGCTATGCCTGTGCCTGTGCCTGTGCCTGTGACTGTGCCTGTGGCTATGTCTGTGGCCGTGCCCGCACCGGTGGCTGTGTCGCCGGCCTTGTCCATGGGCGGCCGACCCAGCTCCCACCGCTCAAGCGCCGCCTCGCACGCGTGGTCCACATGCCGCAACCCGCCGACGTCCAGCCGTACGGCACGGTCGGCGGGTAGGGACTCCAGGGCGTCGAGCAGTTTGGGCAGCCGCAGGAAGGTGGCGTTGCCGGTGACCCGTACGACGAGCCCCGCCGCGCCCCGGTCCACCGTCTCGACGTGCACATGGCTGATGTCCCACGCCGTCTTGGCCACGGCGAGCGCGAGCCCGATCAGGACACCTTCGAACAGGTTCCCGACGACGATCGCCCCGGCCGTCACCGCGAGGATCACGGCCTCACCGCGATGCGCCCGCCACAGCGGCCTCAGCTCCCGTACGGGGACGAGCTTGCAGCCCGCGTGCACCAGCAGCCCGGCCGGCGCGGCCACGGGGATGAAGCCGAGCAGCGCGGGCAGCAGCGCGGCGAACAGGAGCAGCCACATCCCGTGCAGGATCCGCGACGCCTTGGTACGGGCGCCGGCGCGGACGTTGGCCGCGCTGCGCACGATCACCGCGGTCATCGGCAGCGCGCCGAGCAGCCCGCAGACGGTGTTGCCGGCGCCCTGGGCGACGAGTTCCCTGTCGTAGTCGGTACGCGGTCCGTCGTGCAGCCGGTCGACGGCCGCCGCGCTGAACAGCGACTCGGCGGACGCGATCAGCGCGAAGGCGAGAACCGTGCCGATGACGCCCACTTCCGTGAGCCGCCCGGGATCCGACGGCAGTCGTACGGCGTCGAGCAGCGCCCCCACCTCGATCCGGCGTACCGGCAGGTCGAGCAGCGCGGTCGCGGCGGACGCGAGCCCGACGGCGACGAGCGGCGCGGGCAGCGGTCGCGCGGCGCGGCGCCACCGGGGCCAGAGGGTCAGTACGGCGACGGTGCCGCAGCCGATGCCGAGGGCGAGGGGGTCCGCGAGGCCCGCGAGTCCGGGCAGACCGGTGAGTTTCGCGAGGCCGGACGCGGGCGCGGGTGCGTCGGCCATGGCGTACACCTGGCCCGCGACCAGGACCAGGCCGATCCCGGCGAGCATGCCGTGCACGACGGCGACCGACACGGCACGGAACCAGCGGCCGAGCCGGGCCACGCCGAGCGCGACCTGCACCAGACCGGCGCCGAGCACGAGCAGCCCGAGCGAACCGAGGCCGTACGTGCGCACCGCCTCGTACACGAGCACCGTCAGCCCGGCGGCGGGCCCGCTGACCTGAAGGCTGCTGCCGGGCAACGCACCGGCGACGAGCCCACCGACGATCCCGGTGATCAGCCCCAACTCGGCGGGCACACCGGAGGCCACGGCGACCCCGACACAGAGCGGCAGAGCGACAAGAAAGACGACGAGGGACGCGGCCAGGTCGCCGGAAATCATGGACGATATCCGCCCGTACGAGACACACATGAGGGAGCACCTCCGGGTAGGGGGTGCGTGGGTACCGGTCGGTGGGGGACGTTACGGCACTGAAATCCATTGTCGGCAAGGGGAGTTGCGGGGGGCGGGGGTGGGGTGTTGCGGATGTGTGACGGCGGGAGTGCGGAGACGGCAAGGGCGCGCACCCTGCGCGGGGCTCGGCCCCGATCCCTTCCGACGCGCCCCCGCCGTACGGCACACCGTCCACGCCCCTTGCTGGAGGTGCCCTTTCCCGCCCTTGGTGGCGCGCGGTCGGTTGACGCGTGACCCACTCCGGAGGATTATTCATCACATGATGAATTATGCGAGCCGCCCGCAGGGCACCCCACCCGACGGCGCCCCACCCGCACAGGCGAGCGCCAGCGTCACCGCAGCCGACCTCACCGTCGTCAGAGGCACCCGCACTGTCCTCCGGAACATCGGGTTCACGGTCCCCCGAGGGCAGATCACCGGTCTCCTCGGGCCCTCCGGCTGCGGCAAGTCGACCCTGATGCGCGCGATCGTCGGCACGCAGGCCAAGGTCACCGGCACCCTGGACGTCCTGGGTCACCCGGCGGGAGCCAAACCCCTCCGCTCCCGCGTCGGATACGTGACCCAAGCCCCCTCGGTCTACGACGACTTGACGGTGCGTCAAAATCTGGAGTACTTCGCCGCGATCCTGGACCCGGGCCGCCCGGCGGCGGAACGTCGCCGTCAGCACGTCACCCGCGCCATCGACGACGTAGACCTCACCTCGCACACCGACGCCCTCGCCGGCAACCTCTCCGGTGGCCAGCGCAGCCGCGTATCGCTCGCCGTCGCCCTTCTCGGCACCCCCGAACTGCTCGTCCTGGATGAGCCGACCGTCGGCCTGGACCCCGTACTCCGCCGCGACCTCTGGAACCTCTTCCACGCGCTCGCCGCCGACCGCGAGGTCACCATCCTGGTCTCCTCGCATGTCATGGACGAGGCCGAACGCTGCCACCGCCTGCTCCTCATGCGCGAGGGCGAGATCCTCGCCGACGACACCCCGGACGCCCTGCGGCACCGGATGGACACCGAGACCGTCGAGGACGCCTTCCTGCGCCTCGTGGACGAGGCCGCCGCCATGACAGCGAGCGGCACCACCACCGAAGACACCGCGGGCGGCACCACCACCGAAGGCACAGCGGGCGGCACCACCGCCAAGGACAAGGAGCCGGCCCGATGAACCTCTCCCGCACCCTCGCCACGGCGGCCCGCGTCCTGCGCCAGCTCCGCCACGACCCGCGGTCCATCGCCCTGATGATCCTCGTACCGTGCCTGATGCTCTTCCTGCTCCGCTACGTCTTCGACGGCAGCGCCCGCACCTTCGACGCCATCGGGGCCTCGCTGCTCGGCATCTTCCCGCTGATCACGATGTTCCTGGTCACGTCCATCGCGACCCTCCGCGAACGCACATCCGGCACCCTCGAACGCCTCCTCGCCCTGCCCATCGGCAAGGCCGACCTCATCGCCGGATACGCCCTCGCCTTCGGCGCCGTCGCCGTCGTCCAGTCCGTCCTCGCCACCGCGCTCGCCGTGTGGGGCCTCGGCCTCGACGTCACCGGCTCCACCTGGCTCCTGCTGCTGGTGGCCCTGCTCGACGCCCTGCTCGGCACGGCACTCGGCCTGTTCGTCTCGGCCTTCGCGGCCTCCGAGTTCCAGGCGGTCCAGTTCATGCCGGCGGTGATCTTCCCCCAACTGCTCCTGTGCGGCCTGTTCACCGCCCGCCCGAACATGCAACCGATCCTTGAGGCCATCTCCAACGTCCTGCCCATGTCGTACGCCGTCGACGGCATGAACGAAGTCCTCCAGCACACCGACGTCACCGGCAATTTCGTACGCGACGTAGCGGTCGTGGCGGGCTGCGCGCTCCTTGTCCTGGGCCTCGGCGCGGCGACCCTACGGCGCCGGACGGCTTGAGAGACGTACGGGGGCCGGGCGCCCGGGGCCGAGGGGGGCGAGGGGGGTCGGGGGGTCGGGTCCAGGGTGCCGGGGAGTCCGGAGGGTCGGGGAGTCCAGGGCGCCGGGGAGTCCAGGTAGCCGGGAGTCGGGGAGTCCGGGGGGTCGGCGGGAGTTCTGCGAGGATGGAAACCGGATCACGCACGCACCACGTACCACGCACCACGAACCCGAAGCCCGAAGGGCACCGCTCATGAGCCTGAGCCACAAAGTCGCAGTCCTCGGCACCGGAAAGATCGGCGAAGCCCTGCTCAGCGGCATGATCAGGGGCGGCTGGGCGCCGGCCGACCTGCTGGTCACGGCCCGCCGCGCGGAACGCGCCGAGGAACTCCGCACCCGGTACGGCGTCACCCCCGTGACCAACCCGGAGGCCGCGAAGACCGCCGACACCCTGATCCTCACGGTCAAGCCGCAGGACATGGGCTCACTCCTGGACGAACTCGCCCCGCACATCCCCGTGGACCGCCTGGTCATCAGCGGCGCGGCCGGCATCCCCACCACGTTCGTCGAGGAACACCTGCCCGACGGCACACCGGTCGTCCGCGTCATGACGAACACACCCGCCCTGGTCGACGAGGCGATGTCCGTCATCTCGGCGGGCAGCCACGCCACCGCCCGGCACCTCGAACTCACCGAGAAGATCTTCGGCGCGGTCGGCAAGACGCTCCGGGTCCCGGAGACCCAGCAGGACGCGGCGACCGCCCTCTCCGGCTCCGGTCCCGCCTACTTCTTCTACCTGGTCGAAGCCATGACCGACGCCGGAATCCTCCTGGGTCTGCCCCGCGACAAGGCCCACGAACTCATCGTCCAGGCCGCGATCGGCGCCGCCGTGATGCTCCGCGACAGCGGCGAACACCCCGTCAAACTCCGCGAGAACGTCACGTCCCCGGCCGGCACGACGATCAACGCCATCCGCGAACTGGAGAACCACGGCGTACGCGCCGCCCTCATCGCCGCCCTCGAAGCGGCCCGCGACCGCAGCAGGGAACTGGCCTCCGGCACCAGCTGATCACCATCCGATCGCCAACTGATCAGCAACTGATCATCAGCGTAAGGGGGTTGCTCAGGCGCGCTTGGTGCGCCACAGCCACCCGCAGCCGACCACCGTCAGCACGAACACCAGGGCGACGGCCGTCCACCGCAACACGCCGGGCGGAGCGCTGTCGGCGGGGGCGATGAAGACCGCGTACCACGTGACATGGGCGACCACGGGGACGAAAACGGTCAGCGTGAGGCCGATCCACTTCCGGGCCGCCGTCCAGTGGGCGGAACGGCACACCATCACGACGGCCGTGATCCGCAGGGCGAGTGAGAGAAGGGCCCAGATGCTCCCCGCATAAGGCAGCACCATGCCGACCAACAGGAGCGCGATCGGCAGCCACGCGGGGGAGCGGCGCCGGCGCGGCTTGCGTATCCGGGTGCCGGGGGTGTCGCCGAGTTCCTGGAGCGCGGTGGCGGCGATCGTACGGGGGTCGCCCACCTCCTGAAGGATCTCGCGGACACTGCCGGGCCGTTCGGCGAGCGCGACCTCGATGTGTTCACCCAGATCGGCGATGAGTTCCTGACGGGCGGCCGGCGGCAGCGCCGAACTCTCACGCTCGACCACGGCGAGATAGTCCCGGACGAGGGTGTCGTCGGTCTTCATGGCTGTGCCTTTCCAGATGGATCATGGTCCTGATGCCCGCCGCGCGGTGTGACGAGGCGGTCGACGGCGTCACGGAACCCCGGCCATATCCCGGCGAACTCCCTGAGCGCCGCATGCCCGGCCTCCGTCAGTTCGTAGTACCGCCGCGGCGGACCGGATACGGACTCCCGCCAGGTGGTGACGACGAGGTCGTCCCGCCGCAACCGTGACAGCAGTGGGTAGACCGTCCCCTGACTGGTCGCCAGGGCGCCGGTGTCCTGCAACTCACTCAGCAGCTCGACCCCGTACCGGGGCCCGTCACGCATCAGAGCCAGGACGCAGTACTCCAGAACCCCTTTACGGAGCTGGCTCTCGACCTTCTCCGGCGCCTGGCGACTTGCCTTACCGCGTTCCATGCATAGCAAAGTACCAGGCGCTTCGAACTACTCGGCACGGGGGAGGGGGAGGTTCAGGGCGCGGTCGGCGGCGTTGCGGGGGGCGTCGCGGTCGGGGGCGTCGGCGCGGGCAAGGGCGTACTCGGGTTCGGCTTCGGCTTCGGGTTGGGGTTGGGGTTGGGGTTCGGACTCGGATTGGGGTGCGGACTCGGGTTCCGGAGCCCTCGTGCCAACACCACGGTCACCGCCACCGAAAGCCCCGCCATCACCGCCATCGCCGTCGCCGGTGACGTCACCTGGGCCACCGTGCCTGCCAGCGCCGCGCCCACTCCCTGCATCGTGAGCATCCCGGCCGAGTGCAGCCCCAGCGCATGGCCGCTCAACTCGTCCGGCGTCAGCGCCATCAACCGGTCCTGGAGCAACAGCGTCGCCGCGAACCCGATCGACGCGAGCGTCACCGCCACCGCCGCCACCGACAACCCCGGGTCCAGCGCGAACACCAGATATGGCGCCGCCAGCAACAACCGCAACGGCGCGTCCAGCCGCCGCCGCCACCCCTGCGGTACGAACCGTCCCGCCACCGTGTCCCCGACCAGCATCCCCAGCGCCGCGAACGCGAACAACAACCCCGCATGCTCCGGCGAGTACGGCACGAACATCGACTCGCACCCCACGATCAGCCCATTCGGCACCCACAACGCGAGATACACGTACCGCCGAGGCCGCGACGACAACAGCACCACATTGCCCCGCCAACTCTCCCGCGCCGACACCCGCCCCACCGCCCTCGCCGTCCGCGCGCTCAGCCCGCACCGCGCCACCACCGCCGACCCCAGATACAGCACGGCCCCCACCATCAGCCCACCGCGCGGCGACAGCGCGCTCACCAGCACACCGCCCACCGCATACCCGCACACCTGCATCAGCCCGACCGACATGTTCATCACCGACCGCCCGAGCAGAAACCCCTCGCGCGCGAGGATCTCGTTCAGCAGCCCATACGTCACCCCACCCCCCACCGACGCCGCGACCCCCAACGTCAGCACGATCGCGAACACCCCCCACACCGGCAGCCCCGGCACCGCCTGCGCCGCCGTCCCCACCCCGAACAGCAACCCGAGCCCCGTCAACGCCGCCCGCGGTGCCAACCGGTCCGCCGCCGACAACAACAGCGTCGCCCCCACCACCTGCGCCAACGACGGCCCGAACATGCTCAGCGCCGCCAACAACGGCGACCCCGTCGCCCCGTACACCAGCGTCCCCAACGCCAGCCCACTCACCGTCGACGCCGCGACCTTCAACGTGCTCGTCAGGAACAACGGCCTGAACTCCGGCGCCCCGAACAACTCCCGATACGTCCGCATGGCCGGAGTCTCAGCCGCCCACCCCGAGAGCGTTACTGTTTCGCGAGGAGGCGAAATCATGGGCTGGTGGCAGATCACCGCGGACACCCTCGCGAGCAGCCGCTTCGTCCTCTCCCCCCTCGCCGAGGCCACCTCCGCCCTCATCGCCCTCGAACGCGGCGAACCGTCCCACCCCGGCGACCACACCTGGTTCACCACCCACCGCCCCGCCTACCGCGACCGCCTCGCCGCCGACCCCGTCACCGCCCTCCTCATCCGCTCCGCCCTCGGCCACTCCTGGCTCGCCGACTTCCTCACCCCCACCCCCACCGGCATCGGCGACCCCACCTTCCACGACGAACTCGCCGCCGTCCGCGCCACACCCCCCGAAGCTGCCCGCACCCACCTCACCGTCTCCCTCGCCGGCCCACTCCCGGCCCGCCTCCACCGCACCGACCTGCCCGAACGCACCGCCGACCTCCTCGACTGGGTCTGGACCGAAACCGTCCTCCCCTACTGGCCACGCCGCCGCCGCATCCTCGAAGCCGACGTCGTCGCCCGCATCCAGCACCTGTCCCAGGGCGGCTGGGCCGCCGCCATCGGTGGAATGCGCCCCGGCATGCGCTGGCTCGGCGAAAGCCGCCTCCAGGTCAACGCCCACGAGTACCCGCCCCGCGACCTCACCGGCTCCCAACTCTTCTTCGTCCCCGTCACCCCACCCCACGGCTGGGTCTCCTGGGACTCCGGCCGACGCCACGCCGTGGTCTACCCCTGCTCAGGCGCCCTCGCCGACCCCCTCACCCCCACCACCTCCGCACCCGAGAGCCTGCGCCGCCTCCTCGGCCCCGGCCGCGCCGCCGTCCTCGCCCTCCTCGACGCCCCGAAGAGCACCACCCAACTCGTCGCCCTCACCGGCCAGGGCCTCGGCTCGGTCGGCCGCCACCTCAAGGTCCTGCACGACGCCCACCTCATAGCCCGCCGCCGCACCGGCCGCTCGGTCCTCTACTACCGCACCCCGACCGGCGAAACCCTGATCCACACCCAGCCCCCGACCTGACCGGACACCCCGCCCACCCGCACCGGGTGCCCAGCCACCCTGACCCGATCCCGGCTACGCCCCGGCTATGCCCCGGCCGCGCCCGCAAGCACCTCCTCCGTCCTGACCACCCTCGCGAAACCCCCACCGTGCAGCGACACCGCCGTGGCCCGCGCCAACTCCTCCGCACTCAGCCGCCAGCCGAACGGCCCCTCCAGATCGAACGTGTACGTCGCATCCCACGCGAACACCACGTCGTACCCCAGATTCCCGCCCATCCGCGCCGTCGTCTCCGCGCACTGGTTCGTCTGGATCCCGGTCACGACGATCTGCGAGATCCCCGCCTCCTCGAGCCAGGCGTCCAGATCCGGCGTCCCGTAGAAGGCCGAGTTCACACTCTTCGTCACATACAGCTCCGCCGCGTCCCCTTTCCCACGCCGCTCCTCGACGTACTCCTTGAGGTCATTGCCCTCCTGCCCCCGCCGCAACGGGGACCCGGACGACACCGAGTCATTCCGTACGAACACGACCGGCCGTCCCGTCGCCTGCCAGGTATCGATCAGCGAGGCGATGTTGTCGTCGGCCTCCGGATTGTTCCGAGGCCCCCAGAAGCCCGGCTCCTCGAAGCCCTTCTGCACGTCCACCACGATCAGTGCCGCATTTCCTGTGATCTCCATACGGACGATCCTGCCGCCCCGCAGCACCGCACCCCAGAGCCACAAAAGTCAGCGATCGATGGTTTACTGCCACCGTGCCCGCCCCACTGACGCCACCTACCCTCACCGCCGAGCCCCCGCTCGCCGAGCCCTCCCCAGCCGAGATCGGCACAGCTGAGACCCGCACGACCGAGGCCCGCGCGGAGGGCACCTCCGCCGAGGCGGCACCCACGGGGAACCCCCGTGCTGAAGCCCCCCGCGCCGAGGGCACTCCCGCCCCCCAACGCATCGCCCTCCTCGCCTTCCCCGGCATCCGCGCCTTCGATGTCTCCGTCATCACGGAGGTCTGGGGCACCGACCGCACCGACCGTGACGTACCCGCATTCGACCTGCGGCGAGTCGCCACCGACCCCGCGCCCGTCCCCATGCGCGGCTCCCTCACCCTCACCCCCGATCGCACTCTCAGCTGGCTGTCCCGCGCCGACCTGGTCGTCGTCCCCGGTCTCGACGACCACCTCACGCCCGCACCGGAACCGGTACTCGCGGCACTCCGCCGCGCCCACGCACGCGGCACCACGATCGCGGCCCTCTGCGGCGGCGCCTTCACGCTCGCCCAGGCCGGCCTACTGGACGGCCGCCGCGCCATCACGCACTGGAACCTCGTCGATCTCTTCCGCGCCCATCACCCCCTCGTCACCGTCGAACCCGACGCCCTGTTCTTCGAGGACGCCAATATCTGGACCGCCGCGGGCACCGCTGCCGGCATCGACCTGTGCCTGCACCTGGTCCGACTGAGCCACGGAGCCGAGGCAGCCGCGGCCATCGCCCGATCGATGGTCACCGCCCCCTTCCGCACCGGAACCCAGGCTCAGTTCATCGAGCACCCCACACCCCGCGCCGACCGCGACGCCGATGCCCTCGCCTCCGTCCGCGCATACGCCATCCATCACCTCCATGAACCGCTCACCGTCGCCGACCTCGCCCACCGGGCCGGCATGTCACCGCGCTCCTTCGCCCGTCACTTCACCTCCGCGACCGGCACCACCCCTCTCCGCTGGCTCCTCGACCAGCGCATCGCCGCAGCCCAGAAACTTCTCGAACGCACCGACCTCCCCATGCCCGAGATCGCCCACCGCACGGGCTTCGGCAGCGAGGTCACGATGCGTCAGCACTTCGCATCGCGCCTCGCCACCAGCCCCCGCTCCTACCGCGCCTCCTTCAGGCAGGCGGGAGAAGACCGATCGTTCGGTAGGCAGCGTCGACCATAGGTCTGGCCATCGCCCTGGCCTTCTCCGCTCCCCGCCGCAACACCTCCTCCACATACGCGGGATCAGCGACCAGTTCCTTGTGCCTCTGCTGCACGGGCCTCAGCAGCTCCACCACGGCGTCGGCGGTGTCCTTCTTCAAAGCCCCGTACGTAGTGAGTACACCGCTCAGGTCCTCGGGGTTCCCACCTGACGCACCCGAGTTCCGGGCCGCCTCGCACGCGGCAAGGATCTCCAGCAGATTCGAGACTCCGGGCTTGGCCTCCGGGTCGTACACGACCTCCTGCCCGCTGTCCGTCACGGCCCGCATGATCTTCTTGCGCACCACGTCCGGCTCGTCCAGCAGATAGATGATCCCGGCGGCGTTCTCGTGGGACTTGCCCCATCTTCGACCTCGGCTGCTGAAGATCCATCACCCGCGCCGCCACCTCCGGATGCGTGGCCCGCGGCACCACGAACGTATGTCCGTACCGCTGGTTGAACCGGATCGCCAGATCCCGCGTCAGCTCGACATGCTGCGTCTGGTCGTCCCCCACCGGAACCTCGTCCGCCGCATAGGCCAGGATGTCCGCCGCCATCAGCACCGGATACGTCAGCAGCGACAGCCGCACACTCCCGCCCCGCTCGCGCTCCCGCGCCGACTTCTCCTTGTACTGGATCATCCGCCGCATCTCACCGTCGTTCGCGACGCACTCCAGCAGATAGGAGAGCCGGGCGTGCTCGTCCACATGGCTCTGCACGAACACGGTGCACTGCTCGGGATCGAGGCCGGCCGCGAGCAGCAGCGTCGCCGCCTGCCGACTGAGCCGCAGCACCCGCCCGGGATCGTGATCCACGGTCAGGGCGTGCAGATCGACCACGCAGAACAGTGAGTCGGAGCGGTACTGATCGACCTGGGCCCACCGTCGCACGGCCCCCAGATAGTTCCCCAGCGTCAGATGCCCTGTCGGCTTGATCCCACTGAAGACCCGTGTCATCTCTCCACCTCCTGGTCGGGCCGCCGCTACCCGCCGACCGGGCTCCGGGACTCCAGGGGGAGAACGAGAAACGGCCGCCGGGGCGGCGGCCGTTGAGCGCATGCGTGAACTCGGCCGCCTGTCAGGCGGCCCACCACTGCTGGGTGTGCGCATGCGTAGTCACGCCGCCAACAGTACGCGTGAGGGCCCGACTCGGCAGCGAGTTGACACACTTCCCTCGCCTACGTAATGTTCTCCGGGCTGTCCGACGTGAGCGCCGACTCCGGTCGGTCCCCGGACAGTCATTCCGCACCAACCAACTAGCGATCGACGATCCGTCGTCGGTTCGTTTCCTTGCGTTTTTGCGAAATGAGGAATCCGCGTTCGAGGAACGCAGCCCGATTAGCTCGGGAGCTGAGATTCCGCTAAAGTCTCACTCGTCGGAACGGCCCAACAGCCGAGAAGACGAACCCCGCTGACTGGGAATCAGGACCGAAAGGGTCTGATAGAGTCGGAAACACCGAAGGGAAGCCCGGAGGAAAGCCCGAGAGGGTGAGTACAAAGGAAGCGTCCGTTCCTTGAGAACT